>DATFLY010000097.1:0-107599 GCA_035267185.1 Lysobacterales bacterium | reverse complement strand
GTCCATGGATCTGAAGCCCAGTCATCCGCATTTGCGGGCTGTCCGTCATAGTGGATATAAACCAGGATGGTTCGATCTGCGCCTGGTATCACTTTTTCCGCAAAAACCGCGGGCGGGCCATCGGACTCCAGCAGGCTGGTGCTAAAGCCGCGTGCCTCAAACTGGCTTACAAGATGATCGGCGTTGCGAAGAATGTTGATGGTGTCACTGGCAACATTCGGAATTTTCAGCAAATCGACGAAACCGTCAACAATGCTCTGTTCGTTGGCCTCGCGCCACTGTCGAACCTCCGTCTGGAGATCCTCCTTTTCAGCACCAAACGAATAAGATGGAAAAAGTGATGTAAAGCAGAAAACCAATGTAAAAAAGCGGGTAAGATTCATAGCAATACAGGGACCTGGCAACGGAAACAATTTGCAGAATCAGGAAACAATATCAAATCAACGACCATCTCTGGTGCAAATTGCGTTTCAAAACGGGTATCCTTTCGCCAAATAGCACGCTGTGCGCCACATCCATTGACAAGAACTGGTGAATACAAAGGCTAAGGCAGCGGCAACGAATGAAACGTACTGACACTTCAAATCCAGACTATTTCCACCAGGTCGTTGACTGTCAGTGGGGCTGTCCTGCCCACACCGACGTACCTGAATACATCCGCCTGATTGCCCAGGGCCGGTTCACTGACGCCTACATGGTGAATCGGGAGAGCAACGTGTTTCCGGGCATCCTGGGCCGGGTATGCGATCGCCCGTGTGAGCCTGCCTGTCGACGGGGACGCATTGGCCAGAAACCGGTTGCCATCTGTCGTCTCAAGCGGGTTGCAGCTGATTATCGTGAAGACGTATCTGATCGGCTGCCACTTATCCCGGAAAAAAAGAACGGCAAGAAAATTGCTCTGATCGGCGCAGGCTGTGCCTCATTAACGGTTGCCAATGACCTGATGCCCCTGGGTTACGAATGCACGCTGTTTGAGTCTCAATCCATTGCAGGCGGACTGATGCGCTACAACATTCCTGCCTTCCGCCTTCCCGCCCCGGTGCTTGATGAAGAGATCGCAATGGTTGTCGACATGGGTGTTGAGGTTCATTACAACCACCCCATTGAGAGCATGAAAGACCTCCTTGATGAGGGCTATGACGCCGTTTTTGTCGGAACCGGTGCGCCTCGAGGAAAGGAACTCAAGCTTCCGGGTCGTTACGACAGCGAAAATATTTTCATCGGGATCGACTGGCTTGAGGCAGTCGCGTTCAAGCACATCGAAGAAATCGGTGAACGGGTGCTGATCATTGGTGTAGGCAACACGGCCATGGATTGCTGCCGGACCTCCCTGCGCCTGGGCGCGAAAGACGTCAAGGTCATGGCGCGCAAACCCCGGGACTTCTTTAAGGCTTCCGACTGGGAGCTTGAAGATGCCGAGGAAGAGAAGGTTGAGATTGTGATCAACCACTCACCGAAGGAGTTCGTGATCGAGGACGGCAAGCTCAAGGGCATGCTGTTCGAAGAAATGAACTACACCATCGAGGACGGAAAAATCACTGAAACCCGCGTGGTGGGTGAAAAGTTCTTCCCCTGTGACGATGTGGTGCTGGCCATCGGCCAGGAAAACTCTTTCCCCTGGATTGAGCGCGACATCGGGTTGGAGTTCAACGAGTGGGAAGAACCGATCGTGGATAAAACCACGTTTGAATCGACCCGTCCGGGTGTGTTCTTCGGTGGTGATTCAGCTTTCGGTCCCAAAAACATTATCTGGGCTGTTGAGCACGGTCACCAGGCAGCAGCTTCCATTCATCTTCACTGTCACGGCAAGGACCTGAATGAGCGTTTGCCAGACAGGCTGAACCTGGGCAGTCGCAAGATGGGCATGCATGAGTGGAGTTACTCCAACGATTTTGATCCTTCAGCCCGGGAAATCATGAAGCATGTGCCACTGACTGAGCGTTTCCAGCAGATCACCACCGAGGTTGAGCTGGGTTTTGATGCCGAGCAGACCGCACAGGAAGTGGAGCGCTGTCTGAATTGCGATATCCAAACGGTGTTTTTCGACAACCTTTGTATTGAATGTGATGCCTGTATCGACATCTGTCCCACACAGTGCCTGACCATTACCGGTGATGGCGAGCAGGAGGAGATTGAGGGCAAGTTGAAAGCACCCAGGCTGGAAAAAGACCAGCCACTGTTCGTGTCGGATGGACTCAAGCAGACCGGGCGCGTGATGGTCAAGGACGAGAATTTCTGTGTCCATTGCGGACTTTGTGCAGAGCGTTGCCCGACCGCAGCCTGGGACATGCAGAAATCGCTATTGGAATTCCCCAAGGCTGCAGATTACGCCAAAGCTAACGCCGGAGAGAAATCATGACGGCACAGCAAAGCCGCATCAACGACTTTGTCCTGAAGATCGGAACCGTCAATGGCACGGGTTCAGCCAGTGCAAATGGCCTGCTGATGAAGGCCCTGTTCCGGATGGGCATCCCGGTCACCGGCAAGAATATGTTCCCGTCCAATATCCAGGGGCTTCCGACCTGGTATGAAATTCGCGCCAACAAGGACGGCTACATGGCACGCGCGGGCCGCGTTGATGTCATGGTTGCCATGAACGCCCAGACCTACAAAAAAGACCTGGCGGAAGTCAGCCCCGGTGGATTCCTGATCTACGATTCGACCTGGCCAAGGGAGCGCTCCTTACAGCGGGAAGACATCACGGTGCTGGGTGTGCCGCTGGCCAAGCTGGCCAATGAAAATTTCAGTGTTGCCCGTGTGCGCATCCTTATGAAAAACGTCGCCTATGTGGGCGTGCTGGCCGCACTGCTTGATATTGATCTGGAGATCATCCAGGAACTGCTCAAAGAAACCTTTGCCGCCAAGCCCAAGCTGGTTGACAGCAACCTCAAGGCCATCATGCTCGGCTATGACTATGCCGCCGAGCACTTTACCTGCCCCCTGCCCGCGCGCGCAGAAAAGATGGATGGCAACAAGGGAAAGGTTCTGATTGAAGGCAATGCCGCAACCGCACTTGGTGCGGTTTACGCCGGGGCCACTGTTGGCGCCTGGTATCCCATTACACCATCGACTTCGGTGATGGATGCTTTCAAGAGTTACTGCGACATGTTTCGCACCGACCCGGAAACGGGCGAGCGACGGTACTGCATTATCCAGGCAGAAGATGAACTGGCTGCAGCCGGAATTGTGCTTGGTGCCAACTGGACCGGTGCTCGCGCCTTCACACCAACTTCTGGCCCAGGTATTTCGCTGATGAGTGAATTTATCGGTTTCGCTTACTACGCAGAAATCCCTTCGGTCTTCATTGACGTTCAGCGTGTGGGGCCTTCAACCGGCATGCCAACGCGGACCCAGCAATGTGATTTGATGCTGGCGGCCTATGCGTCGCACGGCGATACGCGGCACCCGATTTTGCTGCCTAAAGATCCGCACGAATGTTTTGAGATGGCCGCGCAATCGTTTGATCTTGCAGAGCGGTTACAAACGCCCGTGTTTTTCCTTTCTGATCTCGATATCGGTATGAATGACTGGATGATTCCGGAGCTTGAATGGGATGACAGCTTCCAGCCGGATCGAGGCAAGGTGCTGGGCCCGAAAGAACTTGATGGCATGGAGAAATTCCATCGTTACCTCGACACGGACGGGGACGGAATTCCCTATCGAACCCTGCCGGGGCGTGATTCCAGGGGTGCTTATTTTGTCAGGGGCTCCGGTCACAACCGTTATGGTGGTTACACTGAAGATGCCGACGAGTACCAGGACGTGGTTGATCGACTGCTGGTTAAATGGGAAACCGCAAAAACAATCGTGCCCGCACCGGAAGTCATTCGTTCGGGCAAACAAAGCGCATATGGCATCATCGCGTTTGGCAGTTCGCACGGCGCAGTAATGGAGGCGATGGACCGACTCGATGCTGACGGCATTCATGCCGAGTACATGCGTTTGCGCGCTTTCCCGTTTAGTGAGGAAGTCAAAGCCTTTATCGATGAGCACGAGACGATCTTCGTTGTGGAACAAAATAGAGACGCCCAGATGCGGTCACTGTTGATGCTGGAAACCGGTGCCTCACCAGAGAAGCTGGTTTCAGTGTTGCACTACAACGGATTACCCATTCCGAGTGATTGCATCGTGGATGCCCTGCGAGAACATGTTCGCAAGGAGGTGGCAGCGTGAGAAATATCCGATGACCTATATCCAGAAACCTAAAATCAATCTTCCCGGAATGGCAAAAAACGCCATTGGGCTGACGTTGCGCGATTATGAAGGCGGGCTCAGCACCCTTTGTGCCGGCTGCGGCCATGATTCCATCACAGCTGCGATCGTCCAGGCGTTCTTCGAGCTTGCGATTCCACCTGAGGACGTCATCAAGCTTTCGGGCATTGGCTGTTCTTCCAAGACCCCTGCCTATTTTGTCCATGGTGCACATGGCTTTAATTCCGTGCATGGACGAATGCCATCAGTGGCCACCGGTGCCATGGCTGGTAATCGTGACCTGGTCTGCATCGCAGTTTCCGGCGACGGTGATTCGCTTTCAATCGGATTTGGGCAGTTCGGCCACGTGGTGCGCCGTAACCTGAACATGCTGTACATCATCGAGAATAACGGCGTTTATGGCCTCACCAAGGGCCAGTTTTCCGCATCGGCAGATCCGGGCAGCCGCGCCAAGAAAGGTGAGGTCAACGTGATGCAGTCTATCGACCCTGTATCAACAGCCATCGCCCTTGGCGGCAGTTTCGTCGCACGCGGGTTTTCGGGCGACCGCGACCAGCTTGTTCCGCTGATCAAGGCAGGCATTCGTCATGAGGGCTGTGCAGTGCTGGATGTGATTTCGCCGTGTGTGACCTTTAATGATCATGAAGGCTCAACCAAGAGTTATGCCTATACGCGTGAGAATTATCATCCGGCTGTCTACACCGATTTCGTACCACCAGCCGAGCAAATCGAAACGGAGTATGCCGAAGGAGATGCGGTTTCGGTCAAACTGCATGATGGCAGCAGCATACGATTGCGCAAGGCCGATGAAAGTTACGATCCCTCCGAGCGAAGCACTGTTGTGCACTACCTTGAAGAGCAGCGCGCCAAAGGCGAAGTGGTGACCGGTTTGCTTTATATCGACGAAGACCTGCCGGAAATGCACGCCATCTCGAATACTGAAGCAATGCCCCTGGCAAAAAGAGAATACAAAGACCTCAGCCCGGGTGCCGAGGCACTGGTCAAGCTGCAGAAAGGTATGCGTTAGCCTTCCCGGCAAATCAGTCCGGGTTGACGAGTTCAGGGTTTATCGGCACTTCCCAGCTGTCCCAGGTTTCATAAACCAGCGAAGTTTCCACGTGGTCTACCTCCGGCCGTTCGGTAAACGCCTGCAGTACAAAGTCCCGAAGGTGATGTGAGTTGCTGACGGCAATATGAACCTGAAAGTCATTTTTGCCACTCAGGTGATGCACCTGGACAACCTCCGGGCAGGCAAGTATGTGCTCCATGAATGATTCAACTTCAACTCGCTTGTGACGATTGAGCCGAACGCTTGCAAGCGCTTGTAAACCAATGCCGATTGCGCTTGCATCAAGGTCCGCGTGAAACCCCCTGATGACACCTTCGTTTTGCAGTCTCCGCACACGGACGATGCAGGTCGATGCGGCCAGCCCAACGCTTTTGGCCAGCTCCTTGTTTGAAATCCGGGCATTTCTGCGCAATTGACGCACGATTTCGAAGTCTGTTCGATCCATGATGGTTTTTTTCACCTTTTTCCGAATTAAATTCGGGAAGAATTCTAATTCAGTGCAATAAATTAGAATAATTATATCTTTTACAAAATATTATGTCTTATTGAGGATATTTCGATGAATGCATTAGTCAGCAAGGTATCCAGCACACTCTCTCCGGTAAGAAACTCTTCAATAGCCCCTGACATTAGCCACCTTGTCGATGAGCAGTTACTACATTTTGGAATTGACCCTGGTGGACAGTTTGGAAAACAGCTGGCAACGCTGGCAGAACAGCTTTATGGCTGCCAGGGAAGCATCGATGACCTCTGGGTGCTGGCCCAGCAGGAGATTGCAAATCTTGAGCATGACGACAGCATCGCCTTGTTCAATGCCAAGAAATTCCTGTCCTTCCAGATCGCAAAAATTCTGGATGCCTTTCAGAATGGGTTTCGCCGCAGCCATCAACAACTTGGATTATCCAACGCCACCAATGCCGCACATGGGCCATATCCCCTTGTAGACAATGTTGCTGCGCTGTTTTCGGCCACACCGGTCATTGCCCGCACCGCGACATATACTTTCGCCTGTGCCGACTGGATAGCCGATGCATTCGAAGGCCGTGAGTTCATGCATCCGGTGTATTCCCGCCTGCTCAACCCGACATCCATCGCGCTGGCCAACCACATTGTTGACCTTGAGTGTGGCCAGCTTGCACCGGAGTATCTCGCCTGGAACTTCAACAGCGGTATGGCCGCCATAGATTCCACGCTATCGCATCTCCTTGGTCATCGCGACATTGTCATCTCGAGCCGCAACGTCTATGGCGGCGTGCACCAGTTGTTGAATGACTGGTACGCCAAACCTTCAAACCTGGATATTGCTGTCGAGCCTTTCGATGGCGCGACGGTTGACGACTTCCTGGCTTGCTGGAGCCGGGTCCGTGAAAATCATGCAGACCGGTTGCGTGATGGCCGCCAGGCCTATCTTTACCTGGAATCGCCATGTAATCCACATGGCTTTGTGCTGGATGTTCCCGAACTTTGCAAGACCGCTCATCAATTGGGAATCCGCGTGGTTCTCGATGCCACGGTGGGAACGCCTTTTCTGCAGCGTCCCCTCCAGGCAGAAGACCCGGCCGAGCGTCCTGACTTCCTGGTTCACAGCTATACCAAGGATCTGTCCGGAACCGGATCGGTGATTGGTGGTTGCGCCATTGCCCGAAACGAGGACATGTTCCTGCCCAAGGGCCAGCCGGGTTGGGAAGAAACCATGTTCTGGAATGTTTATTACGTCAAAGGGGCATTCCTGTCTGCCGATTCAGCTTTTGAAATCATGGAGGGCATGCGCACTCTTGGTCTTCGCATGCTTTCCAAGTGTATCAATACCATCATCCTGGCCCGCTACCTGGATGCCCATCCCGATATTCAGGTGAACTGCAACGCGGTTGAGGGTCATTGCAATGCAGGTATTCGTGAAAAAGAGCTGGCATTGGGGTTGCCGGCACCATTGTTCACGTTTGAAATGAGAAGCCTTGATTCCGAAACTTTTCGACGGTTCTTCGACAACCTGGAGCCTGTCTATTCACATCAGATCAGCCTTGGCCAGACCAACACGATAATCAGTTGCCCGGGTTTGACAACGCATTCAGAGCTAAGCCTTGAAGATCAGCGCCGGTGCGGTATTTATCCCAATACGGTCAGGGTATCGCTGGGATGTGAAAGCCCGGGTGATCTTGTCAATCACTTTGCCGCAGTCGCCCGCCATATCATTGATCCAGCGAAGCCCGGGTTTTCAGCCGGCCTGATGAACCAGGGGGACACCGTTGCACTGATCAGGGAAACCTACATGGAAAGTCAAAAACGCTTCATCGAAGGGGAACTGGCCGAGGCATGGAGAGTTGCTCCCGCACCGATGGTTTCTGCTGCATGATCAGCTGAGATCGAAACACTCGCGCCTGGACTTTCCATATGACTTGATTCGGATCACTCCGGGTTGCTACTCCGGGTTGCTACTCCGGGCTTGGCCTTCAACGCCTTTACCCTTAACATCGGTCTATTCAGCTAACTGTTTTTCCGGGGAATTTCCATGTGTTCGATTTTCGGCGTGCTAAACCTGCGCCAGGACTTGAAACTGGTTCGCAAAATGGCGTTGCGGCAAACGCGACTGATGCGCCACAGGGGACCAGACTGGAGCGGTATTTATACTGCGCCTAATGCGGTACTGGCCCATGAACGACTTGCGATCGTCGACATCAATACCGGCGCACAACCCATACTCAGCGAGAGCGGCCGGCAGGCGCTGGCGGTGAATGGTGAAATCTATAATCACCAGTCTATTCGCGAATCATTTGAGGGTCGATACAATTTCAGGACAGAGTCAGATTGCGAAGTCATCCTGCCCCTGTGGCTGGAGCATGGTACTGATGATCCGCAGGGATTGCTCGAAAAACTCAGCGGAATGTACGCATTCTGTCTCTACGATGAAGAATCTGATCAATGGCTGATTGCCAGAGATCCGATAGGGATCATGCCACTCTATTTTGGTCATGATGACCAGGGTCAGTTGTTCGTGGCATCAGAAATGAAAGCGCTGATGGATGTCTGCGTCGAGGTCGAAGAATTCCCCCAGGGCCATTATTGGGTCAGCGGACAGGAAGCCCCTCAACGTTTCTATAATCGTGACTGGGAGGCATTCGATGTTGTCGCGACTGCAAAAACTGACCGGGCCGCATTGCGCACAGCGCTTGAAGACGCGGTAACAGGCCACTTGATGACGGATGTGCCCTACGGAGTGCTGCTCTCCGGCGGCCTGGATTCCTCGATCATCGCTGCCCTGGCAGCAAAACACGCTGCAATGCGGGTTGAGGACGATGAGGAAAGTCCGGCCTGGTGGCCTCGCCTCCATTCCTTCGCGATTGGATTGGAAGGGTCTCCCGACCTGGCAGCAGCCCGGACGGCAGCCGATCATATAGGTACCGTCCACCATGGATTTACATTCACCATCCAGGATGGTCTGGATGTGCTGGAAGAGGTGATCTATCACCTCGAAACCTATGACGTCACCACCATTCGCGCTGCCACGCCGATGTTCCTGATGGCGCGCAAGATACGAGCGATGGGCATCAAGATGGTGCTCTCTGGCGAAGGCGCTGACGAGATATTCGGGGGGTACCTTTACTTTCACAAAGCGCCGGATTCACAAGCGTTCCACGAGGAAACCGTCCGCAAACTTTCACGTCTGCACAGCTATGATTGTTTGCGTGCCAACAAGGCCATGGCGGCGTGGGGCATAGAGGCGCGGGTTCCGTTTCTGGACCGTGATTTTCTCGATGTTTCAATGCGCCTGAACCCGGCAGACAAGATGGCGGGAAATGGCCGGATTGAAAAACACATCCTTCGCGAGGCATTCAGCGACCTGTTACCTGAATCCATCGCCTGGCGACAAAAGGAGCAGTTTTCTGACGGTGTGGGTTATGGCTGGATCGATGCTGTTAAGGATCATGCTGAAGAGCACATCACTGATGAGCAATTCAAGCGTGCCGAGAGCCGTTTTCCATTCAATACGCCTGTTTCAAAAGAGGCTTACCTTTTCCGAAGTCATTTTGAAAGGATGTTCCCATTGGCATCGGCCGCGCGCACTGTCCCTGGCGGCCCAACCGTGGCCTGCAGCACGCCGGAAGCCGTGCTCTGGGACCAGTCCTTACAGGAATTGAATGACCCTTCCGGCCGGGCGATGCGCTCGGTTCACCAGGATGCTTACTGAGTTGCAGATGAAATGAGCGAAACAAAAAAGCCCATCCTTGTCCAGAAATTTGGTGGCAGCATGCTTGCGGACCTCAATGGTTTTGAGGCTGCTGTATCTGTCATCGAATCATACGCCGGCCGATACCAGCTGGTGGTTGTGCTTTCTGCGGTCAGGGGCGTCACGGACCAGCTCCTCAGGGCAATTGACCGGGCAGAGGAAGGCAGCGACCCTTCAGAGGAGGCCAGGAGCGCTATTTCGGCACAGAAACGTGTGCTGGAATCATTATCGGGCGGGCCTGAAAGCGCCCCGGGCGCAGGCTCATTTCTGAACAAGGCGGAAATCAGGATAACGGAATGGCTTGAAGGCATTCGTCTGCTACAGCAATGCCCGCCGGAATCCCGCGCAAAAATTCTCGCGACCGGGGAAGGCTTCTCGAGCCGTTTACTGGCTGATTTGCTTGTCAGTCGCGGGCTTGACG
Source organism: Lysobacterales bacterium (assembly GCA_035267185.1). GTDB lineage: Bacteria > Pseudomonadota > Gammaproteobacteria > Xanthomonadales > SZUA-36 > JAUIBE01. Next base: position 97,672 of record DATFLY010000097.1, on the reverse strand, counting down.
CCACCTGGAGTGACACTGATGTGTTGCCGCCGGCCAATGACGATCAGCTTGATACGCTGATTGATATTGATGCGGCGTCATCAAAACTTTCCCATCGTCTTGGCAGTGAGACCAGCATCCTTGTTTTGCCCGGATTTTACGGAAAAGGTCCAGGAGGACAGATTCAGCTGTTTGGGCGCAACGGCACTGATTACTCAGCGGCTGCAGTGGCCGCAGCACTACAGGCGGAAAAGTGCCAGATCTGGAAAGATGTTGACGGCTTCTTTTCAGCTGATCCGGGCGTGGTGCTCAACGCGGTGTGCCTCAGCGAGGTCAGCTATGAAGAGGCAATGGAGCTGACCTATTTCGGTGCCAGCGTGATTTCAGCCAAGGCGCTTTCACCCCTGGCAGCAGCAGAAATACCGTGTGAGATACGTAACGCCTGGCATCCTCTGCGCCCGGGCACCCTGGTTCACTCTGATGCAACGAAAGATGGCGTGGTTCGTGGAATATCGCATTTGTCCGAGGTTGCATCCATCACCATCCAGGGCGGCGGTTTGCAGGGGCGTGTCGGTATTGTAAGGCGTGTGACAGAATCGCTTGCCCGCAACAACATTTCCATCCTGCTGATTGTCCAGTCGTCTTCCGAGTTCAGCATCACGCTGTGTGTCAGGGAAAAAGAAGTCAAGAAAGCGGCAAGAGCGCTCAGGGAGGAGTTCCACTTTGAGCAAATGCATGGCCTGGTCGAAGACATTCTTGTTCAGCCTGATCGGGCCATGGTGTCGATTGTCGGTGATGGTATGAAGCACTATCGTGGTATTGCCGCCCGTTTTCTCACGGCCATTTCTGCTGCCGGAATCAATGTCGAAGTCATTGCGCAGGGTTCCACCGAGAGCGCGATTGCGGTGGTGGTTGAAGGCAGGGATGCAATAGCAGCGACGCGAGCGTGCCATACCTCATTTTTCAGCAAGACTACCCACATTGATGTTCTTTTGCTGGGCTGTGGGAACGTTGGGTCTGAGCTTCTGAGACAATTTCAGAGCCAGGCCGGACACTTGCTCAGGTCTCACATGGAGTTACGGGTACGGGCCATTGCCAACAGCCGGAAGCTGCTGGTGACCAATAACGCTATTGATCTTGATCACTGGGAATCCGCACTCAGGGACCAGGGCCAGCCCTGGACAATTGAAGATGTCATCAACATTCGGGAACGGCTTGGCCTGATCAACCCCACCGTCATAGATTGCACCACTGACGAGGGGCTTGCCGGACAGTACGTGGCATTGCTGCGTGCGGGGTTTCATGTCGTGGCCGCAAACAAGAAGGCCAACACCATGGATCTGGCCTACTACCACGAGCTCCGCACTGCTGCGGCCCAGAATTTCAAGAAGTTCCTGTATGAGACCAATGTTGGAGCGGGGCTGCCAGTGATCGACAACATGCAGGCACTGCTTCGATCGGGTGACAGGCTGGGAACCTTTGAGGGCATACTTTCCGGCTCCCTGTCGATGATACTGGGCGTGCTGGATGATGGCGAGACATTGTCAGAAGCGGTCGAAAAGGCCATATCCCTGGGGTTCACCGAGCCCGACCCCCGGGATGACCTTTCCGGAATGGATGTGGCTCGCAAGCTGCTGATCATTGCCCGGGAAGTCGGGCTGGAGCTCGAGCTGGACGACATCGAAGTTGAACCGGTTGTGCCGGTTGACCAGTTGCCCGACGGTGGTGGTGAAGGCCTTGTCACGGCGCTCCAGGCGTATGACCAGGTTTTCCGGGATCGTGCAGACCTGGCCAAATCGAACAATAAGGTACTTCGCTATGTTGGCAAAATTGAAGGGGAAAAGTGCAGGGTTTCAATCGAGGAGACCCCGGTCACAGCGCCTCTGGGCGCAGTGCGCGACGGAGAAAATGCGCTGGTACTTCACACCCGTTACTATGCGCCGATACCGCTGGTGCTGCGTGGTTACGGTGCAGGCGCAGAAGTCACAGCTGCAGGGGTATTTGCAGACCTTTTACGAACCGCCTGGCGGCCACTGGATTAACCCGGAAGCCCCATGAACAGTAAGCCTGACGAAATAATGGACCACATCAAGGTGTTTGCCCCGGCAAGCATTGGCAACCTTTCTGTCGGTTTTGACGCGCTGGGCCTGGCGCTGTCACCCGCCGATGGCACCTTGCTTGGCGATATTGTCAGCCTGGCGTTGACCAAAGAGGATGACTGGTCGCTGGAGGTCTCCGGGACGTTCGCCTCGGAACTGCCTGATGAGGTTGAGGACAACGTTGTTCTTGCCTCCTGCAGGCGATTCCAACAAGCAGTCAATCAACGCGGGGATATTGTCCGTCCTCTGAAAGCCCACCTCGAAAAACGCATGCCAATTGGCAGCGGCCTGGGTTCAAGCGCCAGTTCGGTTGTAGCTGCGCTGGAAGCACTCAATCGATTCTTTCGTCATCCGCTGACAAACCTGGAGTTGTTTGAGTTAATGGCCGAAATGGAAGGCAGCATTTCAGGTGATGTCCACCTGGATAACATAGCCCCTTCCCTTTATGGCGGCTTGCGGCTTTGCCCGCCTGCGAGCCAGGATGTACATGCCCTGCCCTGGCCCGGAGCCTGGCGCGTCGTGGTTTGCTGGCCAGGTACGCGTCTTGAGACTAAAAAAGCCCGCGCCGTATTGCCCGACGCGGTTTCGAGATCAATTGCGATAGAACAGGCTTCAAATTTTGCGTGTTTCATTCACGCCCTGCATGTGGGTGATGCTTCTTTGGCTGGTAAATCCGTGATTGACCTGATTGCTGAACCGCACAGAAGCGGCCTTCTTCCTGGTTTCGAAAGCGCCAAGACCGCGCTGAAGGACCTTGGTGCAATTGCAGTGGGTATATCCGGTTCCGGCCCAACGGTTTTTGCAATTGTCGACGATTACGAGGCAGGAAATGCAGTTGAAGTGTGGCTGGATAACAATTATCGCGCCAATGATCGTGGCTTCGTGCATATTTGCCGTGCAGATCTTGGTGGTGCGCGCTCGATTGCCTGAGCGTTCTGGACGAATTTCGGGGCAGAAAAAATAACGTGTTGATCAATATCAAGAAAACTGAAGAGCGAGTCAGCTTTCGTCAAGCGGTCGTTCGGGGTCTGGGCAGCGAGCAGGGCCTTTACTTTTTCGAGCAAATCAGTCCCCTGCCCAACTTATTCGATTTGTTGCAGGCTAACTCCCTTGACAGGAATGTCGCCATTCTTGGGCACCTGGTGGGAGAAGAAATCGATGAGATACGAATGCGTGAAATCGTCTCATCTGCATTTGATTTCCCGGTGCCCCTGACACCTGTTTCGGACAGAATCGATGCCCTGGAGCTTTTTCACGGTCCGTCACTGGCATTCAAGGATTTCGGTGCCCGCTTCATGGCACGCTGCCTGGCGGAGTTTCGTGATGAGGGTGAAAATGAAAGGCCAATGACCATCCTGACAGCGACTTCCGGAGACACCGGGGCCGCTGTGGCTCATGCTTACCATGGGCAGCCGGGCATCAATGCAGTCATTCTCTACCCCAGGGGAAAGATTTCCCCCCTGCAGGAGAAACTGTTTTGTACCCTGGGAGACAATGTCACAACCATCTCGGTAGAGTCCGATTTTGATCGCTGCCAGCAGTTGGTCAAGATGGCGTTTGATGACCCTGCCCTGCGTGAAGACCTGGGCCTCAATTCAGCGAACTCGATCAATATTGCGCGCCTGGTTGCCCAGGTTTGCTACTACTTCGAGGCCGCAGCTCAGAAAGTTACAGGTATGTCCGAACAGGCTGCCCGAGCGTTTCTTTCCAGGTTGGTTTTTTGTGTCCCCAGCGGCAATTTCGGGAATCTGACTGCCGGTCTCCTGGCGCGAGCCATTGGTCTGCCCTACAAGCGCGTGATTGCTGCCACCAATTGCAACGACACGGACCCGAGATTCCTGTCTTCCGGTCGTTGGGATCCCAGGCCAACGATGACCACCGTGACCAACGCCATGGATATTTCCCAGCCCAACAATTTTCCACGTGTGCTTGAACTGGGAGATCGTCACGGCTTGAATCTCACGGAAATTCTCTCTGCATGTTCGGTCAGTGATGAAGAAACCAATGATGCCTTGCGAGCGCTGTACAGTGACGGCTATCTTGCAGACCCGCATTCTGCGCTGGCATGGTCGGCGCTGGAAGAGCAGCTGGATGGTGATGAGCATGGTGTTTTTCTTTGTACTGCTCATCCAGCAAAATTCCTGGAAGTGATCAGGGCGGCCCTGGGTATTGACGTTCCGCTTCCTGCGGCGCTTGAGAAAGTCAGGGAGGCGCGTGTGCTTTCTGAAACAAATAGCGGAGAATTCGAGGTCTTTCGAAAACAGTTACTGAGTCTTTAGTGTTTTAACCGGATCTGGTTGCGCTTATACAGGCGTGCCTGACCCAAACCCCAGCTGAAAAGCAACGATCCCCAGCATCAGGAAGGCAATGGCCAGTTTGAGGGCTGTTGCAACAATCATTCCCAGCCATGTGCCAACCCCGACCCGGCTTGAGTGGATCACGTCCCTGCCGCTGCTCAGCTCACCAAGAACCGCACCGATAAACGGCCCGAGAATGATTCCGGGCAGGCCAAAAAAAAGGCCTGCAATCGCACCAATGGTGGCGCCCCAAAAACTTCTTTGGCTCGCCCCCAGGTGCCTGGCACCCAGGGCGCCGGCAAGCAAATCGACGACCCAGGCAATGGCGGTCAGTACCGCCAGGATAATGACCGTGGGCCAGCCGATCGCAAGGAAATCACCAGCCCATGCAATGATGAAAAGTCCGGCGAATACCAACGGCACACCGGGCAGGGCCGGGATGATCGTTCCCGCCAGTCCTGCGATGACCACCAGGACCGCAAGGAACCACCAGAAAATGGTCCAGTCCATCAGTTAACGGCCGTTTGGTTTTGGTGAGGCATGCTGAAAATAACTATATCAGTTGATCGGTTTGGCAGTTGATCGGTTTGGCAGTTGATCGGGTTGGCAGCAGATCGGTTTGGACTTCACTTCAAAAATAGTTTAATTTTATATAGTGAATGGATTAACTTAAACAATATTAATGACTTTAAAAACATATAGTCAAAACTGTGGTTTAGCAAGCGCTTTGGATGTTGTGGGTGAGCGTTGGTCATTGCTGATCGTTCGAACATTGCTGGTTGGCCCTGCAAGGTTTAATGAAATCCAGGCTCAGTTGCCCGGAATCGGCACCAATTTGTTGGCAGCCCGTTTGAAGTACCTGGCCCGTTGGGGCCTGGTTGAAAAACAAACCGGGCGGCAGGGCAGTTACCGGTTGACTGAAAAGGGGTATTCACTGCGACCAATACTTCACCAGCTTGCCCGTTGGGGCAGAGAGTTCGTGCCGGCCACAGGAATCGAAAACCACCCCTGGTGGTCAATGTTTAACATTGAATCGGCATTCAGGCCGGAGCGTGCGGACGGACTGGATGCAGTCATCGAATTCGAAATGGCTGAAAGCGAATTTCATCTGGTTATCAGAAAGAACACATGCAGGGTGGCCGCAGGCCCCGCGCTGTCAGCAGATGTCATCGTAAAATCTGACAGCCCGTCAATATTCGTTGGTGGTGGCAGCAGGCTCCAGATCACCGGCGACTCGGCCATGTTTGACCGGGTCAGACCCTGCTTTGACCTTTGAGCTTAGCCCTTTAACCCTGGGCCTGTTTGGAGAACGAATCTGATATTGTCTCAAGCGCTTGCGTTACTTTTCGCCGATCTGCTGCGGAAAATTCATCAAGACGGGATTTCAACAGGGCAAGGTGCGGGGGAAACGCTTTCTGGTACATGCGTTCACCCTTTTTCGTCAATGCAATGATCGTGCGGCGGGCATCGTAAGCGTCTTCCCAGCGCTCAACCAGGCCCTTTGCAAATAACCGATCAATCACACCGGTCAGCGTTCCTTTTGTAATCAGGGTGGCGTTTCCAATGTCTGCGCAGGTCATGCCGTCGGTGTTTCCGAGTGTAAAAATCACATCTGCCTGAGATGTCGTCATCCCGTTTCCGGATTCACGATGGGCTTTGGCCTCGAACATTGAAACTGCCTGGTAGGCGCTGGCCAGGCTATGCAGAAGTTGCAGGAAATCGGGTGTTTTGGTCGAACTGGGTATGAATGAGGGCATGATAATTGGCCTTGCTTTGTCTGGTGCTGTTAAAACGTCAGTTTATTTGTTTTAGTGAGAACTGAAATATGTACGAAGGACCGTGATATCAAGGCAAAACATCAGCAAATTGGCAATCAAAGCCTCAAAAATGTGCCGGATCAGCGGTTGTGCGGGTGAGTCAGGCGGTAGTTGATTTGTTCGGGTTGCCCGCTATAATTCATGATCCGTGGAAAATCAATGAGTCAGGAAGGCTTCTTGATATTGGTTCAAAACCCACGGGTAGCCTGGCCCCGGTTGAAGGGATTCACTCTCGGGGCTGCAAAAAGGCTGAGCCGTTGAATCCCGAAAAACATCAGATAGCCGAGAAAGCCTGTATACAGGCGCTGGCCAGGGAATGCTATGCAAAGGCGAACACTATTGTTTTTTTCTCTTTTTGTTGTGACTGCCTGGTTTTATGCAGGTGTCACGGACGAGTCTACCCAATCGACCACAGAGGCACGGCAGCAATCAGTCCAGATGTTTAATGACTCCGGGGAAAACCTCTCTGACGGGTCAGCCGAAGCCATCAGGGACGACCAGGGATAAGTCGTTCTCAGGCCCCTGGTGCTGATGAATCCTCTTTCGGTGTAACGCGCTGAACTCTGCACGATCCTGTCTTGTGCAAAATGCGCTCTGGTCAACAAGAGGAAGATTTCATACCCTGTGCAGATCGCACGGGAGTTTGACTGAATTTGCCCCTCAATAACCTGTTAAGACCCCCACACCGGAGTCGTTTCTTTTTCGCCCTGGCTGCCGGGATAGCGGCGCTTGTTATTTATCTTTCGGCGGATCACTTTAAAGTCGTACCTGGTATATCTGCACTCGATGACAGTGCTCCCCCGGAAGCCGGACTTGGCCCACAATCGGTACTTGTGGTCCCAATGCGGACTCAGTGCGCCAACAATGTCACGTTTTTACTTGGCCTTGAGATCATCAGGGCCCTGCAACGATCTGCAGAAATCGAAGTGATTGCCCCGCACTCGGCATTGGCGCTGGTAGATTCCGAACAGCTTGGCGAAAACACGGGCAGCCAGGTGGATACCGGCTGGATTCTTAACGTTGGCTGTGATGCCGCTCCAGAGGGTGACGAACTGTTTGCCGATCTGACCAATACGCCCAAATCGGAGGGTGAGCGTTTGATGGAGCAACCGTTTACGGTCGAATTCCTTCAGACATTTACACGGCATATTGCCGGCACCACTTTGGATCGCATGGGGTCGGACGACCCGGCAATAATTAGTGAATTCCGACAGCCTGATCCGGCTGCGTACCTTAAGTTTCTCCAGGCACGCTTTTTCCTGCTGATCGGTGGCACCGGTATAGCGCGAGCCAATCAGCTTCTGGAGGAGGTGGTAGAAGTTGAACCTGAGTGGCCGTCCGGCCTGGCAGCATACGCATACAGCCTTTTGCTGGAGGCGGATTCCAACCCGGTCAATGACAACCAGGTTCAGAAGCAGGCTGAAACAAGCTTGTCCATGGCGCTGCAGCTGCAGCCGGATCATCCGGAAAGCCATCTGTATCGAAGCCTGATCGCACATCGGTTCGAGTGGCAATGGCAGCAGGCTTACGACTCAGCCAGGCTTGCCCTGGATAGTGCCCCTGGCAATGCGCAAATCCTGGCTGCTGCGTCAACCGCTGCATTTACTCTCGGCCGTTTCGAAGAGGGAATAGAGCTGATCCGTAAAGCCATTCCGCTTGATCCGCTGGTTTTAAGTCATCGCCTGAAGTATGGATTGATGCTCGAATTTAGCGGACAGTACCAGGCGGCCATTGACGCCTATCGTGAACTCATGACACTCAATCCCGAGTATCCTGCCGTTCGCGCTTATCTTGGAAGGACATTGGTGGTGGCTGGCAGGGCTGAAGCTGCTCTGCCTCATATGGAAATCGAAACCACGCCTTTCTGGAAGGAATACGGGATGGTACTGGTCAGTTTTGCGCTTGAGCGGGACCAGGAGGCACAACAAAGACTGGATACGCTGATCGAGCTTCATGCCCAGGATGCCGCGATGCAAATCGCAGAAATTCATGCTTACATCGGCCGAAATGACGAGGCTTTCGAGTGGCTTGAGCTTGCTGTTCAGCAACGTGATCCGGGTCTTTCCGAGCTCATCGGGAACCCATTGCTGCTGGGCCTTGTGAATGATCCACGATGGGATGAATTGTTGGCCCGTCTCGGGCTGGAACAGCCGGAATGAAAAACCGTATTGAAAAAATCCGGGCTATCCCCGAATCCTGTGTTTTCCGATGTTCTTCATGTCCCTTAGCATGCGGCCAAGCAGCGTCTTGCCTCTGCTGCTCAGGTAAAGGCGGCGGACACGGCGGTCGTCTTCGTCAAGGACCTGCTTGATCCAGCCCAGCCCGTCTCGCGCCATGCCTATGTGTGAGATAACCCTGGAAACGGTCTTGGATGAAAGCCCGGTGGATTCAGCAACTTCCACCTGGGTGCGTCCTTCCGATGCTGCCACGCTCCAGAAAACGGCATAGACTGAGAGGGAGGCCTCAGTGTGATCATTCAATCTGAGTGGTTGGGAAACCGCATGCGCCATCAGAAGCACCAATTGCCTGTCCGTCCCTGAGACGTCAGATGAGCCGGTGTGTGGCGTTGGTGTCATTTCTAAACCTGGGGAAACGGGTTTTCTGTTGGACTTACTCTGAGTATAGCAACACGAGCATAAGCTACAATCGCCCAGGGTCAGGATCAGGAAAAAGATTAGGAGAACTCATGCGCATCGCGAGCTTTTCATTTCCATCAGGTGGTAGTTCAGTCAGCACCTGCCTGTTGCTCATTGCATGCATGTTGTTGTCGACACCAGGCAGGGCAGATGATCGCCTGGTTGTTGATGCCGGGCGAATCGAGAATCACATCGACGAGCTTTCCGCTTTTGGGCGTAACCAGGATGGCGGCGTTGATCGCGTTGCATTCAGTCCTGCTGACATCGAGGCTCGCAAATACATCACGGGCCTGATGAGCGATGCTGGCCTGGAGATTCGGATAGATACTGCGGGGAACATCATAGGCAGGCTCGAGGGAAGCGAAAAACTCAAGCCTGTCATGATCGGGTCACACATCGATTCGGTGCCGGGTGGCGGTAATTTTGACGGCGATGTCGGCGTTATCGGGTCGATAGAGGTTGCACGTGTTCTGCAAACCTCCGGCACTTCACTCAGACATCCGCTGGAAGTCGTGGTGTTCTCGGATGAAGAGGGCGGCCTCACCGGCAGCCGGGCCATGATCGGCGACCTGACCCCGGAAGCGCTTGGGGTAACGAGCCATAGTGGCTTCACGGTGGCAGAGGGCATCAGGCAGATAGGTGGGGATCCCGATCACATCAAGGAAGCGGCGCGCGAGCTTTGCTCTGTCGCAGCCTTTGTTGAGCTTCATATTGAACAGGGGGCAGTTTTATACGATCAAGAAATCGACATTGGTGTGGTGACTGGCATTGTCGGCATCCGTTGGTGGGATGTGGTCGTGGATGGTGTCGCCAACCACGCTGGCACCACGCCAATGGACAAGCGTGTTGACCCAATGCTGGCGGCTGCCGACTTCATCACGGCTGTCAATGAAGTCATACGGTCGGAGCCCGGCTCACAGGTCGGAACCGTTGGTCGAATCAAGGCAGAACCCGGGGCACCCAATGTGATTGCTGACAAAGTCACGATGAGCCTGGAGATTCGTGACCTGGAGTCAGGTAAGATCCAGCGGCTTTTTGAGAAAATCAGGAGTGCGACCATCGAAATTGCCCGCCGACACGGAACCTCGTTTGAGTTTCGGGAACTGGATGTGGCGTCTCCTCCGGCGCCAACCGATGAGCGCATACGGGAAATCATTGCGACAAGCGCGGAATCCCTGGGATTGAGTCATAAACGTATGCCCAGTGGCGCCGGACATGACGCCCAGGATCTGGCCCGAATCACACCGACAGGAATGATTTTCGTCCCCAGTGTCAACGGAATAAGCCACTCGCCGCGGGAGTTTACAAGCCCTGAAGACATGGCCAGCGGCGCGCAGGTATTGTTAGATACAGTGTTGGCGCTGGATAAAGTTGATCTGGAATGTTCGCCGGCCACATCTCACACACACTAGGTCCATAAACATACAGGTACAGAAATGATCTTCCGTCAGCTTTTCGATTCCGCTTCTTCCACTTACACCTACCTGCTGGGCTGTGGATCAAAAAGAGAAGCGATCATCATTGACCCTGTGTTTGAGAAGCATAACAGGGACGTTGCCCTGGCCCGGGAGTTGGGTCTGGATCTGAAGTTTGTGCTGGAAACCCACGTGCATGCTGACCATGTGACCGGGGCCTGGTTAATGAAAGAGGCATTGGGTGCCGAAATCGCCGGTTCAGCCCACTCGGGCGCGAGTTGCATCGATGTTGCCCTCAGCCAGGGCCAGGTACTGGAGTTCGGAGAATGCGCCATCGAGGTGCGCGAAACGCCGGGCCATACTGCAGGATGCCTGACTTTCGTGACTTCCGATCAATCCATGGCCTTTACCGGAGACTGCATCCTGATACGCGGTGCCGGGCGTACCGACTTCCAGGGAGGAGATGTTCACCAGATGTGGCGCAGCATCAGGGAACAGATTTTCAGCCTGCCGGATGAATGTCTGATTTATCCGGCGCATGACTATGCCGGCCGCACCGTTTCCACGGTTCTGGAAGAAAAGCAGTTCAATCCACGCATTGGAGGCGAGGCACGAGAAGAGGATTTTACCGGGTTTATGAACAACCTTGAATTGCCTCACCCCGGGAAAATCGACATTGCAGTACCGGCGAATCTTCGCTGCGGAAAGCCCGAAAGCCAGAATTCTCAGGAGAAATCATCCTGGGGGCCGGTGAACGTGACCTATGCCGGCATTCCGGAAATTGCACCTGAATGGGTCGCAGCCAATCGGTCAGCGGTTCATATTCTTGATGTTCGCGGGCGGGATGAATACAAGGGGGAGCTTGGTCGCATCGAGGACTGTCGATGCATCCCGCTTGAAGAACTACGGGACAGGGTAGATGAGATAGCAAGCGACCTGCCGGTGATCACGGTTTGTCAGTCTGGTAAGCGGTCTGCGATGGCTGTGACGATTCTTCAAAAGGCGGGCTTTAACCAGGTGGCCAATATGAATGGTGGGATGATCGAGTGGAATCGACTGGCCCTGCCAATTGCAGGGGCTGTGATCTAGACGCGGGAAAACTCCTCTACCAGGGTCGCAACCTGGTTCTGAAGGGCAGATGACAATTGATTCGTGGTGACCCGCCAGCGCCAGTTGCCGTCGGCAGTTCCAGGGGTGTTCATTCGGGCCTCGGAGCCCAGGCCCAGGAAGTCCTGCAGTGGAATCATGACCATCCTGGCGCGGCTGGAAAGCGCCAGCCTGATCACGTCGTGATGGATCGTCCCTGCTGTTCCGCCGGTATGTCTCAAAGCCCTTCGTTGCAACCTTCGAATTTCCTTCGGACGCTGCTTTTCCGCTCCCTGCCCAGCAAACCAGCCGACAGTGGTGTCGTTGTCGTGCGTCCCCGAATAGCAGACGCAATTTTCAGAAATGTCGCTGATATCAAATTTCGGGTCGAGCAATTCAAACTGCAAAACCTTCATGCCGGGAAACCCCTGTTGCTGGCGTAGCCGGGTCACCTCGGGAGTGATCAGCCCAAGGTCTTCAGCCACGATTGGCAACGCCCTAAGCGACTTTTTGACCACGGTGAAGAAATCAGTTCCGGGGCCCGGCTTCCAGGCGCCGGTCCTGGCGGTTGTTTCACCACGGGGTACGGACCAGAAGGACTCAAAACCCCGAAAATGATCAATTCGGACCAGGTCGTGAAGCGCGGCGGTGCGGGCCAGTCTTCGGATCCACCATTGATATCCGTCTTGTGCCTGTGATTGCCAGTTGTAAACCGGGTTTCCCCATAGCTGACCGTCTTCACTGAAATAGTCCGGGGGCACGCCGGCGACCTGGCTGGGTTGACCAAGCTGGTCCATCATCAGCAATTCCGGATTCGCCCAGGCATCGGAACTGTCGTGTGCTATGTAAAACGGAATGTCTCCAAGCAGCGTGATTTTGTTGTCGGCGGCATGTTTTCGAAGCGCCTGCCATTGTTGGTCAAAGAAGAACTGGATGACCCTGTGTTTTTCCATGGCTTCGCGCAGGCTGGCTTTTGCACGTTCAATCGCATCCTTATCGCGTCGTGCCAGCCCAGGTGCCCAATCTGTCCAGGCTTTTTCCTTGTGAAAGGTTTTCAGCGCCCGGAACAGGGCATAGTCATCCAGCCATGCATGACCCGTTTGTTCACAGAACACACGGTATGCCTCCATTGAACCGGATGAGCCGCCAGCAAGAAATTTCTCCGCTGCGCTCTCGAGCAATGCCCGTTTGAGTGGCGCCACGGACTCGAATTCGACTGTTTCAAAAGGTAGTCTTCGTAATGGCTCCAGGGCCTCTTCCTCAATCAAACCTTGTCTCACGAGCGGCTCAAGACCAATCAGCAACTCATTGCCGGCAAATGTGGAGAGTGTCTGGTATGGCGAATCGCCAAACGAAGTCGGGCCGACAGGCAGCACCTGCCAGACCCGCAGTTTCATTAACGCAAGTTGATCAATAAACCTTAGCGAGGCGTCCCCAATGTCGCCAATCCCAATCGGTGAAGGCAGGGAAGTGAAATGGACGCATACGCCCGCCACAGGGTCTTCGGGCCAGCACTCGACCTGGCCGGATTTTACTGATGCCAAAACAGGGTCACGATATTTGCGCCAGATGGCTGGCGCCCAGCAGCCCGGGGTTTGGGTGTGTGACCAGGCAGGTGGGTATGTTTTTCATCAGATCGCCGTGTCTTCCCTTGTTCTCAAATCCTTCGCGAAACCGACTGGAAAGCAGTCGCTGAGGATAGCGCTTAACGATGCCACCGCCAATCAGGACGCCATCGTAGGCACCAATCAGCAAAGCAAGGTCACCAGCAACCTGGCCCAGAATTTCAAAAAACAGCGATTCGGTGGAAGATGCTGCCTCGTCCCTGCCTTCAATGGCCCGTTGCATAATATCTGCTGCGGTCCGTGGATTGCCTTGCTGTCCGAAAATTTCCTGCATGGCGCTGTAAATGTTCTCGATTCCCGGACCGCTGATGAGTCGTTCGTTGGAGGTACGTCCGAAACGCCGCCGAACGACTTCAAAGACCTGCAACTGCAATCTGGAGTGGGGTGAAAACCCCTGGTGCCCACCCTCGCCTGAAATGGATTGCAATTTTCTGTTTTCCTTTACCAGGCCGCTGACACCCAGGCCAGAACCGGGGCCAATCATGCCCACAGAAAAATCCTGTCCTTCCTCCAGCTCAAAGGCAGGGCCTCCCACGGAAAGCAGATCGTGATTGCCCAACAAGGGAATGGCGTAGGCTGCAGCTTTGAAATCATTGATAATCTGCACCCTGGCGGGTGCAAATTCTTTGCGCAATTCATTGGCATTAAGCTGCCAGTCATTGTTGATGAATCGAATGACATCTGAAGCCACGGGGGCGGCGACTGCAAGGCATATTGAAGAGAGGTGGGAGACGCCAGACGCCTCCAGGTAGTGATTCAAGGCGGCCAGTGGCGATGGATGCTCGGCACATTTTAACGTGCGTTCGTTGCTGAAACCCGGATGTTCATGCCGGGCCAGTGCGAAACGCGCATTGGTTGCACCAAGATCGCCAATAAGCAGGCTATCGCTGATCACTGCCAATTCTCAGTAATCCAGCCTTGATTCGCTCCTGGGTGTGTAGAGCTCGGCTTCTTCCGGGGTCAGTTGCTCAACCTTTAGTGTCCAGCGAGCCAGCATGGAATCGACCCGAAAAAAGAATCGTCCGCTTTGCTGGAACAATCGAACCCCGTTGCCCGCTGACTTGGTTTTCAGCACATTGCCCATGTGGGCCTGGGTGCCAACTTCAATCAGGGAAACGTCGACCGCCATGTCGCGTGCGTAATCGCCGCTGACACGCCAATCAAGAATCCACGGCCCCTCCACTTCAAACTCGGCGGTTTGCATGGTGCGTTCTCCTTTGAACTCATCCACCAGTTCGCCGGCCTGGATCGCTCCGCCAGCCAGGCATACAATCAGCAGGGTCAGTGTGCTAACAACTTTATTGATTCTCATATGGGTATCTGTCTCGTGCACTGGTTTGCTTCAGTTTACGCTGGTTGCCCATCCGCGGTCGAAGCGTCAGGATATAACGCTGTAAATACACGCCGGGTTAATCATGAGCAACTTCTTTTCTGACCGCAAATCACCGCCGAGGTTTCTGCTGCTGGCTCTTGCCATGTGCAGTATTTCGTTTTGTCTCCATGCATCTGAAGCCAGTGACAATGATGGATATTCCCGCCTGATCGAACTGTTTGAGGATTGGCGCGATTTTGAAAACCCGCCCCGACTGGAAGGTGCGCCGGATTACACAGAGGCAACCAACCAGCGACGGCATCAGGAGCTGGAGGCGTACAAAGAGCGCCTGAAAGCCATCGATCATGGTTCATGGCCCATCCCTCAACAGGTGGACTGGCACCTGGTTCGCGCTGAAATGAATGGCATGGACTTCAATATACGGGTCCTGAAGCCATGGGCACGTGATCCTGCGTTTTATGTTTCAGTTTGGACATACCAGAGTGATACCCCTGCGCACGAGGGTCCCACGCCTCATGCGCTGGTCGAACTCTGGCAGTTCACACCCCCTCTCGATGCCGGTCGGCAGCAGCAGCTTGCCAGGGATCTTGCAACGGTCCCACCGCTATTGCGCCAGGCACGTGTCAACCTGACAGGCAACGCAAGGGACCTCTGGATGTCAGGCATTGGTTCTGTTGAAGACCAGTCTGCGGCCCTTGAAGAATACCGGGCGTCGCTGGTCAATCCTGGCGACGACCTGATCAGTGCATTGGAAAATGCAATGGTTGCCACCCGGGAGTTTAAATCCTGGCTGGAACAACAGGCGCCGGACAAAACCGGCCCTTCCGGCATAGGAATTGAAGACTACAGCTGGTATCTGCAGCAGGTCCATTACGTGCCGCTGGACTGGGAAGAAGAAGTGACCCTTCTGCGGCGTGAGCTTGACCGGGCGCACTCATACCTTCGCCTGGAGGAGCATCGGAATCGTGATGTCCCGCCACTTGTCGCCATCTCCAGTCCCGCGGAGTATGAGGACAGGGCTGACGCTTCGGTGACCCGGTACATGGATTTTCTCGAAAACGAAAAGATTCTGCAGGTGCGAGATTACATGGACCCTGCGTTGCGGGTCCGAACGGGGAGTTTCGTTCCGGAGGAAACCCGTAATTTCTTCTGGACCGCCGTCCACTACGAGCCAATGACCTTATGGACTCATTTCTACCACTGGTTCGATCTTGCGCAGATGGAGCATGAGCCGCATCAAAGTCCAATTCGCAGGGATCCCCTGCTTTACAACATCTTTGACAGCCGTGCAGAAGGACTGGCCACCGGAATGGAAGAAATGATGATGCATGCCGGGCTTTATGATGACAATCCGCATGCGCGTGAAATCGTCTACATCATGCTGGCGCAGCGAGCTGCCCGTGGTCTTGCATCACTGTACGCACAGGCCAATGAATTCACCATGAAGGATGCCAGGGATTTCCATGTGAAGTGGACCCCGCGAGGGTGGATGCGTGAGGACCTTGATTTACTGGGATTCGAACAACAGCTTTACCTGCGTCAGCCTGGTTACGGTACCAGCTACATCACTGGAAAATACCTGATTGAAAGGCTGCTGGCAGAGCGAAGTCGCCAGGTGGAGCAGCAGGGCGGTGAATACACGCTCTACGACTTCTTCGGCGAACTGGATAGCGTGGGCGTTATTCCTGTTTCACTGATTCGCTGGCAGCTGACCGGCTATGACGACGAAATACGAGCCCTGATGTCAGATCAGTAAGTAAGGGTCAGTCAATATAAACCAGGGACTTTTTCTCCACCAGTGAGCGAGCATGCACATCGTCGTACTGATCATTGTTTTGCTTGCCGTGCTCGTTGGTCCCGGACTATGGATCAAGCGAGTCATGCGGCGCTACAGCAAGCCCGAAGACCGCTATGATCTCAGTGGCGAACAAGTGGCCCGGAAGTTACTTGATGCCAACAACCTGAAGGAAGTGGCTGTCGAAGAAACCCAGGTGGGCGATCACTATGATCCGATTGAGCGTGTCGTCAGGCTAACGCCCGATCATCTGCATAAACACTCTCTGGCTGCGGTCACGATTGCGGCCCACGAGGTTGGTCATGCTGTGCAGGATGCCCAGGGCTACCCTGCACTGAAATGGCGAACCCGCCTGGTTCGTTTGCTGGGCCCGGTTGAAAAGATCGGCGCGGGTGTGTTGATGTCGACACCGCTGATCATCGCAATCACCCGGCACCCAATTGCCGGGCTGCTGACGTTCGCCGGAGGCTTTCTGGCGTTGGGCTCAGGGGTTGTTATTCATCTTTTTACTTTGCCATCCGAATTCGATGCCAGTTTCAAGCGGGCATTACCCATGCTTGAGGAACATGGAATCCTGTACCGCAGCGATGCGCGACATGCCAAAAAGCTGTTGACCGCGGCAGCCATGACGTACGTCGCCGCCTCGCTTATGAGTCTCCTGAACGTGGCCCGCTGGTGGACAATTCTAAGGCGTTGAGGGCTGCCGGGATTTTGTGGCTGGCTTGTCCAGGGCAGCATTATTCAGGCCGGATGGTCTGCTGGTGAGACAGGCGGCACCGGGCAAGAGATGAACTGCCTCATCGTCACGGTTCAATCCCTGTAGAATGGCGCGGATGAACGCCCCAAGCATCATAACTGACCAAAAGCGACTGTTCTGGATACTCCAGCTCGGTGGTTGGGCTGCGTGGGGTTTATTCGGAAAATTTGCCTACACCCTTGCCGTTGTGGATGAGGTCATTCCGGGCTACCTGGCTTACGTGGCTGTGATTACCGTGATCGCGATCGTAATCACGCTTGGCCTTCGCCTTGTTTACAAGTGGATCTGGACGAAGCCCATCTGGCTTCGGGTTGTGACATTTGCAGCCGGAAGTTGTGCTGCAGGCTGGATGTGGATCGAGGCACGGGCCTACCTTTACAGCAACTGGCTCGAGTCGAGCAAGGACGTCAGTGAATGGCTGGAGACCAAGGGAGAATTCGCCGAGCTTTACGAGCGGGTGTACTTTCTTGAGAGCTTCACTGGCAGCCTGACGGTCATGCTGGCCTGGAGCACGCTTTATTTCGGAATCAAGTATTCGCGCCTGTTCCGGGAAATGCGTGAAAGCGCTCTGAAATCCGCGGCGATGGCACATGAGGCGCAACTCAAGATGCTTCGCTACCAGCTGAACCCGCACTTTCTGTTCAATACCCTGAATGCTATTTCAACATTGATTCTTGAGCAGCAGACTGAGCTCGCCAATCGCATGGTCACAAAGATGTCCAGCTTTCTGCGTTATTCACTGGATAACGATCCCATGCAGAAGATCACGCTCAAGCAGGAGCTGGAAGCGCTCAAGTTGTACCTCGATATCGAGAAGGTACGATTCGAGGAGCGCCTCAACCTGGACCTGGATATATCCGAAGAGTCCGGCACTGCCCTGATTCCAAGCCTTTTGTTGCAGCCGTTGGTTGAGAACGCCATCAAGTATGGCATCGTCCAGTCGGAGGGTGGCGGTAACCTGCGCATCGCAGCCAAAGTATTTGCAGGGGACCTGCTGATCGAACTCAGCGACGATGGTCCGGGAATTCAGCTTGATAATGGCAAGCCTCCGCCCTCCAATGGTGTTGGATTGCGAAACACGCGGGAGCGCCTGGTCGAGCTGTATGGCAACAGCCATTCATTCCGATTGAGCAAAACCGATCCTCACGGACTTACCATCCACATCAGAATCCCATTCGAGGCCGAAGAAACTGACTAGCCAGGCCGGATGCCCGGGCAAAATTCGAAACTGACTGGTGATACGGCCCTCAAGTTTGATAGACTGATCAACCCCCTTTGAAAAAGTAAATGGAATTCACCATGTTTGATAAACAGCGTAATAGCCGGTTTGGTCAATCCGAGCCCAAGGGGAACGTGCCTGAGAATGCGCAGGGTAGCGCTCAATCCCAGGCGGAATCGCCAACCCCGTCCACGAGGAAAGTTGCGATGATTGGTACTGGTATTCAAATTAACGGTGATATCTCCGGTGACGAAAATCTTGTCATCGACGGCAGTGTCGAGGGCAGCGTCAAGCTCGACTCGAACGAGGTATCAGTTGGCCAGGGTGGTCGCGTCAAGGCCGATGTCTCGGCCCGCATTGTTCGAATCGACGGACAAGTTAACGGTGACATCACGGGCCAGGAGAAAGTCATCATCAGCAAGTCAGGTAATGTCCGCGGCAACATCAAGTCGCCGCGCGTGTTGCTTGAAGACGGCGCAATGTTCAAGGGCAGCATCGATATGGATCCGCAAAGGGCTCCTGAAAAAGCTGCTGCCAACCCAAAAGCTGACTCGAAGCCCACAACCGAAGCCAAAACCGAAGCGAAGACCAATGGCAAGTCGCTGGGTGGAACCCAGCCGATGAACCTGGAAGCCGGCGCAAAAGACAGCGGCTTCTCTTCGTCCAAGAGCGGTTAAACAAGACCGGTTCTGGCGGCTGAAGGAGCGATATCAGGGGTGAACCACGCCAGCGCCGACAGCCGGGTGCAGCGCGTCGCAAGTGGCAAGTCGGGTCCGGGCTCAGGCCGCGGGCAGGGTGCTGATGTGACCTCTTCCGGCAGCAAGAGTGCGAAGCTGTTTGGCGATCTCTTTCGCAATATCGATCCTGACAAACGATTAAGGGTGCTCGAAATTGGCCGGGCGCATTCAGAGACCGTCAATTTCTTTTCAAGCTACAAATGCCGGCTGCGGTTTGCAGATCTGTATTCCAACACCAATCTGATCGAAGGTCAGGCACGCCACTCGGAAGCTGAGCTTTCTGTCGGTTTTCGCAAGGCGCTCGATATACCCAGGGATGAGAAGTTCGACCTGCTGCTGCTTTGGGACATCATGCAGTACCTGTCAGCTTCTTCAATCAGGGCGTTGTGCGGGGCCCTGGAGCCGCATCTTCACAGTAAAAGCAAGGCTCACGGTTTTGGTGTCCACAGTATCCTGACGCCTTGTGAGCGAGCCGAGTATTCAGTCATAGGGCTGACAGAATTCAGGATGAAAAAAGGCCACCAGGCAGATTTCCAATACCTGCCCCATCCGCAGGCAGAGCTTTCCGGTTTGCTGACAGTTTTCAAGATTGAGCGTGCGTTGTTAATGGGGGACGGTTCGGTAGAGATGCTGCTCGGCGCCAAGCCATACTGGGATTAAGGCCGTACCGTGACTTTACCCCGGGATTTTTAGTCCCGACGCAGTCGTTCATTGGTTGCAACCGGACTTGGAAACCTCATCACAACGTTGGATGAGGAAACCACCAGTGTGATCAGCGTGGCAAGCTGAATCATGTATGCCGCCTCATTACCGATTCGCTCATTTTCTAATGCCAGGAAAGTGATCAGCAGCGAAAACTCGCTCATCTGTCCCAGTCGCCAGCCCGCTTCCCATGCCAGTTGCGGCGTTTCTGAAGCACTTCCGAGCAGGTTTCGGTAAACCGCCGGTTTAAGCAGCAGCATCGTGGCTGCCAATACGAGTGCGGGCCACACAACAGTGCTTGCCACGCCCAGGTCGAGACTTGCCCCGATGGCGAAGAAAAACAGCACCAGGAAAAAATCACGCAATGGTTTAAGGCTTTCGGCGATGTAAAGAGCAATCGGGTTGGTGGCAATGGCGATACCGGCAATGAATGCGCCAATCTCGTAAGACAACCCCATCATTTTGGCGATTTCCGCGATGCCAAGGCACCACGCCAGGGTGAGAAGAAAAACATATTCAATCACGCGGTCGAACCGCTTGAAGAGCGGCAGCAAAACAAACTTTTCCAGCAGTAATGTGCCGACCACCAGTATTGGCAGGGCAGCCACCAGCCAGGCAATTTCCATTGGGCTGATGCTGGATGCCTCCGGGCTCTGAATGACGAGCATCACGATAATGGCGATCAGATCCTGTAAAAGCAGGATGCTGATGATGACTTCGCCTATATGACGATGATGCAGGACGGTGGTGGGTAGCAGCTTGATGCCGACAATGGTGCTGGAAAACAGCGCCGCGACCCCGATCAGCACGCTCTCGACCTGGGAAAAGCCAAAGGCGCGGGCGACCATCCAGCCTGCTGCACAGAAAACAAGGGAGCTGACAATCGTCACCAACAGGGTTTGCTTGAGCAGTTGCCCCAGTTTCTGTGGCGTGAGGTTCAGACCCAGCAGAAAAAGCAGAAAGATAATCCCGACATGGGCCATGTCGCCAATCAGCGCCGTATCTGACACCCAGCCTGCACCCCACGGGCCAAGAATGACCCCCAGGATAATGTAGGCAACAATCAGTGCCTGGCGCGCATACAGCGCCAGGGTTGCGGCCATCGCCGCTCCTGTGAAGATCAGGAAGAGCGTGTATACGATCGATTGATCAGGCACGCCCCCGCGTCTCTATCGTTCCTGACGGTGCCAGCGCCTCACGAGGTCATCAACATCAATCTCGATGTCCTCTTCCTGCCAGTATGTGGCGTAGTCGATTGAGGGTGAGTTCGGCGGCGGCTCCGGCATGGTGACCTGGAATCTGACCGGCATTGGTACCGCCTCTCCCATGGCAATGGCTTCACCGCGGGCCAGGGAGGTCAGCGCTGCAAATGTGCCTCTCGACGCATCCGGAACCATCGCTCGCACATATTCCTGATCGTCCGGATTGGCGATTCGCATGCAAATGAATGTGCCGCATTGAGAAAGCACGGTTTCAGACAAGTCATGAGGACGCTGAGTGACGACAGCCAGTCCGACACCGTATTTTCTGCCGTTCTTGGCAATAAATTCGATGGCGCGACGTGAGCGACGGAATTTCCGGCTGTCTTCACGAGGAATGTATTGGTGCGCCTCCTCGCAAATCAGGTAGATCGGAAACTCGGTACAACGTGGATTCCAGTAATTGAACTCAAATGCCATTCGGCCGACCAGCGCTGTCACCATGGGTGTAACGTCGAAAGGCACGGCACTGAGATCCAGTACGGTGATGGCTGCTTTGCGCTGACCCAGCCCAATGAAGTCACGCATCAGGTCAGGAAGGGTTTCAGTGCTGGTCCGTTTTTTGGGACGTAACAGGAAGTCGTAGCGTGTATCGCTGATCATACTGTTCATGCGAATCAGCATGTGATCAAAGCGACCATAGAGCGCTTCCTTTGTCTTGCCGAAGTCGGCGGTGCGTTCGTTCGCTTCCTTGAAGCGCTCCATCATTTCCTCGATGTCGTAATACACCGGTGAATCGACCGTGATGTTGCCCAGGTCAAGATGGCTGTTGGCTTCTCGCTTCAGGTCGAGCATGGTGGCCCGCATAAATGCAGACTGGATTGAAGCATCTGCATCCTCGTCGTCGATAAACAGTTCAACCTGTTCCTCGAAAGTCAGCATCCAGAAGGGTAATTCAAGGTCCCTGGCCTGGATACAACGCACCTTGCTCATCGGAAACGGTGAAATCACAGTCGAGTCATCATGCTTATGACTGTATTCGCCGTGCAAATCCATCAGCACGATGTGCGTATTGGGCATGGACTTGAGTGTCGACTGGATAAAGCTGGTGACTGTCCACGACTTACCTGAACCTGTCTGGCCAAGAATGGCTGCATGTCGACCGTAAAACGCACCAGCATCAAGATAAACATTGGTGCCCTTGGAGGTGCTGAGGGTGCCTACCTTGAACCCGCCAATGCTGTATCCACCGAACACAGCCGCCAGTCTTCGTTCGCTGGCAACGTGAACTTCCGCCCCTGTTGTCGGGTAATTTCTTACGCCGCGATCAAAACTGTCCTCGCCGTAAAACTCCCCCATGGGCGCAAGCTGTGTCATGTAAACGGTTTCGCCGTCTGCGTCGATGTCTTCCCAGATGCTTTCGAGCATCACCAGGATCTCGTTACCAGACTGCCTGACCATTAGATAGGAGCCAACACGCCCTGGATGGAAGGTTTCTTCACCGATGGTAATGGTTTCACTGAACCCATCTTCATCGCTGACCATACGTGCACGAAAATACGCGGCTGTCGTTTCAACCACGTGACCGATCAGGGTGCTTCCCCTTTTTAAACTGATGGCTGCTTCCTGCATACCTTGTCCTCACCTTATTTCAAAGCGGTACCCATTATGCGCCTTAACCATAAATATTGCACAAGCAAGGGCTTACCGGTTAATCAACAGATTATCGATGAAAGTAAAGCCTGGATGCAATCCGGCGCATAATCCGGGTGGATAAAAGCATGTTGAAAGGCCAGTCACAGTGGAAGTGATCGTACAAAACCCGCAAGGTTTTCCTGGCGCGGAAACGCGGATATAGCGCCAGCAGTTGCTCGGAAGGATTAATGCTTCTGCCCTCAAAACAATCCGCGATGGCGTGGCCCGAGGCCAGCCCGTATCGAATGGCGGTGTGAATGCCGCCGGCAGTGACAGGGGATACCATGCCTGCCGCATCACCAACCAGGATGGCGCGTGTTGTTGCAAGCGGCCTGACCAGCCCTCCACACGGAATTGCTCCGGCCCGAATGGTTTCAGGGATCTGGTTTTTAAGCGGGATTATGTCTGAAGTTTTTTCCAGGAAGGTTGCCATTGCAGTCTTGATCCCTGACCTGTGTCTGGCACCCCTGCCAGCGAGGCCCGCCTGGATGTGATTAACACCCTGGACAATCCAGGCGATATAGCCTGGTGCGATCTTCCGGCTGGCAAAACAGTGGAGGGCGTCAGGCTCTCCAAGGTGCGGGTAATCGTGGCTTGTTCGGTATTCGTGCTCGATTCCATACAGAAGCTTTTTATTCTGACCGAGTCCAAGTGACCTGGCGAGAGGAGAGCCTGCGCCATCAGCACCGACCAGGAATTGACAGGTTCCATAAGGCCCGAGATCCCAGCCCTTGCGGGTTCGCGTGGCACCTGAAAACGGAGACTCGAAACAAATCTCAGCGCCTGCCCTGGCGGCCTTGTCTGCCAGCCAGCGCAATACACCGGGTGTATCTGTCGCCAGAAAATAGTATCCGGGTGACTCCAGCCGGATGCTGCGCATGGATGGTGAATACAGCCGTACAGCCGGAATTGCTCTGGTCAATTGTTCGGGTAGTTCGTCCAGAAGCGGAATCTGGTCAACTGCATCCCGCACAATGATGCCGGTCGTGCGAAGCTTGAAGCCAACATCCGCCTTCTTTTCAAGAATCCGGACGCTATGCCCTCTTTGTGAAAGCGCCAGGCCGCAGCAAAGGCCGGCAAAGCTGGCCCCGACGATCACACAGGCGCCTGATTGTTTTTCTGATGCCATGCTGGTTGCAATCCTGTGGATGCAGCAGGGCATGACAGGGGCAGGAAAAGGTCAATCCCATGGCAGGAACCCAGGTTGATCCAGGTCAGAAAATATCCTGGATATCGCAGAAAAGATCAAAATTGCCATGTGTCTTAAACACCAGTCGCGGTACAATAGCGGATTGTTTTTCCGACAGTCTTATCAAATTCAAAATGAACATTAATTTTTGTCTGCCTGCCAGGCAGTTGCGCCATGTTGCGGTGAATCATGCGATCTAAGCCAACGGTCCGGCCCGGTTCTCCAAATTTTTCATCCGGGCCCTGCAGAAAGCGCCCCGGTTATGATGTTTCCAGGCTTCAGCTCGATACGCTCGGGAGGTCCCATCGTGGGCAACCCGGAAAAGACCGGCTGAGACAGGCTTGTGATGAAACCGCCGAGATTCTCGGGTTACCGGACGGATATCGCGTGGGCATCGTTCCCGCATCGGATACCGGTGCTGTCGAGATGGCCCTTTGGTCGATGTTGGGAGCAAGGCCGGTTGATGTCCTTTCATGGGAGTCGTTCAGTCGTACCTGGCAGATCGACCTCAGTGAACATCTGAAGCTGGAAGATCTGAATTGTTACGAGGCGGGCTATGGTGATCTGCCGGATCTGGGCCAGGTCGACCCGGCACATGATGTCGTTTTCGCATGGAACGGGACGACATCGGGCGTTCGGGTGCCGAATGGTGACTGGATCAGTGATGATCGGGAGGGGCTGACCATCTGTGATGCGACCTCGGCAGTTTTTGCCATGGAATTGCCGTGGAACAAGCTGGATGTCACCACCTTCAGCTGGCAGAAAGTGCTGGGTGGAGAAGCCGCTCATGGCATGCTGATCCTCAGCCCAGGAGCCGTTGAGCGGCTTGAAACGTACGTTCCGGACCGGCCGTTGCCAAAGATTTTTCGCCTCACGAAGAACGGCAAGCTTAACGAAGGCATTTTTCAGGGATCAACCATCAACACGCCATCAATGCTGTGTGTTGCCGATTACCTGGATGCGCTTTCCTGGGTGCGTGACCTGGGTGGTGTTGATGCCACGATTCGCCGCTCCCGGGAAAATTTTGCTGTTATCGAGTCATTTGTTTCCGGGCGTGACTGGATTCGGTTTCTCGCCAATGAGCCACAAACACGCTCCACGACCAGCGTGTGCCTGGCGCTGGACCTTGCGCCAGATGAAATCAAGAAGTTGATTGGCCTGCTTGCAGATGAAGGCGTGGCCTATGACATAGGCGCATACCGGGCGGCGCCGCCCGGACTTCGTATCTGGTGCGGTGCCACGGTGCCTTCAGAAGATGTCAAAGCATTAATGCCCTGGATTGACTGGGCTTACGGGGAAGTCAGTGATGTATAAAATTCAAACCTTCAACAATATTGCCGCTGCTGGCCTGAATTGTTTTCCAGCTGACGAATTCGAGGTGGGCCCGGAAGTCACGTCCCCGGCGGGCATTTTGCTCCGCAGCCACAAACTCCATGGAATGGATGTATCGAAAAACCTGGTGGCCGTGGCTCGTGCCGGTGCCGGGGTTAACAATATTCCTGTCGAGGACCTGACCGAGCACGGGGTCGTGGTTTTCAACACGCCGGGTGGAAATGCCAATGCTGTGAAAGAGCTGGTGGCAGCATCCCTGCTGCTTGGCTCGCGCGATATTCTCGGCGGATCCAACTACGTTCAGTCTTTGGGCGATGTGAACGACCCTGACGACCTGTCGAAGCGACTGGAAAAAGAGAAGAAGCGGTTTGCCGGCTCAGAGGTGGCAGGCAAGACCCTGGGCGTGGTTGGACTGGGGGCGATTGGCGCGATGGTTGCCAACCTGGCGCTGGAGCTTGGAATGAAGGTTGCTGGTTATGATCCTGCCATTTCGGTGGCGTCGGCCTGGCGTCTTTCAAGCCGGGTTCTGAAAGTCGACAGCCTCGATGCGCTGGTTCAGAACTCGGATTTCGTGACACTTCATATTCCTGCCAACAAGCACACCCAGGGCCTGATCAATGCAGACGTGCTGGCCAAATTTCGTAATGGCGCGCGATTGTTGAATTTCGCCCGTCAGCAAGTGGTCGATATCCAGGCTGTGATTGCAGCGCTCGATTCCGGCAGGCTTTCAGGATACATCACGGATTTTCCTGTTCCGGAACTGGTGGGACGCAGGGACGTAGTGATGCTGCCACATATCGGGGCGAGCACCCAGGAAGCCGAGGAAAACTGTGCGGTGATGGCAGCAAGCCAGCTGATTGAGTTTCTGCGCAACGGCAACATCGAAAACTCCGTGAACTTTCCACGCATTCACATGAGCCGTAATGGTGGCCATCGAATCACATTCTGTAACCGGAATGTTCCAGCCGTTCTGGGCACGGTTCTCAATGTGTTGGCCGAACGCAAAATCAACATCATCGACATGGTGAACAAAAGCCAGGGCGAAGCTGCTTATAACATCGTGGATGTTGAATCCAACCCCTCTGAAAACGTCATTCGGGAGATCTCAAAAGCAGAAGGTGTGATCAGGGTGCGGGTCGTCTGAAGAAGCGGATTCCCCGATAAGTGCGAAAGCGCTGGTCTTAACAGCCTGGAACAGATCCTCCTCAGAAGTGTATAAAATTTGTAGAACCGGGGCATTTAGCTGTAGAATCCCTCACAAGAATAGGCTAACAGTTTGTCTTGCAAAGGAATTTAGCAAATTTTTAACAAACTGCAGCTTGACTTTTACGGCTATCAGGGTAAGGTAGCCGGCTGTCGCGATTACAGCAATATAGATAAGCTGTTGAAATAAAAAGAATAAATAGATTGTGACGCTATGGTTGAGTCGATTTGGCTTGAGGAATTAAACTTCGGCAAAGGAATGGACCGTTGATTCCCGACTCTGAAACAAAAATTGGATTATTTCGATTTCCCACTTCTTTAAAAGTGAAAGGGGCTTTGGCTTTGTCCCGAAAGGAGTGTGTGGGAATCGAGTTCGCGCTACAGGAATAAACAATATGTTCAAGAAAATTGCGCTTTCGCTGTTCTTGATTTTCGCCGGCAGCCTCACGGCAGCGGCTCAGGAACTTCAGTACATCGGTGTACAAGGCAGTTGGTGGAATCCTGACTTCGCCGGCGAGGGCTTTGCCATTGAAGAGTATGGTGACGGTTACGTCATCGCCTACTGGTATACATATGATTCATTCGGCAACCAGATGTGGCTCATCGGCACTGGTCAGAAGCAGGGCAACGTTGTGGTGCTCGATATGTATCGCACTGAAGGCGGCATCATGGGCGACCCGGCGGGTTCCGAAACCCTGACCGAGGCTCTGTGGGGCAACATCACCCTGGAAGTCGAGAACTGCGGTCATATCACCATGGCATATGATGGCGTCGATGGTGTATCAGGCGGTTATCAACTGATGCGCCTGCGCAACAACCCATTGGCAGCCGGCTCCTGCAACGCCATCGAGATTCCTGAAGAGCCCGCCCCGCCTGAAACGGACCCGCCTGAGGAAGAAGAGCCACCTGAAGAGCCACCTGCACCAACTGTCGAGATCACCATGCAAAAGCAGATTGCCGGTGGTCAGTGGGTAGATGTTTCAGTGCCTTTCTGGGGCCTGGCCGTCATTCATAAAACAGTCAGCGGTTCTGCTCCCAGGATGGATCTGTTCCGTCTCAGGATTGAAGCAGTTGACGGTGAAGTCGTGATCGAGAGTTATTCTGCCACCGAACCCACGGGTATTTCCCACCCCAGTATTGAAGGCTTGTGGCCCGGAATGCGGATTCCCCAGGGTACTGAAGCGGTATTTACACTCGAATCAAACACCACCGGTGGTGAGCGTGTATATCCCTACTACAGCTTATTTATCCAGGACTATGGACAAATTGTGGATTTAACTGTTCGTTTATCCACACAGGAATACTAGTACCTGATCCAGAAGCAAGCAGGCCAGTTGCCTGTCGAATAAAAAAGGGCCTCCTGGAGGCCCTTTTTTTGTTTGTAGTCCTCAAATACGATGATTACACCGTTTATCGGGATCGAACCTGAACCTGATAGAACAATATTTTTCCTGCAAGGTCGTATACTTGGTACACAGGCCTCTGGAAATTATATGAAGCAAAAACCAAATCAGGAAGGCAAGACGCTTTGGGTAATCCTGCCGCTGGTAATCGTCATTGCCGCTGCCATTTACTACTTCTTTTTTTTCAATCAGCAAGAATCTGTCCCGGCTCCGATCGCAGATCTGATCCCGGAAAAAACTGTCCCTGTGGAACCTGAGCCGGAACCGCAGCGGCCAGCATTACCTGAGGTGCAACCAGATCAGTTGGCAGACACCGAGGACGCTATTGAAGAAGCGCTCGAAGCAGCAGAGCCCCTTCCCGAACTTGCTGAAAGTGATGATGAGGCACTGGCCGCAGCTGCTGCGGTAATGGGGGAAACCCCTGCCAGGAATTACCTGGTACCGGAGAGTTTCATTTCCAAGCTGGTTGCCACAGTTGATTCGCTGACCAGGGACGAAATTCCCGGAAATATTGTTCCGGTTCGCGGTCCCGGAGGTGAAATGCAAGCCACCTCTGATGGTGAAACCGAGGAGGTCAACCCTGAGACCGGACTGCGCGAGCCGCTTTTCATTCTCGACCCGGTAAACTTTCAACGCTATACGGCACAGGTTGAAGTGCTGGAAGCCATCGACACTGCTCAGCTTGCAGAGAACTACATGCACTATTATCCATTGCTGCAGCAGTCATACCGGGAGCTGGGTTATGCCGAAGGTGAGTTCAGTGACCGCTTGCTGGAAGTGATTGACGATTTACTGGATACACCGGAACCAGATTACCCGGTTCGGCTGACAAAACCGGAAGCCTTTTATGAGTTTGTTGACCCGGAGCTGGAAGGGCTCTCAGCAGGGCAAAAGCTTATCGTTCGAATGGGACCCTCCAATGCTGCTCGCGTGAAAGAAAAGTTACGGGAGATACGTGCAGCCATTCAGACCCAACGCGAATAGTCCGGGCGTGCGCTGATCTGTGTGTGTGGCTGGGATGACATCAGGGCATTGAAGTCCTCGCCACGCAGTTGCACCAGGTGTTCATGATCTCCGGCCTCGATATAGATATCGGATGCATGCCTGAGCTGGTCATCCCAGATGAGATGCAAACCATAAGCGTCGCCAAGTGCGGGTACCGCGCCAACATCGCAGTCACCAAATATGTCAGACAATTTGCTCTCGGAGGCAAAGCAAAGTTGGCGCCCAAGCGCCTCGTTGACCCAGTCAATTTCGATTTGATTGTTTGAAGGCAGAACGCCGACGATGTAGCCTTGCTCATCCTCCAGCACAACAGCTTTTGCCATTTGATGTAGAGGGATCTGGGCAGACAGGGCTGACTCCGCAGAAGACTGCGTCCGGGCGTGAGCCAGGAGTCGATATTCGATATTGTTTCGATCGAGGTATTCTTTTAGTTTTTGGGACATGCCCATTATTTATTACCCCGCAGGGTCACTGGCACTTGGTTGGCGATTTTGCCAAAGTTACTCTAAGCATAGTTCAGGAAAAAAAAATCACATGAAGGCACCTAAAAAACAATGCAGAACGAACTCACCAAAAAGGGCGCGTCCTGCGAACATGATGCTTTTGGCGGTTCTGGTCTGTTTTCTGACTGCAATGGCAATCGCTGTTCCCGCGTTCAGTCAGGAAAGGGATGCTGCAGAGATGACCCCGGAAAGGGAGGCAGCCCGCGTTAGCTCATTGGCCCGGCTCTATTACAAGAATCTCCTGAAACATAATCCCGAACTGGCTTATTTCGCAGGGCTTGAGCCCGAGCGCCACGATGGGATGCTCGACAATTCACCCCGCAGCATCAATGATTTTGTCGGCTACCAGGGCTGGATGCTCAGGGAGCTGAGGTCGATGAACTCCGAGTTGATTGAGGGCCGGGTTGCCTGGATTACTTATGCTTATATGCTGGAAGACCTGACTGCCCGTTCGCGGCTTCATGTTTGTCAGAATCACCTGTGGAATGTCAATCAAATGGGCGGTTGGCACACTTTGTACCCGCGACTGGCAGAAATGCAGCCGGTGGGTGATGTCATTCTTCGACAAACGGCCCTGATTCGCTGGAGAAAATTTCCTGCGTTTATTGACCAGGAAATCCAGAACCTGATGCTCGGGCTGCGCAGGGGGTATTCCGCACCCAAAACCGTGGTCAGGCGGGTCATCGACCAGGTCAATGGTCTGCTCGAAATACCGCTTGAAGAATCACAATTGACATCACCTGCCCGGCGGGACGACGATGAAGCGTTTGCCGACGAATTTACCACGCTGGTAGCAGATGAAATAATGCCAGCCTACGTTCGGTACCGGGATTTCCTGGAAAACGAATACCTTCCGCTTGCTCGAGAGGAGCTTTCGGTGCTGAAAAACAAGGACGGCCGAGAATGTTACGAGGCGTCCCTGCGAGCTTATACAACGCTGGAGCGGACGCCTGAAGAGGTGTTCGAGCTTGGCCAGCGGACGGTTGCTGGCAATCGCGAGCAGGTGATTGCGCTGGGTACGGAAGTTTATGGACTCAGCGATTTCACGGCCATCATCGAACAGATCAAGGACGATGAAAGCGACAAGTTCGGATCTGCCGATGAGGTGATGCAATTTGCAGTGTCTGCAGTTGACCGCTCCCGGGTAGCGATGCCCGAATGGTTCGGTAATGTTCCCAACAGCCGTGCCGTAGTGGAGCCTTACCCGGAGTACCAGGAAGGCACAGGCATGTCGGCCCGCTATGAGCCTGGCGATGGCACACGTCCCGGGGTCTATCGAATCCCTCTTTATCAGCCCGAAAACCAGAGCAAGGGGCGCGTTGAGACCACTGCTTTCCACGAGGTCTGGCCAGGCCACCATTTACAGGTTGCCATCGCACAATCGATTCCCGGTTTGCACGAGTTAACCCAGCTGTTGTGGTTCTCGGGTATGGGTGAAGGCTGGGCACGATACTCAGAAGCACTGGCTGCAGAGGCCGGGCTTTATTCAACCCGGACAGGCCCCATTCTGAGGCTTGCATGGCCTGCCAGGGGCATGGTGGTTGACCCGGGCATCCACATCTTCGAATGGACGCGTGAGCAGGCAACGGAGTTCATGGGAGAGTCTGGCAGGATGACCGAAAAACAGCTCGATGACATGGTTGACCGAATTGCCATTTTACCGGGTCAACTTACAGCCTATGATTCTGGCGGGTTGGAGATCATGGCTTTGCGGGCGCTTGCTGAAGCCGAGTTGGGCGAGAGTTTTGACATCCGGGTTTTTCATGATCGCGTCCTGGAAAACGGCACTTTGCCGCTGACCGCCCTGCGAGTGCACATTGAACGATGGATTGGCAGGGAACAGGCTCTAATGGCTGCAGAGCTGGAAGCAGTCGAAGAAGACTGACACCCCCGGTGCTCACCTAAATGGCAGAAACACAATCATCAGATCGGCCCAAGGGTAAATCACTCAAGCCGCTAAGGGCGCTGGTGCCATTTCTTCGGCCGTACCGTGGCCTGCTGGTTGCGGCAATAGCTGCCCTGGTGATTGCATCGTCAGCGATGCTGGTATTGCCGATCACGCTTCGGCACGTGATCGACAATGGCTTCATCGCGCAGAACCTGGATACAGTCAATCGATATTTCCTCTGGTTCCTGGTTGTTGCAGTAATTTTCAGTGTTTTCGCTGCGTTGCGTTACTACCTGGTGACATGGCTTGGCGAACGCGTCGTGGCCGATATCCGAAACGCAGTTTATGAGCGTGTCATCAGGATGGACCCGGCCTTTTTCGAGGTGACGAGGACCGGCGAGGTTCTCTCGCGGCTGACCACAGACACTACCCTTGTGCAAAGCATCTCGGGTGTGGGTCTTTCCATGGCACTGCGTTCAACCTTGAACCTGACCGGAGGCCTGGTATTGCTGGTGATTTCCAGCCCCCAGCTGGCAGGTTATGCCCTGATGGGTATCCCGTTGGTGGTGTTGCCAGTGATTCTGGTTGGCCGCAAGATTCGCGTACTGTCGCGGCAGTCACAGGATCGGGTGGCGGACACCAGCAGCATTGCCGGTGAGACACTGAATGCCATGCAGACTGTCCAGGCATTTACCCTGGAATCGCTGCAGATTCGAAGATATGGCGAAGCGGTCAGCCAGGCGCTGAAGACTGCTGTTCAGCGTATTCGGGTCAACGCGCTGCTGGTGGCCGTGGGATTTTCCATGGTGTTCATCACCATGACCACCATTCTCTGGATCGGATCAAAAGCCGTTCTGGACGGGAACATGACCGGTGGTGAGCTCGGCCAGTTCCTGATGTATGCCCTGGTGGTGGGGTCTGCTGTCGCGACGTTGGCCAGTGTCTGGGGAGAAATTCAGCGGGGGGCCGGCGCCATGGAGCGATTGCTGGAGCTTCTTCACTCCAAACCAGCCATCCACGCGCCTGAGAATCCGGCAACCCTGCCTGATCGTGTCAGCGGCAGGATAGGGTTTGAGTCAGTTGAGTTTCGCTATCCTTCCCGCCCGGACACCATGGCGCTGGATGACTTTACACTCGAGGTTAACCCCGGGGAAAACCTGGCGATTGTCGGGCCTTCCGGGGCCGGAAAGTCAACGGCATTTCAGCTGCTGCTCCGGTTTTATGATGCCCGGTCGGGAAGTATCCGCATCGATGAGCAGGACATTGCCAGTCTTGATCCGATAATGCTGAGGAAGCAGATTGGCCTGGTACCCCAGGAAACAGTTCTTTTTGCGGAATCAGCGTTGGAGAATATTCGCTTCGGCAGGCCAGAGGCCAGTGATGAGGAAGTACAAAGCGCGGCAGAAGCAGCAGCGGCCCACGAGTTCATCGAAGCACTTCCGGAAGGCTATAACTCGTTTCTGGGAGAGAGAGGCATCCGTTTGTCCGGTGGGCAGAGGCAGCGTATTGCCATAGCCCGCGCAATCCTTAAAGATCCCCCCATTCTGCTCCTGGATGAGGCTACCAGTTCCCTGGATGCCGAGAGCGAATTGTTGGTGCAAAGGGCTCTTGAGGGCCTGATGGCCAATCGCACCACCATCATCATTGCGCATCGCCTGGCGACTGTTAAGAAGGCGGATCGAATCGTGGTGATGGACCATGGACGAATCGTTGCGGTTGGGACGCATGATTCACTCTCCGTGGATAACGAACTCTATTCAAGGCTTGCAGCGCTCCAGTTTGGCACTTGATTTTGGGGTCAGAGTAAAACACATTCAAAGAAAATTTCAGACCAGGGGTGTTTTACTCTGACCCTTTATTTTGTCTCCATACCTCGGCAGCTTCACGCACTTCCGGCCATGCGCTCAATCCGGCCGCCAGGTCGCGCCAGGCCGCACGCCAGTACTCCAGGACCTCGCCACTCCCGCCTCGATCTGGCGGGCCTTCGAAAGGCGTTTCATGTGTTTGTGCAATGCTGTTTTCCTGTGCATCCCTGAGCATCGATTCGAGGAATTTTCTCAGTGGCGCCGGCTCCGCGGGGTTGTTCAGGGCTTGCGAAATCTTTGCCAGCCAGTCGATGCGCCGTTGTGTCCAGTTGTTGGCCGTCATTTCCGCCAGGCGGGTTCGGGGGGCGTCGGCCAGGTCTGCATACAGCATCGCCAGCCCCAGATTTCTTTGTTCAGCTCCCCTGGCCTGGCAACCGGCAGAATGGCTGGACACGAAATCGTGCAGGAAATGCTTGAGGCTGAATGGAATGACCAGCCCTCGATTGCTGGTCTTCCAGTCGCGCCTGGGAGTGGGCAGGTGCGGCAAGGCAAATGGTAAATCCACAGTCAGGTCATTGGGATAAAGGAACTCGGTAAAAGTGCCAAAGCAACGGTCCTGGCCCCGAAAAAGCGGAAAGTAGGGCGGCAGGTATCGGCTGTTGTCGAAACCGGTTAGCTGCGACATGTTGGCACGAGGTTCAAAAGCAGGCCTGCTGCGACCCAGCCAGCAGTTACGCTCAACAGCAGACGTCCCAATCTCGTTCACGATCGCGCCCAGTTGAGCCCTTGTCGCTGCCGGAAGCAGGGCGATCCATTCATTCCCCGCGGAACCCGGGTCGCCGTATGATCCGCACTGGCTGATTTTGATGCGGCTGTCAGATCCGATACGGCTGGCAAAACCGGGCCTGGTGTTTTCGAAAGCGGCAGGATCAGGTTTTTGTTGTTTCATGGCGCCAAGACAATCGGGAAGCTTTCTGCCAAGGACCTGCATGTGTTGCTGAATCGGACAGGTATTTGTCTGCGCGGCAGCATTTTGCCAGTCCGAATCTGATTCAAAGATGCGACATTCCCGCTGGGTTGCCGAAAACTCAATACCCGGTGATTTATTCGGCGGTTCAAGGACATCACACAAGACGTCGTCGTCAAAAACCAGGAGCGGCCTGCCAACCGCCAGTAACTGAGCAAGGTTTCGGGTTATACCTGTCGTGACCTCATTGGTTCGGCCCTCACGGTCAAGCAGGAATCGGATGCCCTGTTCGTGTTGAGGAAGGCTCGCTACCAGGGCGTTCACCAGGGCTTTGGCTTTGTCGGGCGAGAAATGACTGATCTCGCTCAGACCATCGGAAATGAGTGAATCACGAGCTTCCAGAATGATTTTTCGGTTGGCTTCCACCTGTTCGGGGTCACGTGAGTCGTCGACAACAAACACGCGGTGAATGCCTTCGAGGTGACACCGCAGCCGCATGGACTGGAGCAGGCGTGCCAGCGCCCCCGGGCGCTCACAGGTTATGATTGCCACGACCGGATTCTGGTCCTGCACTGCAGGATCCGCTGGTTGGAGCGAATCACAGATTGCACTGGCCGAAAGCATCAGGCCGCCGTTTACAACGGTTTGCAGGATTTGTCGGATTTCACCCTCGCGTCCACCGGCAGCCGGTCCGGCAAGGCTGGAAATGTGCTCTTCCATTGTGCGAAATGCATCGCAGTATGAAATTGCATTGAAGACCTCGGCCGGCAGCACCATCTGTGCGCCAGTTCGTCGGTTGCGCGCAAGTATCGTTCCATCCGGCAGGTTATGGCCCGCCAGGTCATCAAGGGCAAATCTTTCAGCCATGTTCATGTGGCGTGCGTACTACCAGATTCTGACCCGGTCTTCGGGCGAGAGCCACATACCGTCGCCCTCCTGGGTGCCAAATGCTTCATGAAATGCGTCAATATTCGGGTATACACCATTGACCCGGTACTCCAGGGGGGAGTGTGGATCTGAGGCAAGACGACTGATTTCAGCTTCTTCCTGGTACTTGCCCTTGCGTGACATCGCATAACCGATGAAAAACCGCTGCGGGCCTGTAAATCCATCGATCACGGGCGGCTCCTCGCCATTGAGGCTGCGAATGTAGGCTCGATAGGCCATTGCAACTCCGGATAGGTCACCGATGTTCTCACCCAGGGTGAGTTCACCATTAACGTTCATGCCTTCCACGGGTTCGAAGCCTGCATACTGGTCAACAAGAACAGTGGTGCGTTCCTCGAAGGCGGCCCGATCTTCATCCGTCCACCAGTTCTCAAGGTTGCCGTCACCATCAAATTTGCTTCCGGAGTCGTCGAAACCATGACTGATCTCGTGTCCTATAACGCCGCCGACCGCGCCATAATTGATGGCATCATCGGCATCAAGCTGGAAAAACGGGGGTTGAAGCCGCGCTGCCGGGAAAACAATTTCGTTCTTGGTTGGATCGTAATAGGCATTGACGGTCTGTGGCGTCATTTGCCATTCGGTCTTGTCAACAGGCCCGGCGAGTTTGTTCAGGTCACGATCATGATCCCAGATGGTGCTGCGACGAATGTTACCCATGTGATCGCCGGAGACAATGGTCAGGTCTGAATAATCTTTCCATACATCCGGGTAGCCGATTTTCGGTGTAAATTTGGCAAGTTTCTCCTGCGCCTTTTCGCGAGTCTCCGGGCTCATCCACGCCAGGTCATCCAGGTCATCGTCAAGCGTTGCAATGATGTTGTCCACCATCTGTTCCATCCGCTGTTTTGCTTCGGGTGGAAAATATTCTTCGACGTAAAGTTTGCCCACGGCCTCGCCGACCATTCCATTGACCATCGCAACACCCAGTTTCCATCTTGGCTGCTGTTCCTGCTGACCCCCCAGCACCCGGTTGCGGTAGTCAAACCGCACAGCGGCTGTTTCTGCGTCAAGGTGGAGGCCGCGACGATCGAGAACCCGAAACGTCAGGTAGGCTTTCCACTGTTCGATCGGAACAGAGGCAATCATGCTGTCCAAACCCTCAAAGTAGCTTGGCTGCTCAATGATCAGTTGTTCCTGATCCTCTATTCCCAACGCGGTTCTCAGATTGCCCCAATCCAGATTTGGACCAAGGCTTGCCAGTTCGCTGACCTGGTAAGGGTTAAAAATTTTCTCAGGATCACGATTGTCGACAGCATCCCACTGGTATTCGGCCAACTGTGTTTCGAGCGCAAAAATACTGGCCGCATCAGTTTCAGCCTGTTCTCCATCCCAGCCTGCTCTTCGCAGCATGCCCGCCATATAGGCCGGAAGCTTGTCACGAGCCTCGGCAAAATTCTCATTTTCGAGTTCAAGGTAGTAATCGCGGTCAGGCAGCGTCAGGCCGGATTGCCAGATCCAGCCGGCATAACGGCTCGAATCCCGTAGATCCGGAATCACCGCAAACGTGAACGGCACTGTAATGCCCAGCCTTTTCAGTTGGCCCATGACCGAAGCTAGTGACTTCGTATCGCTGATGGATTCGACAAGGTCCAGTTCTTCCCGTACTGGCTCAATGCCCAGGGAATCAATGGTGGCCTCATCCATCCAGCTGCTGTAGATATCGCCAACCTGCTGTCGTTCGGTCCCTGCTTCCCCCGGATTGTTGGCGGCCTCTTCGATAATTTCACGGAGCGCTTCTTCAGCCTCCTCGTTGACCTGGTGATAAACGGTATATCCGGAATAGATCGATGGAATCGGTGTGCTGTCCAGCCAGCCGCCGTTCACATACTGGTAAAAATTATCAACCGCGCTGGTTTCCGGATCCAGTGCATCGATATCCACACCTGATCGAAGCATCGGAGGGCTGGCCGAAGGCTCTGTCACCGCTTCCGGGGCTGGCCCTGGCGTGACCTGGCTTGTGGTCTCGGCGGGTTGGTCGTTTGAACATGCGACTGAAACCATCAGGGCGACAGCCAACATAAAACAGACTTGGACGTTTCGCATTCGGTATTCCTCGAAGGACTCGGCAATCGGACATTGTCTCATGGCACGATGCCCGTTTTGACCCGCCAAAAGTACCAGCTACCGCTTGCTCATGTATTGCCCTTTTTTGCTGAAGTAGAATCTGGCTTATGTTAACGATGAACAGAAGAACGTTGCTGCAATCCATGGCCGCAGCCGGCGTGGCGCTAACCGGGTTGGGTTCAGCTGCTGCTAATTCACTGATTCGCAAGACCATCCCTTCTTCAGGCGAGACCTTGCCTGCGGTAGGGCTGGGTTCCTGGCAAAGGTTTGATGTAGGGCCGGGTGACCAGGCCGGGCGAGAGGCCTGCACTGAAATCATGAGAAATTTTCTGCGTCTTGGAGGCGGCATGGTCGATTCGTCTCCAATGTATGGTCATGCGCAGGATGTCATCGGTCATACACTGGGTGAGATCGGGGAAACGCCAACTCTTTTTTCTGCCACCAAGGTATGGACGAGTGGGCGTGATGAAGGCATCAGGCAGATGGAAGAGGCGCTGCGATTGTGGCGACTTGAGCGTTTTGACCTGCTTCAGGTTCATAACCTGGTCGATTGGCAGACGCACCTGCAATGGCTCGATATTTGGAAACAGGAGGGCCGGGTTCGTTATACCGGAATCACGACTTCGCACGGATCACGCCATGGTCAGGTTGAAGATTTACTTAAACAAGAAACCTTCGATTTCGTTCAATTCACCTACAGCATCACCAGCCGCGAGGCAGAGCAACGCTTGTTACCCGCTGCAAATGACAATGCCAAAGCCGTGATCATCAATCGGGCTTTTGAGGGTGGAAATCTGTTTCGCCAGGTTGCGGGTAAACCCCTGCCGGACTTTGCTGCAGAAATTGATTGTGAAAGCTGGGCTCAGTATTTCCTGAAGTTCGTGATTTCTCACCCGGCGGTCACTTGCGTGATACCTGCCACTTCCAAAATGCGGCACCTGGAAGACAATATGGCGGCCATGACGGGGCGTTTGCCGGATGCTGGACAGCGCACGGAAATGGTCCGCTATTTTGAGTCGATTACCTGACCGGGCTATTTCGTGATTCGGGAACCGAGTGGGACCTGGCACACATCCAGCACCTGAGGGGGCTCATGATGGAAGAAAGGCTGCTTTCGCTCCCTGCGAGATTCGAGCGATTCGAGGAAGCCAAGGCTGTTGGTATCCACAACATAAGCGGATATGCGATCTTCCTCGGGAATGTCGGAGGCCATTCGCATGCTGCGAATTCGGGTGATTTTGGTTTCGTCCCTGAAAATACCGTTGTTGTTGCCCGGGCCACGCTCAATCTGCTGAACCACATTCATGCCGTCAATCACGCGACCAAAAATGTTCATGTTGCGATCCAGGTAACGTGGTGCCTGGCCGATTACGATATAAAAGTCGGAACGACTCGAGTTCTTGTCGTTGTTACGAGCCATCGCAACCGCACCGGGACAATGGGTCAGCCATACGCTCTTGCCTTCAGGGCCACGGCCTGCGGGGAAGCCGTCAACAAACCCGGCCCTGGGCGCGAAAAGGTCAGGCTCCTGGGCTGGTTGCCAGGTCAATTCGTCCTCGTCCCACTTGCGCTCAAACTCTGCGTCAATGGTTGGCTTGTCACTGAGTTCGCCAAGATCGCTGCCATCACCGCCTTGTGCTACAAAGCCGTCAATGACCCGGTAAAATCCAAGGCCGTCAAAAAAACGATCCCGAACCAGCGCCCGAAACTGTTCAACCGTTTTTGGCGCGAATGCGGGGTTAAGCTCAATGATGACGGTGCCTGTCTGCAATTCCATCACCACCATGTTTTCCGGCTCGACTTCCCGCCAAAGCAATTCTTCCTGGGCGACCAGAGGACCGGACGCCAGAATCAGCGAGGAAACAGCAGCAATCAGTACTTTGTGAAACATGGAAGACCCCTTCCTGTCTCGGACCCAGTTAAGCAAGTCCGGGGATTATGGCATCTGAATGCCGCCCCCTCCAAGTGCAGACGGGTCGACGTTGCCTTTTGGCACCACGATGGAAGATGCCTGCTCACGCTGCAATTCTTTCAATTCTTCCAGGGTCTTCTCAATAGCGCCCTGGGCAGCCGGACCGAATCCTTCGACTGCTTTGGCCAGGGAGTCAGCCTCGATTTCAAAGGAAACCGGCAACGGTCCAGCGGGGGTCATCAGTTGTGCGGAACCGAAGAACCTGGAAGGTCGCCCGGAGTCGTCGTCACCATCGGCAGTGACCGGCTGCATTTGACGGATGGTGCCGATGCGATTGTCAGTGAACATGACCTCGCGGTAGAGATCCGAACTGTCCATTTTGATTTCATTGTTGGTTTCAGGGGTGTTCATGGCTGTGTCCTTGTGGTTCCGATGATCTTCAACATGGGGTCTGAGATTACAAACCCAACGAGACGAAGGATGGAGTAAACTGTGTGCCGATTCAGCGTGCCGATTCTTTGGGTAACTCAACGGAGATATATGAAATGAAAAAAATAATTGCACTCGTTGTGACCTTCAGTGTTCTCTGGCACGGCTGGGTCATGGCCGAAACAGCGACAAAAGAATTTACCTATTCGGGTGATGGCGTGGAAATGACCGGGTTTCTTGCCTGGGATGATTCCATCGACGGCCCTCGCCCTGGCGTGCTGGTCGTACACGAATGGTGGGGGCAGAACGAGTACCCGCGTGAACGGGCTAAAATGCTCGCTGAGCTGGGTTACACAGCGCTTGCGCTTGATATATACGGAGAGGGCAAACAGGCTGAACACCCTGATGACGCCGGCACCTTCATGCGTGCCGCCCTCCAGAACCTTCCAGGCATGCGCGATCGGTTTAATGCGGCCATGCAGGTCCTCAGGGAACAACCCACCGTGGATGCTGAGAACATTGCCGCCATCGGTTACTGCTTCGGTGGTGGCGTTGTGTTGCACATGGCGCGTTATGGTGCTGACCTGAAAGCCGTTGCTTCATTTCACGGCAGCCTTGGGCTTGGGATAGCACCTGAAGGTGAGGGCAGCGATGTGACAGCGCGGGTTGTGGCATACAACGGTGAAGCTGATCCCTGGGTGACACCTGAGCAGATCGCCGGGCTGTCAGCCAGCATGGAGTCTGCCGGCGCACAGTTCGAGCTGGTTAGTCTGCCCGGTGCGACACATGGCTTTTCTAACCCGGCCGCGGACATCAATGGTGAAAAATTCGGTTTGCCACTGGCCTATAGTCCACTGGCAGACGAGGCATCATGGGCACATATGCAACTGGTCCTCGAAGCAGCATTTTCCGAATAAAGGTTTCTAATCTGAATGGCGAATACAACAAAAAGCCTCGCACTTTTCTGCGATTTTGAAAACATAGCCCTGGGTGTCCAGGATGCCCATTACAAGGCGTTTGAGATTGAGGAAATTCTTGAGCGCCTGCTGGTAAAGGGCAATATCGTGGTCAAGAAAGCCTACTGCGACTGGCAACGTTACAAGTCATACAAGGAAGCGATGCACGAGGCATCGTTCGAACTGATCGAAATTCCGCATCTGCGTCAGTCAGGAAAAAATTCTGCCGATATTCGCATGGTGGTCGATGCCCTCGACCTTTGTTATACCAAGTCGCACGTCGACACGTTTGTGATCATGTCCGGGGATTCAGATTTCTCCCCGCTGGTTTCAAAGCTGCGTGAAAACGACAAGGAAGTGATCGGGGTGGGGGTCAAAAATTCGTCGTCGGACCTGCTGATTGCCAACTGCGATGAGTTCATTTTCTACGATGACATCATGCGCACGGCACTGCGCCGCAAGCCTTCTAATGGCCAGCAATCGATTAACTTCAAGAATGAAAATGGCAAGAAGGACTCTCCTGACCGCCAGGAGCTGATGGAGCGTCGAGCCAAGCAGGCATTTGACCAGGTACTGGAGACCGTCGACGACCTGGTTTCTGAACGCGGCGATGAGGAGTTGCTGTGGGGATCGATGGTGAAACAGGCGTTGAAGCGCCGCAAGCCGGGCTTCAACGAAAGCTACCATGGCTTCCGTTCGTTTGGCAGCTTGCTGGAAGCGATGGAAAAACAAAAGCTGCTGGAGCTGAAGCACGACGAAAAATCCGGCGGTTACATCATCGAAGAAGCAAGCTGAAGTTCCCTGTTTGGCCGGGTTCAAGATTGCAGAAAGAGTTGAATGCTACCCGCACCCTGGCACTCGGCGGACTGGCGGGCCCACTGCTCTGGGACAAACCTGCTGCTAGTCCGAGAGTCGTTCAGGACGAATGCCAATGCGTTGCCAGTGGTCGAGCCAGATACTGACGTCGCTTGATGGTGTGTTTGAGGGTGAATCAACCGCGCCTTCGAAAGCTCCAGCGGATTGCAGTGTCAATGGCATGGAAGAGCAAGTGCGGCAATATCCGCCAGGGTAAAGCAGATCAAACTGGTCCTGCCCCAGGGCCGTTTGACCGAACACCCAAATGGGCGATCCATCTTCATCGTATGTGTAGATGACACGAAACTCCGTGACTTCATTGGCGTACCGCCCGAACCCCCAACCACTGTCTTCGGCTCCGTTCCACCAGAGACCATTGGCATTGGGTAACGACTGGCTGCCATTGACCAACAAAGGCTGCAGGCACCAGATGCCCGTCTCGTTTCCTATGGACCAGTTGAATGCGGCACGGGGCCCCGATGCATCAGGACAGGCCGCAGCGTATTCGTTTGCTTCAAAGGTAATTGTGAACTGACCGACCGGCTCTTCTGTGGGCACGAGATCAACAGCAGTGCCATCGTTTCTGATGTGCACGAATGACCCGTACAGGGTTCCACCATAGCGCTCCATGTCCAGCCAAAGCCACTCTGGCTTTCCGTCATCTCCGAAGGTGTAAAGAAGGCCTGCATGAGCCGCTCCAAAGCGCTGGATTTCCAGGCCATGGCCGTTGCGCTGTGGGTCGTACCAAAGCCCGGCGAGTTCTCGTTCAGGTTTAAAATCGTTTCGAAAACGCTCGGCCTGACCGTGGAGCAGAGGGTCAAAATGACGACACGTGTCTGTACAGGCACCAGTCAGGGCGATGATGAGATCATCAATCAGCGAATCGTCGAATTGCCGGTCGCGGAAGGGTCTGCGATTGCGCAGGTCGATGATTTGAGCCAGAGCAATCGGCGTCACGAAGGATGACTGCGGCAAGGGAAAAACACTGCGGCCCATGCCATAACGGGTACTTAAAGAAAGCGGTCGAATGACACGACATTCACCCAAAGCCGTGCAGCCCGCGTTCACCCAGATATCCGAGTCATTCGGATCCGGGGGGACCGGATTCCAATTTGTCGGAGCTGCGCCGGTACCTGTGGCGGGGATGTTCGCATCGTTGTGACCCAGGGACCCAACCCGCAAGCGATTGGGAAACTCGCTCCCCGGTTGATCAAATGGTGCGTCGAGGTCGTTTGGCGAAGCGAGCGCTGCGTGGGCTGTGATAACACCCGGCGTGCTAAATAGTGCTTCGAAGATCGGTCGGTAGGTCTCCAGGATGCTACGCAGTACATGAGTTGGCGGCACCTCCGTACCACAGACACTCTGCCATGGACCGCGTACAGTTTCGATCGTGTAGCCAAAGCTGGCATTGACGTAACGCACGTTGTGCTCGGTCATCAGGTCACGGAGTTCCTCAGCAAATCGTTGCGCACGCTGTCGCAGTACGACAAGCCTTTCCGGATGGTCGGGGATCGAACAGAAAAGCTGTTTGTCCGACTGGTTGA
Organism: Lysobacterales bacterium; assembly: GCA_035267185.1. GTDB lineage: Bacteria > Pseudomonadota > Gammaproteobacteria > Xanthomonadales > SZUA-36 > JAUIBE01. The sequence goes on along the minus strand of DATFLY010000097.1, from coordinate 55,275 downwards.
AAGTCAGCAGATTGTTGTCGAGGAGCACGATAGGTTGACCTGGCGCAAGATCGGCAAAGATGCTGAAAACAGCCGTGCCATGGGCCGAAGCGACAGGTATGTGGTCGCCATAGCGACGGTTCATTTCAGGCAAAAGGACGGCCAGCGCCTCCGATGGGATCGGCATCGATGAAGCCAATCCCGTGATTATCTCGCCGGAGGTTTCAGGAAGATCGAAAACAATTGGCAATTCGGCGATTGAATGGTCGGGCGTGACCTGGTAGGCCCCAAGGATACGATTGCGATAGCGTAGATACTCCACCGCCGGGGGCAGTACGTCAACGATCAGGACGGACTCGCGACCGATCAGGTCGGAATCGGCGTGAGACGGGCTCAGTGTGAAGCGCCGCCTTGGACAGTCAGCCGTGTCCTCGCCGCCGTCGAAGCAGTCGTCCTTTGCCATTCCCTCAAATGCCGCCGCTACACGGTTCTCGATGGATGCTTCAGGATCATTCAGGGTTGCACGCCAATCCATATCCGCCTGGCTGTGGCCAGCCCAGATTAGCCCGATGGCCGCGCACAGGCTGACCATTGTCCGATGAATGAACAGTTCACTGAGCCGTTTCTCAAGTATTCTGCGGATCACTGTTTTGTAGCTCCCTGGTGTTTTCGATGCCCAAATCGAAACGGATAGATTTGAATGTGCTTCAGTTTGGAGTGCCAGCGTGGTGACGAGCGTGGTATTGGGCGATGAATTTGCTGCAAGGGTCGTGAATGCTCTGGACCCGATTAAGTTCCCAGTAGCCAGGTCAGCGCCAGAAACCACCTGACATGGTCTGACTCAGGCTTCTTCGGCCATAAATCTGCGCACAGCATTGACAAAAACATGCGAGGCGGGTTCGTCTCCAAGCAGCAGGTGTCCATCGCTCTCCAGCCCGAGAAATTCGGCACCCGGAATCGTGGCGGCGATGTCACGTCCAGTCTCGACGGGAATTCGTCGGTCACCCAGGGAGTGAATAACAAGAGTCTTTGCCCTGACTTTACTCAACCGGTCCCGTACGTCGATATCGCCGAATGCGGAAAGAAAGCGAACCGCATTCTCCGGCGAGGTGGTGCGCCGCTGGAATTCATTGAACCAGGTCAATTCCTCCGCGGTGGCACTTGGCATGAATGTGGAGGAGAAAATCTGCCTGTATGCAGGGTTGTCCTGGCCCCAGCCGCTACGAGTCAGTGTCATGACTGCTTCACGTTCACGAATGATTTCTGGTGTGGCATCAATTCGCCATCCGGCAGGATAGCCGCCAAACAGGATCAGGTGGGAAACCCGGTCGGGGTGTCGCACGGCGTATTCGATGGAGACGGCTGCGCCTTGTGATATACCCAGCAATGCGAATCGCTCGATGTTAATGGCGTCTACGACGGTCTCGAGATCATCAACAAAAGCATCGAACGATAGTTCGTCGACGTCCCAATCCGAGAGGCCGTTGCCTCGCTCGTCGTAGCGAAACACCTTGTGATCATTCGCCAAATCTCGAAACAGCGGGCTCCAGACCGGCGCATCCCAATCAAGCTCCAGGTGGCTCAGCCAGTTCGCAGCTTTTACGATGGTTGGCCCATCCCCAACCGATGCATAAGCAAGGCGAACGCCGTCGCTGGCGGTACAAAATTGCACCCGCTGACGAGCCAGGTAGCTGCGATTGGATTCCAGGGCATCTTCTTCCTTTCCCTTTGGGTCCACTCGAACAAGCGGGGTCGGCGACCATTCGATCCCGGCCCGCTGGAATCGCTTGCTTAGCATGTTGGCCTGGTGTTTTTTCTCAGCCTCTTCCCCCAACTGTTCCAGCCGCGCCAGCAACTGTGTCGCAGCTTCGGTGCTGAAGGGTTCGAGTTGAAGCCATGTTCGGATGACAGGCAGCGCTTCGTTGGGTGGCGTTTGTTCGTGATTAGCAAGGCGCTGCAGGGCTTTGCTTCGCAGCCGTTCTGCTGACGCTCGCTCGGCGATCAGCCATTGCTGAAAAATGTCCTGATCCGGCAGGTCGATGCCTTCAAGAATGGGCTCCTGAAGCAACCGTTCGATGACTTGTAAACGTTTCAGTGACACTTGCTTGGCCTGCAGTTCACTGGCCAGCAGCTGAATGTCAATGTCGACATCGTTTGTCAGCAGCGTGACACGCTCGCGATCTGCCGCGATGCGGTCCATATCGTCGTCATTTACGACAATTCTGAGCTTGCTCAGGGCCCAGCGCAACGCCCCGCGCGGATCATCAGGCATCTCCCAGAAGACTTCACACAGACGATCTCTGCGATGCGGTCGATCAGTAAGCGCCAAATAGGCCAGCAGGGCGCGTGCCCGCTTTGAGGCAGGTAGTGTGACTGGCTCGCTGTCGCGTTCAACAACCAGTTCCGGCAGCGTGCGAATCCTTAATCTGCTCATTTCGAAGTCCGAAGGAAGCTCGGAGAGGCATTACAGTCGATAGTATAACAGCGCGGTGTTGTCGCTTTGTTCCAAGCGCTGGTAGGCTTCGAGCCCGAACAAATGGCATGAAAGTGTGAGACTCTACTCGACATCTGGCGGAGTCATAGTCCGTTTACGTTGAAGTCAGCCAGGCGCGAAACAGCTCGTTGTGATCACGAATCCCGGATGATTCAGAACATGCCGCCATGCAAAAAAAAAGCCCGACTTCCTAGTCGGGCTTGAATTACCTCTTTGATGACCTGTTGACCGTGAATGAACACGTTGGACATCATCTTCGTGGCCGCCGCCAGGCTTCCCCCCTTGGCTTTGGCCTTTCTTACCTGTCCCCCAAGCAAACTTCTATTCTTACTACCCCTGTCTTCAATAATCCCTTTGAAGAGGTGGGATGAGTGGAGCCCCGATTGGGCAAAGAGGGGCGAGGCTCCTTCTCATCCCGCTAACTGCTACCAGCCAGTTAGTCACCCTTAGTAATGCAAAATGCGGGCCACATTGGGTTAATTCACACATAAACCATTTAAAACAATGAGTTAAGCGTTTTTGAGGGAGAAAAAAATCGCGATGGAAAAGCGCGGTATGTCGCAGAACGTCAGAAAACTGACAATTATTGTCAGTCGCCTGACATGAATCCGGTTACCTGTCCCTGGAATCAGGGTTGAATGCGTTTCAGACGTACTCCAGCCAGCCCCAGCGGTCTTTAGTGCTGCCGTTAAACAGGCCAAAAAAGTCATTCTGGAGCTGTTTTGTCACCGGTCCGCAGCCCCCATTGCCAATCACAATGTGGTCCAGCTGGCTGACAGGCGTTACCTCTGCGGCTGTACCGGTCATGAAAATCTCATCGGCGGCATACATCTGTTCGCGAGCGATAGATTGTTCAACCACTTCCAGGCCACGTTCCTTTGCAAGCGTGGTCACAGTGTCGCGTGTAATGCCCGCCAGAATCGATGACGAAACGGGTGGTGTCACGATGCGCTCTTTCTCAACAATAAAGATGTTTTCCCCCGCTCCTTCGCTCAGCAGCCCATCGACGCCCAATCCAATGCCTTCAATGCACCCGCGTTCGCGAGCTTCCAGGCCGATCAGCAGGCTGGAAAGGTAGTTTCCGCCAGCTTTTGAACCAGGGGGCATGGTATTGGGTGCCAGCCTGTTCCAGGATGTGATGCACGCCTTGATGCCATTTTTCAGGCCATCTTCGCCCAGGTAGGCACCCCAGGCTGTGGTGATGATCGCAGTATCAACCATGTTCATATCTTTGGGAATCACACCGATGCCACAATTTCCGCGCAGCACGATGGGTCGAATGTAGGCCGACTCAAGCTCATTGATGCGGACGGTGTCCCGACAGGCCTGGTGTAGGGTTTCCAGATCGTATGGAACCGGCATCCTGTAAATGCTGGCGGAAAAATACATGCGTTCGAGATGATCGGTCAGACGGAATATTGCGGTGCCTTGTGGCGTTTTGTATCCGCGAATACCTTCAAATACAGACGTTCCGTAATGCAGGGCATGGCTGGCAACGCTAACGGTGCATTCTGATTCGTCACGGATCTCACCGTTGAACCAGATTTTTCCGTAATTGACCATTTAGATTTCTCCAGGGAATTTACACGGTGTGGCGGTTACATCAGATTGAGACAATGCGCCCGGCTTTCAATGCAAGTAGCGGTACAATATCCACTAAATAACCGCATTAATATGAACAGAGCGCACTCTCACCATCATCATCATGCTCCACCGAGCTACAACCGGGCTTTTGCCGTTGGTGTAGCGCTCAATATCGTCTACATCATTGTCGAGGTGGTGTACGGCTTTATATCTGATTCACTGGCGCTGCTTACTGACGCTGGTCACAATCTTACCGATGTGCTGGCATTGTTGCTGGCCTGGGGAGCTGCAACACTGGCTCGCCGTAAACCTTCTACAAGACGTACCTACGGATTCTCCCGGGCAACCATTATTGCCTCGGTGTTCAGCGGGCTGCTGCTGTTTGCTGCCGTGGGTGCAATCGCATGGGAGGCAGTATCAAGGTTTTTCGATCCGGTCACCCCTGCCGGAAAAACAATAGTTATCGTGGCTGGTATTGGTGTGGTAATTAATTCGGTGACCGCCTTGTTTTTCTTCAGGGGAAAGGACAGTGACCTGAACATTCGGGGCGCCTATCTGCATATGGCTGCGGACGCAGCCGTTTCGCTTGGAGTGGTGATATCCGGTTTATTCATCTGGAAATACGGGATCAACTGGATTGACCCCTTAAGCAGCCTGGTGATCGCGGCTGTTATTCTTGCTTCGACCTGGGGATTACTCCGCGACTCACTTAACCTGGCTGTTGATGCTGTTCCTGGTGAAATTGATCCGCTGGCTGTTCGTGACTTCCTTCTTTCCGGCGATGGGGTTGTGGCGGTTCACGATCTGCACATCTGGGCCCTGAGCACCACGGATACGGCCTTGACAGTACACCTTGTGATGGACCCGCGCCCCATGGATGACGACTTTCTCAACAACATGACGAATCAGCTTGAGACACGATTTAAGATTCATCATCCGACAATTCAGATAGAAGGAGTTGGAGAGGAAAGTTTTTGCCCACAGTTAGATGGCTGTGCCCGCTGAACAACGAATGGAGACATTCCATTGCAAAACCCGTACTGATGTCCTGCCCTGAATCTTCCGTGCCATCTGATAAACAGGCGGTGGATACCGAGTTTGCACAAAGCGTTCTTGATGGTCTCTCGTCTGAGCCCAGGACGTTGTCTTCCCGATATTTTTACGATGAGCGGGGCGACAAGCTGTTTCAGTCCATTATGTCCAGCCCCGAGTATTACCTGACTGACTGTGAATTCGAAATTCTGAGTGAACAGGGTGATGAGATCGCACGGGAATTGCTGAGCGTTGGCCCTGGTGAGTTTATCGAGCTGGGCTCTGGTGACGGGCAAAAGGTCGGTTTCCTGCTTGATGCGCTCCACCGCCAGGCAACCGACTGGACGTTTCGACCTGTCGACATTTCGGATCACAGTCTCGAGCTGTTGGCAGATAACCTGATGCCATCGCGACCCTGGCTGCAACTCGATCCGATTCACGGCAATTACTTTGATGTACTTGAATCCCTTAAGCCAGGTGAAACACGGCGCGTGCTGATGTTCCTGGGATCCAACCTGGGTAATTTCGGTGATCAGGGTTCGGTTGAATTTCTGCGTCGGGTTCGAAGCGCAATGGCGCCAGGCGATGCCTTGCTGATCGGGCTTGATCTCAAGAAGGACCCGGATGTCATCCGTGCTGCCTACAATGATGCTGCTGGTTATACACGTGATTTCAATCTCAATCTCCTGGCCCGGATCAATCGGGAGCTGGGTGGGGACTTCAATCCCCGCCAATTTCTACACCAACCTGAGTACGACCCCGAGAGCGGGGCCGCTCGCAGTTTCCTCGTCAGCCGTCAGGAGCAAACTGTGAAAATCGATGCGCTCGAACAGTCTTTCGAATTTACAAATGGGGAGCGAATTTTCATGGAAGTCTCGCAAAAATTTGACGAGGCGATCATCGGAAATCTTTGCCTGCAAGCAGGCTTCAGCCCTGCCCGGGCTTTTTATGACCGACGTCACTGGTTTACAGACCAGGTTTGGCACGCCATCGAATAAAAGGCGGAATTAATGACCAACTCAGTTTTCATGCAGGCATTCGTTTATCTTGCGGCTGCTGTCATTGCCGTTCCGATTGCGCGCCAATTGGGCCTGGGCTCAGCGCTGGGCTACCTGCTTGGAGGCATCCTGGTCGGGCCCTACGTGCTCGGCCTGGTTGGACAGGAAGGCCAGGATGTCATGCATTTCGCCGAATTTGGTGTGGTGCTGATGTTGTTCCTCGTTGGGCTGGAGCTCGAACCCAGGGTCTTGTGGAGAATGCGCAGATCAGTTCTTGGTCTGGGCGGTTTGCAGGTTGCACTGACTTCACTGGTGATTGGCGTGATCGCATTTGCCTTTGGCCTGGAGTGGCAAACGGCGCTCGCCATTGGAATGACATTGTCTTTGTCTTCAACTGCAATCGTTCTACAGACGCTGGGAGAAAAAGGCTGGCTAAAAACCCAGGCGGGTAAAAGCGGGTTTTCAACGTTGTTGTTCCAGGATGTCGCGGTCATTCCCATCCTGGCGATTCTTCCCTTTTTGGCGTTGCCGGAGCTGGGTGCGGGTGCAGCGGAAGCGGCCGCTTCAGACCACGGGCATTCTGTAGACCGGCCGGTCTGGATCCAGACATCACTCACGCTGGGTGTGGTGGCCGGGATCGTCCTCGCCGGCAGGTACCTGGCGCGCCCGCTGTTTCACTGGATTGCAAGAACGCGTGCCCAGGAGGTGTTCATCGCAACAGCCCTGTTGCTGGTAATTGGCATCACGCTGGCAATGAATTTTGTGGGTTTGTCACCCGCACTGGGGGCGTTCCTTGGTGGCGTGGTGCTCGCCGAGAGTGAATATAAACACGAACTGGAATCCAACATTGAGCCCTTCAAAGGCCTGCTGCTCGGGCTTTTCTTCCTGGCGGTGGGTGCCAGCATCGATTTCACGCTGGTTGCAGGCTCAACCGGTTTAATACTGGCGCTGGTTACGATCCTGATCATCACCAAGCTCGCTGTCCTGCTTTTCCTGGGTCGCTTGTTCAAACTGCGCCTGGCCGACAACCTGATGTACTCGATGATGCTGGCCCAGGGGGGTGAGTTCGCATTCCTTCTGTTTTCCTATGCTACCCAGTCGAGGGTTCTGGAACGGGACCTTGCCAATCTTCTGATCGTGGTCGTGGTGCTGTCGATGATGATTACGCCGATACTGATCATCGTTTACGAACGCTGGCTGCGACCCAGGTTTGCTGATTGTGTAGCACCGCCGGACGACGAGACCATCGACGAAGATGACAACCCGGTGATCATTGCCGGTTACGGGCGCTTTGGTCAGATCGTTTCGCGAATGCTTAGGGCCGGAAAAATCTCTTGTACGCTGCTGGATCATGATGCTGGCCAGATCGAACTCACCGGTCGTTTCGGCAACAAGGTTTTTTACGGTGATGCCAGTCGGCGTGAACTCCTGGAGGCGGCTGGGGCGGCACAGGCAAAACTGCTGGTGATTGCCATCGACAGCCGCGGCAAGGCCGAAGAAATGGTGCGGGTGGCAAAGGAGCATTTTCCGAATCTCAAGATTCTGGCGCGCGCATATGATCGATCCCATGCTTACCGCCTGATGGAGGCGGGGGCTGATGAAATCTCGCGCGAGACTTTTGGTTCGGCATTGCTGATGGGTGAGGCAGCATACAAGTCGCTGGGTTATGACGATGTTCAGGCTTACCGCATCATGCGCACCTTTAAACGTCATGATGAAGAAGGCCTGGAGAAACTATACGAAGTGTGGGGTGATGACCACGATTACGGCCTGCAGATCAGGCAACATCTCGACGAGCTCAGGAAGGTGTTGGAAGACGATACCGAAATGGCCGAGGATCATTTTCGCGACGCCTGGAAAGTCCTGCGCGATGCGGAAAAGCAATAACCCCGATAAACGCGGATTGCTGGCGCAACATCCCCTCTGAAGATCAATCAGGCGGTTGAGACATCTGTGGGTGCTCTCCTGCGTTGCCCGCTCTCAAGCGCCTCACTGGTTTCGCCATCAGTTAATTGCAGCGCGATCTGTATTCACAAAACTCCGTCCAGGCTGGTTTTCGGCCCATGCGATTTAGGGCGTGAATCATGCATTCAAAGACAATCATAAAAGTCTACCTGAAATATCTATGCAGAATCTTGACATTTTTTTCACGTCAGAAATTATTTAATAGAGAGCGTTAGTTAGATATTAAATCTTACCAGACTTAACAAACATAGCTTTGAGGGCAAAAAGATGTACAAAAGTACTACCAGTAACAAATTGATCGCCATGGTTGCGATCGCTTCAGCCACCTTGTTGTTTGCTGGCAACGTCGCAGCAAAGAAAGATTCGGGTAAAGGACCCGGAAAGCCGGGCGAAGATAACATCGTTCAAATTGCGATGGATAACGGCAATTTCGAATACTTGCTTGGGGCGGTGGGTTGCTTCACAGATCCGGAGACCGGAGAAAATCCGATTGTTGATTTGCTTACCGGGGATGACAGGCTTACCTTGTTTGCTCCGACCGATCAGGCGTTTATCAACCTCCAAAACACACTGAATGATTTGTGGGGTCTGGAGCTGGAAGAAACAGCTCCTGAAGTAACCTGTGCAGTAGACATGCTTTACGGAGAAGGCACATTGTTCACGATTCTCGCCTATCACCTGACCGAGGGTCGCCGATTCTCAAACAGCATCTTCAACCAGAACAATTCCAAGGACATCGAAATGTTGGCCGGTGGATACGTTACTTCCACGACCATGCCTTCAGCGAAGCTGATTACAAACATCTCCCAGATGGTCAGCCCTGTATTGGATGAAGACGGTGTGACACCACTGATCAACATCAGGGCCAGCAACGGCGTGATCCATGTGATCGATACCGTTATGCTTCCGATTGACCCTACCCCGCCTGAAGAATAATACTCAGAGGTTTAAAAAAGAAGAAGCCGCACCCTCTCGGGGTGCGGTTTTTTTTGGGCAGCTTAAACCTCGCAGGTTAGTTCAACAATTCCGCCAGACGTTGCAACTGCTCATTCACCACGCCGTTGACCGCGGGTGCCAGGCCTTCAAATCCACCCTCCATAAAACCAAACACGTGAAACGTGAAGGTAATGGTTGAACCAGGTCCATCATTACCTGGCTCGGTGGGAGCGATTGTCCATATCATGCGACCGCTGGTGGGAAGTCCCTGGAGTGGGCCAAGCGCTCCTTCAAACCGGATTTCCTTACCTGGTGCAAAGTAGATGATACGCAGATGCTCCACGGCGCCTCCATCGGGAAAGCGCTCGCAGAAACAGCCGCCCAGGCGTTCTTCAAAGTAAAAGTTTTTGGCATCGCCTGTGTAGCCGTGATCCGGGTTCCACCATTTATCAACCTGCTTGAATGCGGAGTAGACCGTGTCGGCATCGGCATCGACAGAAACGGTATTGGTTGAAGTGAAGCCATTTGCTGTGATCGTTGTCACTTCAGCCATCAAGTGGAAAGACAATGTCATCAGGGTGACGAACAGGCCGGGTATTAGAAAGTTTCTGTTCATGAGTTCTATCCTTCAGATGTTAATGGGGAAACATTTAACGGTTTGCGCCGGTAAGGCAACTCCGGCACGCCATAGTTTTTTGCAAGGTAGGAAATGATTTTGGACTGGCTGTCTCCAAGATCCCAGAGGTTGTGCTTGTCCTGCATCCAGTGAATGGTTTCGAGCCAGCTGTCTGCGTTCATTTTGTTCTGGGTGACCAGTCTTGGGGAGTGACAGCCGCTGCAGTTGGCCAGGACCAGTTCCCAGTTTTCATCAAGAATCAATCCACTTTGCGGGTCTGTTTCCTGGGACACTGCCGGCGGGCCATAAAAGCAGACCAGTGTTGCAATGAACAATCTAGGCAACATAAACGGCAATCCGATGGGCAGCGTTATTCAAATAACCCCTGGGATTCCAGCCTGGCAAAACCATCGGCTGGGAAACACCCGCATCATCGGTGGCCCGTGCCCAGACTTCAAAGTAGCCGGGTTCGGGAAAGCGAATGCTCGCATCCCAGTTTTGCCACGCCAGGCGGTTGGCAGGTGAATGCAAAGCTGCATCAAACCAGGTCTGACCAAAGTCGATGGACCATTCAAGTCGCTTGACTTCCCGGTCACCCGCCCAGGCATGACCATGAATCCTCAGCGGCAGGTTCTGGTCATGGCGGATGCCGCTTTGTGGTGAGGTAATCAGTGACTTCACCGGCATCGCCTCGATGATGCACATATCCTCGTCAGCCACCTCGCTTCCAGGAGCGACAGGTTCGCAGGGAACCCGGTACGATTGTCCACCCATTTTCGCGCCATCATGCACACGATCACGAACCAGGATTTCCGTCAGCCATTTTCCCGAAACAGACCCTGGCCAACCGCCGATGACCAGTCGCAGGGGGTTGCCATTCATCGGGTGCAGATCACCATCGTTCATGCCCCATGCGATCATGCTTTCGGCCTCCATGGCCTTGGCGATTGGCACCCCGCGAGAAATGGCGTCCTTGGCAGGGTCGCCGCTCAGGTGGCCATCGGCGCCGCGGTAAGCAACATACAGGGCATCATCTGCAATCCCGCATTCTTCGAGCACGTCACGGAGACGAATACCATTCCATACCGGACAGCCAACGGCACCCAGGCTCCATTGATTGCCTTTTGCAGGGGGAATAAATTCGGCCCTGCCGTTACCACCGCACTCGACGACCAGCTGAAGGTCGACCTGCTCGAAGTTTGATTGCAGGTCTGCGATGGAATACTGGCGGGATGCGACGACCGATTCGCCGCTGACCGATAATGTCCAGCTGCCCGGGTCCGGTGTTTCCGGTGGGCGCCCGTTGTTGCGGACAAACATCCGGTCGGTCGGTGTGATGTCATCATTTAAAAGGTGCGGCGGAGTTTCCGCATTGAGCGGTCGGTCGTTGAGTATGGTCAGACCGTTTTTGCCTTCGATCGGTGAGAGACCAGAATCCGCGAGCACGACGGGGACCAGGCCGTTCGGCATCAGGCGTTCAAAAACGATCGGCGCACCCAGCAGGCCTGCAAGAAGAGTGCGCCGACGGAAATTCATCTCAGTGTTGCTTCTTCAGTGGTTCGCAGGGATCGAGCGTTTGTTTCCAGGATAGGCCCGAGGCTCGCGAAAAGCGGAGTGTACACGCCAGTACCTGAGCATTTGAACGAGCCGAGAATAACGCCTGGGAACAAAGGGCTATTCCTGAGGACGATTGAAGTGATCGATCAGCACCTGCGAGACACAGGTGGTGAGCTTCTTTGCATACGGGACATGCAGGAACTCGTTTGGTCCGTGTGCATTCGAATTTGGACCGAGTACACCGCAGATCATGAACTGAGCATCCGGGTATGCATCGCCCAGCATGGCCATGAATGGAATGGTGCCGCCCTCACCGGTGTACATGACGCCCGGCCCGTAGGCGTTTGCTGATGCCCTGTCCAGGGATTCATCCAACCAGGGCGCAACGGCAGGCGCATTCCACCCGGTCGCGGCCTGGTCTGCCTCGAAACTCACTCTCGCGCCATACGGCGGATCAGCTTCAAGTGTTTCCTTGAGTTTTTGGCTGGCTTCCTCACCATCGAGGGTGGGTGGCAATCGCAACGAAAGCTTCAACGCCGTATGGGGTCTCAGGACGTTGCCGGCAGAGTCCAGGCTGGGTATGCCGCCGATGCCTGTGTATGAAAGCGTGGGGCGCCAGGTGCGATTCAATAACATTTCGTAAACATCGTTACCCATCGGTCCGGCACCATCAACGAACGGAAATGATTCGTAAACCTTATTACCAAGCGCCTCAGCCATTTTCCTGGTCTGCTCCCGGCGTTGCTCAGGTATATCGCTGTAGAGGTAGTCCGGTTTCAGCCGACCTGAATTCACGTCTTCAAGGCGGCCGATGAGTTGCTGTAAGACACGGAAACTGGAAGGCACGATACCCGACGCCATTCCTGAATGGACGCCTTCGTTGAGGATATCGGCTTGCAGTGTGCCAGCCGCCATACCCCGCAATGACACGGTGATCCACAATTGTTCATAGTTGCCGGCCCCGGAATCCAGGCAGACAACCAGTGATGGTGTGCCAATTCGCTCACTCAAGTGATCGATGTAATAGGGCAGATCGTAACTGCCGGATTCCTCGCACGCCTCGATGATGACGACACAACGGGCATGGGGGATTTTCTGACGCTGAACCGCCATGATGGCTGTCAGTGAACCGTAGGCAGCATAGCCGTCATCAGCGCCGCCGCGGCCATAAAGCTTGTCGCCTTTGATGACCGGCTTCCACGGGCCAAGATCTTCAGCCCAGCCTGTCATTTCCGGCTGCTTGTCGAGGTGGCCATATAAAAGCACGGTGTCATCGGAATCGCCCGGAATCTCCATGAAAATCAATGGCGTTCGCCCGGGAAGACGCACAATCTCCATCTCCATCCCGGGAATGTCCTGTTTTCCACACCAGGCTGAAATCTGCTTGACAGCATCTTCCATGTAGCCATGTTCTTCCCAGTCGGGGTCAAAGTGTGGGGATTTGTTCGGGATTTTGATGTACTCAACCAACTCCGGGACGATTTCGTCCATCCAGACTTCGTCGATAAAATTTTGTGCTGCCGATTGGTCCATGCTTTCGATCCAGGCTGTATTGAAGGGTCGGTAATTATTGCATGCTGATCCCGCGTTTGCAGGGGGTGATGGTCGCAGGACCTATTCGTTCCGGCACGCCAATCGCATTCACCCCTGTTCCCTCTGGTATGCTTTCCAGCGAAAAAATAATCCCAAGTGGAGAGCCTTTGTGAATACCACTATAGAGAACGCAGATAAGCCCGACCTACCGCCCGGTGAAATCATGGGGCACCCCAAAGCCCTTTGGCAGTTATTTAATATTGAATTGTGGGAGCGGTTTGCCTACTACGGCATGCGCGCTTTGCTGGCGGTATATATCGCCCAGGCATTCTTCTCTACAGTCGGCCAGGCCGAAGCCAACGCCAAGGCCAGCCTGATTTATGGTGGCTATACCGCTTTGGTTTATGGCACCGGTATCGCGGGCGGGTATATCGCGGACCGAATCCTGGGGTATCAAAGATCCATTCTGCTGGGTGCCATTATCATGGCCGCCGGTTTGTTTATCCTGCTGATCGAGGATCTCAACTGGTTCCTTGTTGGCCTTGCAGTCATCGTGGCAGGTAACGGTCTGTTCAAGCCCAATATCTCGACCATGATCGGGCAGCTGTATGCGCCCAACGATGTCAGGCGTGATTCCGGCTTCACGATTTTCTACATGGGAATCAACCTGGGTGCCTTTGTTGCACCAATGATTACGGCCACCTGGATTGGTGCCACTTATGGAATGAAATGGGGCTTCTTTGCTGCAGGCATTGGCATGATCCTCTCCACGCTGTTCCTTGAGTTTGCCAAGAAATCTCTGGGTAAGGTTGGATTGCCCGAAGAAGGCAAGGAAGGCTGGGGCCGGTTCTTCCTTGTTGGACTTGGTGCACTGGCGTTGTCAGTGGTGGTCTATTTCCTTCTGACAGCCAGCACGGTGCTGGGTTATCTGCTGGTCGGGATCATGGCGGGATTGTGTGTGTATTTCATCATTTCCGGCACCAGGAAGGGTAAAGTCCAGCTACATCGATATATCGCGATGTTGATCCTTTTTGTGGCCAATGCCTGTTTCTGGGCGCTTTTTGAGCAGGCCGGCAGCTCTCTCAATTTCTTCGCGCGTGAATTCTCAACGCCGATGATCGGAAGTGCTGACTCATGGGCCGCAGGCGGTTTCGGAATATTCCAATCGCTCAACCCGCTGTACATCCTGTTATTTGCACCCATGTTTGCCGCATTGTGGCCCAAGCTGGACAAGATGGGCGTAAACCCTTCAATTCCACGCAAGTTTGCGCTTGGCCTGATCCAGGTCGCACTGGGCTTCTACCTGCTGGTGTTTGCAATCGACAATATGCAAAATGCCCTGGGCCTGGTGCCATGGATATTCCTGGCAATGTGTTACCTGCTGCATACAACTGGTGAACTATGCCTGTCGCCCATTGGTCTGAGCATGGTGACCAAGCTGGCGGACAAGCACGAGGTTGGACTGGCCATGGGTGGCTGGTTCCTTTCCATCGCAATGGCTCAATATGTGGCGGGTATCATCGCTGCGATTGCTTCGGGTGGAGGCAGCGGACACGGAGCAGAGGCTGTTTCCAACATTGGCCAGTACTCGGATACCTACATGCAACTGTTCTGGCTGGGCCTGAGCTTCGGCGTTGTATACCTGATCGCTGCTCCGCTGATCAACAAGCTGATGCATGGTGTGAAGTAAGAAAGAAATTTTGCTTCCCCGGCTCACAGGTCAGTTCTGTCAGCCGGGGCGGCTTTGGTTTTTTGCCCCGTTTTATTCAATTATCCGGATGAGATTCTTCGTGAAATTACGCCTCTTATTTGCCAGTGTTTTTGTACTAGTCCTGGTTGCAGCCTGCGATGTGCCTGATACCGATAAGCCCGTCAAGGTGATTCGTGATGATCAGCTTGAACAGGCCCGCAAGCGCGTTGATGAGGCAGCCGAGGAGGAACTCGAGTTTGTTTCACCCTGGGATGCCTTCATCGATGAGTTCATAGAGGATCACCTCGCCGCCCATCCTGCGTTCGCGGTGATGCAGGGCAGGCACGAGTACGACGGTGTCCTGCCTGACTGGAGCAAGCAGGGCATCGATGGGGAAATCGCACGACTTAATGAGGCTCGCGCCGGGGCGCTGGATTTCACCCGGGAAGAGCTCGACGAGGAAAACCTCTGGCAGCGTGAATACTTGCTGGCCGTGATTGACCGAAACCTGTTCTGGCTCGAGGAAGCCGAGTGGCCTTACGTCAACCCCGCTTTTTACTTTGACTGGATGTCCGATTCACTGGATCCCAGCCCGTATATCACACTTGATTATGCACCGCTGCAGCAACGCCTGGAGGCTTACACGCGTTATGCCGGAAGCATTCCACGAGCGGTCAGGCAAATCAGGGACAACCTGCGCATGCCGATGTCAAGGACACGGTTGGAATACGGAATCGCTTCGTTTGGCGGTTTTGTGGATTACTTCAGGGATGATGTTCCTGCAGTATTTGCAGCGGTTGATGACGCAACGGCCCAGGCAGCCTTCGAAGAGGCCAATGCTGCAGCAGTCGAGGCCATGGCCGGGCTTCGTGACTGGTTGATTTCAAATCGCGGCACCGCCACCGAGGATTATGCACTGGGACCAGAGTTGTTCTCTCGAATGGTCTATGCCACCGAGCGTGTGGATGTAAGCCTCCAGGAACTGGAAGCGATCGGCCGGGCAGACATGGAACGAAACCAGAGGGCGCTAGCCGAGGCGTGCGCGGAATTCGCTCCCGGTAAAACCATTCAAAGCTGTTTTGCGCAAATGGCCAACCGCAAACCAAAAGATGGATCGGTTGAAACTGCAAGGCAGCAGCTGGAAGAAATCAAAGCGTTTCTGATTGAGCAGGACCTGGTCACGATTCCGGGTACTGAAGAGGCCCTGGTCAACGAATCCCCACCGTACGCCCGTTCGAACTTTGCCTATATCACTATTCCGGGTCCTTACGAGGTCAACCAGCCTTCGGTCTACTACATTTCTCCGCCCGACCCGTCCTGGACTGAAAAAGTACAGCAGGCATACATTGCCGGAGAGTCAGACCTGCTGTTCACTTCGGTGCATGAAGTTTGGCCGGGGCATTTTCTGAATTTCCTGCATGCCAATCGGGCCGAATGGAGCTTCGGGCGCGTCTTTGTCACCTATGCTTTTGGTGAAGGCTGGGCACATTACACCGAAGAGATGATGATTGAAGCCGGATTGCGTGATGCTTCACCTGAAACCCGAATCGGTCAATTGTCCAACGCGTTACTACGAAATGCGCGATACCTGTCCGCAATAGGGCTGCATACCCAGGGCATGACAGTCGAAGAATCTGAAAAGTTTTTCATGGAAGAGGCTTACCAGGATCAGGGCACTGCCCGCCAGCAGGCTGCTCGCGGCACCTATGACCCTGGATACCTCAACTACACCATGGGGAAACTAATGATCCGCCAGTTGCGCGATGACTGGGCCGCCGATAAGGGCGGTCGGGAAGCGTGGCGTGAATTCCACGACTCATTCCTGTCATTTGGCGGGCCACCCATCCCGCTGGTTCGTGCGAAAATGCTGGGTGGTGACCCTGAGGCCGTTTTCTACATCGAGAAGTGATCGCCGGTTCGGTGCCAGATCTCCCACCGGTTTCCATCCGGGTCGCTGAGCCAGACCTTGTCAGCTTTTGCATAGCAGCACTGTGCACCAGGTTCTGGTTGTGCCATTTCCGGCCCTGAGGCCGTCAAACGGTTTTCCCAGGACCTGAATGTTTCTTCAGTGGGCAACTCGATCCCGAAGTGTTCCGTGCCCCGTTGTTTTGAGACAGATTCACTTTTGACCAGCGCCAGGTGGATGGCAGGCTGGTCAAGGCGAAAGTTGATGTAATCAGGCTTCTCCTTGCTGGCCGGCTGTCCGAAAAGGTGGCTGTAAAACGCTTCACTTTTCCCAAGGTCGTTGACCGGAATTGATATATGTACTCGCATAATATTTCTCCTTAGAGTTCAAGAACCATGTGTTGGTTGCAGCCGCTATGGCCGGTTTTTCCAAGCGGTTCATCAATGTCACGAAAGCCGAAGCCGCGATAAAGTTTTCTTGCCTGGTCCATTGCCGTAATGGTTTCAAGGTAACAAAGCCCGTAACCTGCATTGCGAGCCTCCTGGAGTATTTTCCTGAGCAGCTTCGATCCCATTCCCGATCCCCTGAGTTGGGGTAAAAAATACATTTTTCGCAGCTCGCATACGTTTTCGTCTGCACCCCTGAGTGGCCCCATTCCGCCGCAACCCAGGATGCATTCATGGTTCTCGACCACGAAAAAGGCCGAATCCGGAGTCGGGTAGGCTTCAAACATCGCATCAACTTCCGGATCAGAACTTGAATATCCCTCACCAACCGCTCCAAATTCCGTCATGACACTGCGAATGATCCTTGCGACTGATTCATTGTCCGCGGGACTGATGGGGCGGATCCTGTATTGGTCGGACTGGCGCGCATAACGAAGGGCTTTGGCATATCGATCGAGGCCATCAATGACCAATTTTTCGTCATGGGGATTCAGGAATTCCAATGCCGCTTCAACCTGCCCATTCGCATGATTGTCCAGGTTCCCGGCTTGTTGCCTGCCTTCATCTGTCAGGCAAAGGTTGCGAGCCCGACGATCTTCAGGACAACAGGCAGCACATATCAGTCCTTTGTTCACAAGGGTGTTAACCAGGCGACTCATGGTGGATTTTTCCAGCACCAGTCGGTCGCCCAGCTCCGATGCCGTGGCTTCGCCCAGCATGTCCAGTTCAATAATCAGGTGGCATTGTGACAGCGGCAGTCCACAGCATTCGACCCGCCCATCAAGCAGATGAAGCTCACGTACCAGTTGACGGGCCGCCTTGCGAATCGGTTTGACTGCTCCACTCATTGGCCGATTATGAACAAAATGGTTGTAATACACAACTATTTGTTTAAAGTCCCGTATTTCAGGACTGTTGATCGATCGCGGTGACCAGTAATAGAGGGTTGAACGAATATTTAGTTTGTCGCGGCGTCGCGCCACTCCTACAATTCTGGTTTATGACACACAAATCCATCAACCTGAAAGAGAAACTGGGCCTGTTCGACGAGCACTGGGCACCCCGGGTGATTGCCGGACTGAATGACTATCAGTTCAAAGTGGCAAAAATCGAAGGAGAATTCGTCTGGCACAAGCACGATGAAACAGACGAGGCGTTTCTTTGCCTTGATGGTGAAATGGAAATCCTGTTTCGTGATGGCTCGGTCAGCCTGAAGTCCGGCGAACTGTTTGTTGTTCCCCGGGGCGTGGAACATAAACCTGTCGCGAGCAGTGAATGCAGCATCCTGTTGATTGAACCGTCCGGTGTGGTCAACACGGGTGATGGTGAAACAAAACTGCGTGCCGAAAATGATGTCTGGATCTGAGCCTGATGATTGCTGAGCTCTTTCGGGCTGCCTTTTTCGCTGGTTTGCCAGTAGGAATCGTCAGTTTTCTACTGGTCTGGTGGGCCATTCGGTCGAAATACCTTGAACCGGCGAGCGATCTTAAGCAACTGGAAAAAGGCGTCTCACAGCTTTCAAAAGCACGATCGAAGAAGAAAGACCGGGCTGATAACGGGTCACGACCGGTGAAACTCAATCCGGTTCACAACAAATGGCTTAAATTTGGTGGGGGTTTCTATGGCGTCGTCGCGCTGATGACCTTTGTGATCGTTGAGCTGGGCGAAATCACTTCGTTTTTTGGCGACTTCAGCGAAAACATGGGGCGACTCTCAAAGCTGAACCTTGATCTGATCATTAACTTTTTCATCGACTCGCTCATGAATTTTGTGACGGCGATTGCCTGGCCGAAGTACTGGATAGACAGGATCGATATGAACCACATCTGGGTATGGTTCCTGGCTGCCTATGGCGGATACTGGCTGGGTGCCAGAATGGCAATTGGCTGGCGTTATTCCGAAGGAGCTGAAATTTGAACCCGTGGATTTTTCTGACACTGGCGGTAACCGGAATAGCGATTGCTCTGTGGGTCCCCCATTTCAGGCTCAAGCGCGCTCTCAAGGCGCCGTTTCCAGAGGAATGGGTACCCATTCTCGAGGGAAACATCCAGATATATCGCAACCTTCCTCATCAATTGCGAATGCAATTGCGACAACTGATCAAACGCTTTCTTCATCAAAAGCAATTCTTCGGGGCCGGGGGGCTGGAAATGACGGACGAGATACGTGTCACGATTGCCGCTGAGGCGTGCATGCTGGTGCTCAACCGGCCGTCAGCAGTCTATCCGAAGTTGCGTTATATCATCGTATATCCAACTGGTTTCGTGGTGAAGCGTGGCGGAATCGATGAGGCCGGGGTGATGGATGCAAGGCCAAAGCATGTGCTGGGCGAATCCTGGAACAGGGGCAAAGTCATACTTGCCTGGGACAGCGTATTGCAGGGTGCTTCGAATTTCCTGGATGGCCACAATGTCGTATTGCACGAATTTGCTCACCAGCTTGATAGTGAAACCGGGGCAACCGATGGCGCGCCGATTCTGGGTGGTGTGGGAAGCTACCGAAGTTGGGCGCAAGTGCTTTCAGACGAATATGTAGAACTCCAGCAGGACAGCCGTCGGGGAAAGCGGTCTCTGATGGATCACTACGGTGCCACCAATCCGGCTGAGTTTTTTGCCGTGGCAACCGAAACTTTCTTCGAAAAGCCAGGGCGAATGGCGAAACACCACACCGAGTTATTCGAAACACTAAAGGTGTACTACAGGATCGATCCTCGCGACTGGCAGACGAAACAGGACTGACATGTTCGCAGTCAGAACGCCTGATCGTCAGAGTTGTCGTATAGTTATCTGAAGTGACAGAGAGTTGAATGACTCTCAGGCGTGAGCAATGTGTCCTATCAACGATTAGAACCAATTGATCCTCGCGATGCCTTTACGGAGGTTGCACATCCTGACCGGGAATCATCCCGGTCCGCTGCGGCTTCACAGGCGGCGTTCCTTTTATCACTCAGGGCAGGCGTGCTCGGCTGCCACCCCAGATCACCTGATGAGAAGCAGTTCCCATTACCTGCATTAGATGCGCTTAAGCGAAAGCGTCATTTGCGCGTCGCCGAGGCATTTGAATACCTGGGTGCAAGTGAAAAAGAGCTTCAACAGGAGACAGAGCCGCACCTGCAACGAGAGCTTTCAAAAGCAGCGGATGAGCTCTATCAAAAACCCGAGCTGAAGACAGCAGCGGCCATGTTCGAAGCTGCCATGCACAGCCCCCACCCTTTGGTCGCAGTGGCTGGAGCGGCAGGTGCACGTGAAACAACACGGCTTCGAAAAGTGATTCGAAAGACGCTTGTTGAAGGCGCGAAATCTGAAGACCCCCTGGCAACTCGTGTTGCAGAGGCAGCCATCAGCAACATCGAGCCAATGAGTGAAACGGCTGACAGAAGGGTGATTGAACGTCCCGGGTCAGCAAAAAGAAATCGCGAGTCCCATACCGCCGTGGTAACACACGGAACATTTGCTGCAAATAATGACTGGTATCAACCAGGCGGGGATTTCTACGATGCTTTGGCAACCAACCGCCCCGATCTTGATGTTCATGACCGGAGCTTCACCTGGACCGGATCATACTCGCACCAGGCACGGCAGGCCGATGCTATTTTGCTAAAACAGTGGGTCAGCGACCAGGGCCTGGCCACGCCAGACTTTTTTGCACACTCACACGGCGCAACAGTGGCGCACCTTGCCACAAAGCTGGGCGTTGAATTCGATCGCCTGGTACTAATGGGCTGGCCAGTCTATGAAAAGTGGTATCCGGATTTTTCAAAAGTAAACCGGATCATTGATATCCGGGTACGTTTCGACCTGGTGATCCTGCTCGATGGTGGCTCACAGCGATTTCGTTCTAACCAGTTTGATATTGAAGAGCATCGTAATGGCTGGTTTGATCACAGCTCGACCCACGAGTCCGACTACTGGGATGACCACGGTCTCTGGGCACTTGTCTGAACACAAAGTGAAAGACGATACCCATTCGGCTCGTGTCATTTTTTCCGGGTTCTTATGGCGCAGCCTTGGGCTCGATTCTGCAGGTGAAACACTGACTCGGGTGGTTTCAACCGGGAACGAACAGAACCGCATGCTGGCCGGCATGGCCCTGGTAAAAGCGGGGCAAAGAACCGTCGGGCTCATCAGAAAAAAAGTGAAGCAAGGCGAAGCCACACCTGAGCTGGTCCGGTTGCTTCCTGACCTCGATTCACCCGCTGCAAGGGAATTGCTTGAACAACTGAATTCTGATGAAAATGGCATTCATTCTGCTGTGGCTGGTGAATGTATTGACCAGCTGGATCGAATGGGTCAGCCCTGATGTCGTTTGGTAAGGGTTTCCAGCAACTGACCTAAAGTCGCATCACGGGTGCGCATCAGTACCAGCGTGTGGAATATCAGATCTGCCGCCTCAGCCAGAAGTTCTTCCCTGTCACCACTTGCTCCGGCCAGGGCAGTTTCCACACCCTCCTCACCCACTTTCTGCGCAATTCGTTTTGGGCCAGATTCCAGCAGGCTTGTTGTATAGCTGTCGGCAGGCCGCTCTGCATCACGCCTGGCAATGACGGTCTCGAGCTTTGCAAGGAATGCCAGTTTCGGTGCCACCTGTGTTTCACCGTCAAAGCACGTATCAGTGCCGAGATGGCAAGTTGGCCCCAATGGGTTTGCCATGGCGAGCAAGCAATCGCCATCACAGTCAGCATGAATGGAAACCAGTTCCAGCCGGTTACCCGAGGTTTCGCCCTTGGTCCACAGGGTCTCTCGACTGCGACTCCAAAACGTGATGTGGCCACTTTCAAGCGTGGCCTCAAGCGCCTGCTCGTTCATGTATGCCTGCATCAGAACCCGTCCGTCAAATGAATCCTGGACCACTACCGGCATCAGGCCATTCATCTTCTTCCAATCCAGTGTTTTTCTGTCTAGCATGGCCTGACTTCCATATTATGTTCGTGTAAGTACATTTTAAGGTTTGGTATTTCAATCTGGCCGGAATGAAACACGGTTGCTGCAAGGGCCGCGTCCGCATCAGCTCTTCGGAAGACTTCCTCGAAGTGAGCCATTGTGCCCGCCCCGCCTGATGCAATCATTGGAATGGGTAAAACTTCACGTGCACATTTGAGCTGGTCAATGTCGAACCCGGCTCTTGTTCCGTCAGCCGACATGCAGTTGAGAACCACTTCACCCGCTCCTCGGTCGACCACCTCTCGCAACCAGTCAAGAGTGTTTCGCCCGGGCTCCTTCATCTGGTCAGGGTTGCCTGTATGAGAACGAACGCTGTAGCCTTTCGCATCGGCGGTTGAGTCCACTCCTATGACCACGCACTGACTTCCAAAAGCCCTGACGAGGCTGTCGATCAGTTCAGGTTGCTCAAGGGCTGGTGTGTTGATGGATATTTTGTCTGCACCCTCTGAAAGCACCATGCCGGCGTCTTTGACGCTTCGAATGCCCCCAGCCACGCAAAATGGAATGTTGATGGTTTCAGATACCTGTCGAACCCATTCACAATCAACACTTCGGCCTTCGGGGCTGGCGGTAATGTCATAGAAAACCAGTTCGTCGGCTCCCTGGTCACGATACCGGGATGCCAGCTCGATGATTCCACCCATGACCCGGTGATTGCGGAACCGGACGCCTTTGACAACTTCTCCGTCCCGGACATCAAGGCAGGGGACGATTCGTCGTGCAACCCCGCTCATCGAGCCCTTTCCAAAGCAGCAAGGGCGTCTTTGACACTATATTTTCCATCCAGCAGTGCCTTTCCGCTGATCGCCGCTGCTGCGCCTGTTGCTGCAAGGGCTTCCAGGTCCGGAATATCCCGTATTCCACCAGAGGCCTGGATCTCGATGTCTGGATATCGATGATTGATTTCCCGATACAGGTCCAGGTTGGGGCCGTTCAACAACCCGTCCCGCCCAATGTCGGTACAAAGAAGATGTTTCAATCGTGTATCGGCCAACTGGTCAAGCAGTGACCAGAGGTCCCTGCCTGAGTCACGGGTCCAGCCCTGGCTTTTAACCCGGGGAACGCCGTTGTCGTCGTATTTCACATCCAGGGCAGCCACCAGCGAGTCCGGACCGAACCAACCCAACCAACGGCAAAAAGTGTCGGGAGATTCCGCTGCAACGCTGCCAACGACCACCCGGGAAGCGCCTGCAGCCAACCGTGCTTCAACATCGCCGGTATCACGCACTCCGCCGCCCGTTTGCACGCGTTGTGACACGGATTGCAGGATCTGGAACATTTGGTTTGCACTGGCGCTGGTTCCGTCGCGGGAGGCCGCAAGGTCAACCAGGTGCAGCCACCCTGCACCAGCCTGGGCATATTCTTCTGCAACGGTCAGCGAGGGTTTTTTGTAATAGGTCACCTGTTGAAAGTCACCCTGGCGCAAACGCACGCATTTTCCGTCGAGCAGATCAATGGCGGGGATCAGGTACATTTCATTACACCTCGAGAAATCGATTCAGCAGCGCTTCGCCTGCCTTCGCTGAGCGTTCAGGGTGAAATTGAGCCCCGTAAAAGTTTCCCTGACGAACGATGGCACTGAATGGCGGGCCATGCTCTGCGGTAGCCAAAGTAAAATCCCCAACCGGGGCAGCGTATGAATGAACAAAATAGAACCACTCATTTTCACTGCCAATACACATTGAGTCCTTGTTTAAGGTCGTGATTTTGTTCCAGCCCATGTGAGGAACGCGCAGGCCTTCGTTGGCAGCCAGTTTTCTGATCCGCTCAGGGATAAGCCCCAGCATTCCAGTATCACCCTCTTCGGTGGACTCAAACAGCAATTGCATTCCAAGGCACACACCAAGAACCGGTTGTGTCAGATTCCTGATGACTTCTGCAAGCCTGAACTCCCTGAGCTTCTCCATCGCGCCCGATGCAGCGCCCACGCCCGGCAGGATTACATGGCTGGCCTGGCGGATATCGCTGGCATTGCGAGTAAATGTTGGTTCCACGCCCAGCCGGCGCAGCGCATGGAAAACCGATGCAATATTGGCGCCGCCACTGTCGACCACCGCGATGGTCATTGCCCCTCGGTTCCTCCGAGACTGCCCTTGGTGCTGGGCATCTCGTTTCCTTCGCGGGCAATCGCCGGCCTCAGAGCCCGTCCCGCACTCTTGAACAGCGCCTCTACCATGTGATGGGTGTTCTCGCCGGTGACGTTCATATGTATCGAGGCGCCCAGTGACTGGCTCAGGGAAGCGAAGAAATGCCTGACCATTTCAGTCGAGAGTCCCCCCACCTGGTCACGATTGAAAGCGGCGGAAAATTCGAAAGCCGGGCGGCCGGACAGGTCAATCGCCACTTCGGCCAGTGACTCGTCCATGGGCAGGGTAAAGCCGTACCGGCCGATGCCACGACGATCACCCAGTGCCTGGTTGAGTGCTTGTCCCAGTGCGAGTGCGCAATCCTCAACGGTGTGATGTTCATCAATTTCCAGATCGCCTTTGCAGGTGAGCGACAATTGAAACCCACCATGCCTGGCAATCTGATCCAGCATGTGATCAAAGAAGCCGATGCCACTTTCGATATGGTTTTCGGGCGCATCCATGTCCAGGTCAACCGAAACGCTGATTTCGGTCTCGGATGTCGCTCGATTCACGACCCCCTGGCGGGGCTGATTGACTAATTTGTGGACAATGGAATTCCAGGTTTCGAATTCCTCGCCAATTTGTAGTCCACCAATCCCCATGTTTTGAGCCATCTCGATATCGGTGATGCGGTCTCCGATCACCCACGAATCCTGGAGGTCCAGATCTCCAGACTTGAGGTACTCCAGCACCATGCCAATTTCAGGTTTGCGGGTGGGGGCATTGTCGTGATCAAAATGCGGGTCAATATGAACGGCGGCAAAGACGATTCCCTGCGAATCAAGCAAATCCAGTAGCTTTTGCTGCGGTTTTTCAAAGTCCTCGATCGGGAACGAATCGGTTCCCAGGCCGTCCTGGTTGCTCACCATGACAAATTCGTATCCTGCATTTCGCAATTTGATCAATGCCGGAATGACGTCGGGCAGTAATTCCAGCTTCTCAAGCGAATCTATCTGCTGGTCGTCCGGCTCGGTGATCAGGGTGCCATCGCGGTCTATAAAAAGAATTCTGCGTTTCGTCATGGTTCGACTCGCTTTTGGTTTTCGGTCTCGAAATCATCAAGGGCAGCGACCAGCTTTTCGGTTTCCGTACCATTTCCAATACTGATCCTGATGCAGTTTTCGAGCAGCGGCGCCCCTGCAAATGCCCTCAATGTGATTCCTCGCAGATTGCAGTGCTTCATAAGCGCATCTGCATCATCCACCCGCGCCAGAATAAAATTCGCCTCTCCGGGCCATATCTTTTCAATCCATCGCCTGTTGCCCAGGCTTTCGAGAAGGATGCTCTTGTTGCGGGATATATCGACAAGTGCCCGTTGCTGACGATCGAGCACACCCGGTTCAAACAGCCTCAGGGCAAGATTCAATACGGGGGTGGCCAGCGGATAAGGTGGAATGACCCGCTGAAGCAGCTCAATCACACCGGGTTGGGCAATGACAGCACCACAACGCAACCCGGCAGACCCAAAAGCTTTAGACAGCGTCCGAAGGATCACCAGGTTTTCACGATCACTGACCAGGCCACTGAAACCATCCGCATCGCTGAACTCTGCATAGGCCTCATCAACGACCACGACACATCGATCCTTGGTCAGATCAAGCAGCTCTTCGAGAAACCGGCGTTCAACAAGATCGCCGGTTGGGTTAGACGGTGAGGTGAGAAAGATAATGCGCGGTGGTGAATCGGATTCAACGATCGAGAGAATTTTTTCGCAATCCAGCCGGAGCGAATCCGGGAAGCGGGGCACTTCAACAATGTCCGCACCCTGGGTCCGGGCTGCGATCCTGTACATCCCAAAACTCGGCGGACAGTCAAGGATTGAATCCTGGCCTGCCCGACAAAAAACGCGCAACAATAAATCGATTCCATCGTCACTTCCGCGGGTCACCAGGAGATGATCTGCTGGCACACCGTATAAGCCGGCGAGTTTTTTGATCAGTCCGGAGTGCTGTGGTTGAGGATAGCGGTTAAGGGGGCTGCTATCGGACTCCATGGAGAGTGGGTCTTCAATCAATGGCCAGGGCAGTTCATTGGCATTGAGCAAAATGCCATCAATTCCTGCTTCACTCCTGGCTGAAGAGTAAGGTTTCATGGCCACAATTTCCGGCCTTGCCAGCAATCGGATGCTCATGACGACCCGGCGCTGTCAATGCGATATCGAACGGCCATTCGATGTGCTTCAAGACCTTCAAAGTCCGCAAGTGCCTCTGCTGTTGGCCCAACCTGTTGCAGCGCATCCTGGCTGGCTTCCTGCAGGGTGTATCGCCTCATAAAATCGACGACCGAGAGGGAATTGTGCGAACGCGCCCAGCCATAAGTCGGGAGCACATGGTTAGTTCCTGAGCAATAATCTCCAAGTGATTCCGGGGTCCAGGGGCCAATAAAGATCGATCCCGCATTGCGGGCCTGCTCGGCATGCTGGCGTGCTTGTCGGGTATTAATAATCAGATGCTCCGGGGCATAGGCGTTTGAAATTTCAATCGCCTGGACAATGTTCCGGGTGACGATAATGCGCGTGGATTTCAGCGAAGAATTGAGAATTTCCGCTCGTGGTAACCCGCCAGACAATTCACCAACTATTTGTGAGACCTCGGTTGCCAGCCTGTCACTGTCACTCAGTAGAATCGCCTGGGAATCCGGTCCATGTTCGGCCTGTGAAAGAAGATCCCAGGCAATGGCCCTGGGGTCAGCGCTTTCATCTGCTATCACCAGCACTTCTGATGGTCCTGCCGGCATATCTATGGAAGCACCTTGTGGGTCCACGCTCACCTGCTGCTTGGCCTCGGTGACCCATGAGTTGCCCGGACCAAATATCTTGCTGCACTTGGGAACAGACCCGGTGCCATAGGCCATTGCTGCAATCGCCTGCGCGCCTCCCACGGCAAATACCTGCTTTATACCGCACAGCTCTGCTGCAAAAAGAATCTCCGGTGACACCTGTCCTTCCGGTCCCGGCGGAGTACAAAGGACGATTTCGGAGCAACCGGCGAGACTTGCAGGAACGCCCAGCATCAATGCCGTGGAAACCAAAGCAGCACTTCCACCAGGGACATACAGTCCGATGGCGTCTATCGGTTGAAAGCGGACCTCGCAGGTCAGGCCCGGGGCAGTTTCAATTTGTCTGGGCTCAGGGATTTCGGCTGAATGGAAGACCCGGATACGTTTTTCGGCATCCCTGATGGCCTTTCCAAGCGGTTCCCTGACCTGGCTGGCGGATTGCTCAAGGTGCTCACGGCTGATCGATATGTCCTGCAGGTTGCAGCCATCGAGCTTATTGGTCAGATCAAGCAGTGCTGCATCACCAGACTGGCGTACATAGTTGATGATCCATGAGACCTCCTTCCTGAATTCATGTTCACTGACTTCAGGTCGGGCGAGCGCTCGTTGCTGCTCGCCTCTGTCCAGGTCCGACCAATTTTGGACTCCGGGCTTCATGCCAGCATTTTCTCAACTGGCAACACCAGGATGGCAGAGGCGCCTGCAGCTTTAAGTGTTTCCAGGTGCTCCCAGAAAAGGCCTTCGAGGCACACCGCGTGTATTGCAACGCGATCAGTGCCTTCGAGCGGCAGCAAGGTAGGGTGTTCAACACCAGGGAGAAGCTGGGTAATCGCATCTACCGAATCCCGCGGTGCGTGTAACATCACGTACTTGCTCTCGGCAGCGCCGATGACACCTTCCAGGCGAGCCAGCAATCTTTGCTGCAACGGGCGCTTTTCCGGCGCCAGGGTCTCAGGTGCGTAAAGCGCTGCCTGGCTGTCAAACAAGACTTCCAGTTCACGCAAGTGGTTGGCGCGCAGCGTGGTACCAGTTGAAACCAGGTCCGAAATGGCGTCGGCTGTCCCGAGGCCAGGTGCGATCTCAACCGAGCCGGAAAGCTCGACAATTCGGGCATCGACGCCTTTTTCTTTTAGCAGCGCTCGTGTTAGCGCGGGATAGCTGGTGGCGATTCGCTTGCCTGAAAGCGCTTTGCTGTCGGTTATTTCCATGTTCTCAGGAACGGCCAGCGATAGTCTGCAGCCACCAAATTTGAGTTTGCGAAGACACGTCAGTCCGTCTCCGCCATTGCGTTCCAGCATCACTTCCATGGCAATGTTTTCCCCGACGATTCCGAGCTCACAAACGCCATCGAGCAGCATGCGTGGAATGTCATCATCACGAACAAGCAGCAGATCTACCGGAAAATCGATTCCATACCAAAAAAGTTTGTCTTTGCTGCGCGCAAATCGAAGGCCGCAGTTTCTTAATAACGTTTGTGACTGCTCCGAGAGTCGGCCGGATTTTTGGATCGCGACTCTGAGTCGTGGCTGTTCTGGGTGACTCATGTTCTTGTTTCCCTGGCTTCCTTGAGACGCTCCAGTGCAATTCGATATCCACCAGAACCCATTTCCATAAAACGGGCTACACGCCCGATGGTTGTCACGCTGACTTCGGTCATATCGCGAATTTCCCTGTATGAAAGTCCCTGGTCCAGGAGTTGCACCACTCGCCATCGATCCACCATGGCTTCAATCTCTGCTGGTGTGCAGATGTCTTCCAGGAATCGTTTGACCTCATCTGCTTCCTGCAGCGTCAGTAGTGCCTGTGAGAGCGAGACCGCCGCAGAGGCGAGTTCGTATGTGAGTTTCTCGTCGTGATGTTTCATTTCTGGATCATTTATTAATCTGTTGGGTATTAATCTATGGGCGTATTAGTGTATTAACACGTTAATACGTTATTGTAGTGATCAATTACCAACGGCACAAGCCCTTTAATGTCATTGCGCGTAAGATTCAGCGTCGCTCCGGGGTTTAGACAGGAAAATCATTGCCCCACTTAAACCAAGGGGCAACCAGCGGCGTCAAAGAGGTATCCGGGCCAGCAAAACGAGCCAGGCCCATATTTAACGAAGGAACCAGAGATGATCACCAGGCTGACACAAAAAGAATTTTCTTCCGCATCGCGACGTACAAGCAATGTTCGATGGCTGGCGGCTGCATTTTTTGCAATGGCGATTTCAGTTCACGCAGATGTCACTGAAGTCGAGGAATTTAGTTTCGAGCTCGATGAAGGCGGGAAACTGAACGTTGAAAACATCAATGGTGACATCACTGTCACGGCCGGCTCAGGAAACAAGGTAATCGTGATCGCCACAAAGAAGGCGGACGACCAGGATTACCTGGACGGTATGGAAATACACGTCAAGGCCAGCAGCAGTCGTATCAGCCTGCGGACTGAGCACCCCAAATCAAGCCGACGCTGGTTCGGCACCAATTCAAATGGCAGCGTGAGCTTCGAAATCATCGCGCCTGCTGGGGCCAATCTCGACTCGATCGAGACCGTCAATGGTGAAATTGAGATCGCCGGAATTGAGGGAGACGTTAGCGCTGATACGACCAATGGCGATATTCATATCAGTGATTTACGGGGTAACCTTGAAGCCGATACGGTTAATGGTTCCGTCAATGCAACATTTGCATCACTCGGCGGTGACCAGCGTGTCTCCGCAGAAACAGTCAATGGTAGGATTCAGCTGAAGCTGCCCGAAAACACGAGTGCCAAGGTTGACGCAGGTACTGTTAATGGCGGGATTGACGCTGACGATTTCGGTCTCCATGTGGACAAGGGATTCCTGGGAAGAGATTGCAGTGGTGAAATTGGAGACGGTGACGCTCGCATTAAACTGAGTACAGTCAACGGCGCAATCAAGATTCGCAGGATCTGAGTTCGAACCTATCGCTTGAAATCAGGCTCGGCTGATATATCATGAGGACCCTTTTGCCTCTGAAATAGTGCCTGACAATGAGCCAAGTTGAATGGCGTGGTGTTTTTCCAGCCCTGACCACCAAGTTTTCTGCCGATGGCAGCTTCGACTGGGAGGCCATGTCCTCCCACCTGGAATTCCAACTTGATGCCGGTGTTCATGGCATCGTCATCCTGGGGTCTCTGGGCGAAAATTCCACCATGGACAAGTCCGAAAAAGCGGAAGTCGTGCGCTTTTTTGCATCGGCCGAACGCCGTGGACGCCCACTGATCGTCACACTGGCCGAGCGCTCAACGCGCCGAGCCTGCGAATTCGCCGAATCATGTGAGAAAGCAGGGGCCCATGGATTGATGGTGCTCCCTCCAATGGGGTACCAGGGCGACAAACGCGAGACACTTGCATATCTCAGGGCAGTGGCGGACGCCTCTTCTCTGCCAATCATGCTGTACAACAACCCCATCGCATACGGCACTGACCTGACCCCTGCTGATTTCGCAGACCTGGCGGATAATCCTTGCTTCCAGGCGATTAAGGAGTCCTCCGGAGACACGAGAAGGATTACTGAAATTCAGCGTCTGACCGGCGACAGATATGCCATTTACTGTGGCATTGATGACCTTGCATTCGAATGCCTGTCACTTGGCGCGGTTGGCTGGATTGCCGGTCTGGTTGTTGCATTTCCACACGAGACGGTGAGAATTTTCGAGTTGATGCAAATGGGTAAATGGCGCGAGGCGCGCGCCATTTACGATTGGTTCCTGCCGCTTCTTGCCCTGGACACCGGGCCATTTTTCATTCACCAGATCAAGCTGGTGGAAGAGCTGGTGGGTGTTGGCAATGCGAGACTGCGACCGCCAAGGCTGCAACTCCCTGACGCCCGCATCGCGGAGATTAAGGGTATCGTTGACCGGGCACTGGAATCACGCCCCGCACTCTAAGAGAGACCCGGGAGACCCCTGATGAGTAAAAATTCCAGTCTGGCCGAACAGGCATATCGTGCACTGGAAGATCGCCTGGTCATGCTGGATCTACCGCCGGGCAGAATGGTTTCTGAAGGTGACCTGATCAAGTTAACCGGGTACGGACGAACGCCGGTTCGTGAGGCCATCCAGCGCCTGGCACAACATGAACTCTTCCAGGTGATTCCGCGAAAAGGACTGTTGGTGACACCGCTTGACCGTGCGGACCTAGATCAGATCCTGGAGGCCCGCAGGCCGCTGGAAAACCTGATTGCTCATCGTGCTGCATTGCAGGCAAACGATGAACAACGCAGTGGCCTGGCCGGATTGGCCAGGGAACTGGCCAACTGTCATGATGATTTTTCAGGTTTTCTCAACAAGCAAAGGGCAATCGATGACCTGCTAGATGTATGTTGTGGCAACCCGTACGTCATTCAGGCGGTGACGCCCCTGAGAATTCACTGTCGCCGGTTCTGGAATTACTACCGTGACCAGGTCAATTTGTCTGATGTGATCGCAGCGCTCAGTAACCTGGTTCGCCTGGCGGCAAGGCGCGATGTCAAGGGCGCGCAGAAAGCTTCAGACAGTATTATTCATCTTACCGAGCGACTGGTGGCCGGGATGGATCATTTCAGTTGAGTGAATCAGGAAGAAAGCACTGTGTTGTGATTGGAGCAGGGATCGTCGGTAGTTCCTGCGCCTGGCACCTGGTGAAACAGGGGCACGAGGTCACGGTCATTGATCCGGTTCTTCCGGGCCAGTCAACCAGTTTTGGTAATGCAGGCTGTATTTCACCCAGCGCAGTTATTCCGTTTTCGTATCCCGGTGCGATTCGCCAGGTGCCAAAGTGGCTGATTGACAGTCATGGACCGCTGGTGATTCGACTCTCTCATCTCCCCCAGGCAATGCCTTGGTTGTACAGATTCTGGCGAGCCGGCTCCATGCCTCAGGTCGAGGCCATCGTCCAGGCCCAAAAAGATCTGATGGCCACGGTTCGGTCTGATTACGACACGATTCTCGCCGAAACCAGGTCAGACTGGATGAGTGAAAAACGCGGCCTGATCATGATCCATGACAATGAGAAGAGCTATCGTGGCGATGCCTGGCAGTATGAAATGCGACAGCGTCTGGGGCAGGAGCTAAGCCGACTGACCAGCGATGAGCTTTTTGAAATGGAGCCTGCCCTTGCTGAACATCCGCGGGCAAGAGATCGTGTGGCAGTCTATGACCCGGCCTGGTCACATCTGACAGATCCCGGTGAAGTGACGCGCAATATCGCCGAGGCCGCATTTTCGCAGGGTGCAAACTGGATTCAGGATCGTGTTCTCTCTCTTTCTCAACGGCAAGATGGCGCTGAAATGGTTACCGGGAATGGTCAGAAGCTGACTGCCGACTCGGTTGTGGTTGCTGCAGGGGTTTGGTCGGGAAAACTTCTCAGCCAGTTGGGTGTGAGCGTCCCGGTGACTGCAAAGCGCGGCTATCACACCATGGTGCACAACCCCTCAATTGATCTGAATCACCCGATCATGTCAGTCAGCCAGTTTTTTGTGATCACACCCATGCGCCTTGGCATCAGGCTGGCGGGAACGGCTGAATTTGCTGCCATCGATTCGCCCCCTGATTATCAGCGCGCCAGGATACTGCTGGATCACTCCCGCAAATATTTTGTTGGGCTTGAAGGTGAGTCATACAGCGAATGGATGGGGCAGCGCCCAATGATGCCGGACAGTAAACCGGTGCTCGGCGCGTTACCGAACAACCCGAATATCTTCTGCGCTTTCGGACATGGTCACTATGGGCTGACTCAGGGCCCAACTTCCGGGCGCATCATTGCCGATTTGATAGCAGGGCGTGAACCACATCTTGATTTGTCGCCTTTTGCAGCTGACCGGTTCTGATCGCGAAATGCAACCCGAGCACCCTCACACGTTTCACTGCATCGACGCGCATACATGCGGCAATCCTGTGCGGTTGATTCACAAGGGGATACCCGAACTGCACGGCGACACCATGCTGGATAAGCGTCAGCATTTCCTTGAAGAGTACGACTGGATTCGCACATCGTTGATGTTTGAGCCCCGCGGGCATGCACAGATGTCCGGCAGCATGTTGTATCCATCTTCTCGCGAAGACTGTGAAATGGGCGTGCTGTTTGTAGAGACATCCGGATGCCTGCCAATGTGCGGTCATGGTCTGATCGGGACCATCACCATAGCGATCGAACATGGCCTGGTTGTTCCAAGGGAGGCTGGAGTCGTGAACCTGGAAACGCCTGCCGGAAAAGTGACGGCTCACTACACTGAGGAATCCGGGAAGGTGCGATCGGTGCGCATCGCAAATGTACCGTCTTTCCTTCACAGCAGGAACCTGGAAGTCGATTGCCCTGAGCTCGGCGGAACATTGCGGGCTGACGTTGCTTATGGTGGTAACTTCTATGCCATTGTCGAGTCTCAGGAGGTTCTTGAAGACATGGTTCAATTGTCTGCATCAGAACTATTAAGAATCAGCCCCAAGCTCAGAGAACGTTTTAATAAGAAATATAAATTTGTTCATCCCGAAGACCGTAGGGTGGCAGGGCTGACACACATTTTGTGGACTGGAAAGCCGAGGGTCGAAGGCTCGCATGCGCGCAATGCAGTTTTCTATGGGGATTCCGCGATCGACCGATCACCCTGCGGGACCGGGACTTCTGCGCGAATGGCGCAACTCGCGGCTCGAGGGGAACTGTCCGTGGGTGACCGTTTTGTACATGAAAGCATTATTGGCAGCCAGTTCACGGGCAGGGTGGAAGCTTCTGCCAGGGTGGGCGAATTTGATGCAATTGTGCCCAGTATTGAAGGTTGGGCAAGGGTCTTTGGCAACAATGTCATTACAGTGGATCCGAATGATGATCCCTACTGGGCAGGTTTCTCAGTCACCTGATAACAGTAGCTGAAGGAGTTCAAATGCACACTATCAGTCGGTTGTTCTTAACTCTTCTGTTAATCCCGGCCCTGGCCTGGGGCGTGGAAAATGGTGACAGTGAGAAGTTTCGTGAGATTTACGAAAGAGAATGGGCTTTTCGCCTCGATGAATTCCCAACCCTGGGCTCATGGGTGGGTGATGAGCAATATGATGATCGACTTGGTCATGTATCGGTGGCTGACCAGGAGCGTCGCAAGGCTTACTGGCAGGGCATTCGAAAGGAACTGAACGACATTTCATGTGATCGTCTGTCAGCTGGTGATTGCGTGAACTATCAGATCTACAGGAAGCAGATCGATGACTTCATCACTGGTGTGGAGACACGTTCTTACCTGTTGCCTTTCAACAGCGATTCAGGATTCTACATGGGTTGGGTCCGACTGCCGGACAGCACCGATTTCAGTGACGAAGCTGATTACAGCAACTACCTGTCCCGTATCGGAATGATTCCGGTAATCATGGACGAGTACATTGGCCTGATGCGCGAAGGCATTGAAATCGGCTTCACACAACCCCGTGTTGTCCTGGAAGGTCGCGACAAACCCATCCAGGCACAGCTGGTCGATTCGCCGGAAGACAGTCCGTTTTTTGCGCCCTTCACAGAACGACCGGACACCATCAATGAAGACGAGTGGACCATACTGCGCAACGAGGCATTAAAAGTTGTCGAGGAAGGCGTGGTGCCAGCCTACCAGGCGCTTTTTGATTTCTATCACGAGGAATACCTGCCCGGGTCACGCGAATTGCTGGGTGCACTCCAGTTACCCGGAGGCGAAGCGTTCTACCAGGGACAGATTCGCTACTACGCAACCGTGGACCTGAGTCCGAGAGAGATTCACGAGATTGGTTTGCGTGAAGTTGAAAGAATCACGGCCGAAATGCAGATGGTCATGGATGAGGTGGGCTTCGAGGGCAACAGGCAGGATTTCATTGACTGGATGCGATCTAATCCTGAGTTTTATGCAAAGACTCCCCGTGAACTGCTGGCAGAAGCCTCCTACCACGCAAAAAAGATTGATGGGCGTTTGCCAATGCTGTTCAGCCGCCTTCCACGTCAGCCTTATGGGGTTGCACCAGTGCCGGAAGAGCTGGCTCCGTTCTATACAGCAGGCCGGTATGTGGGTGCGCCCCTGGAAGCACATCGTGGCGGCTATTACTGGGTCAATACTTATCAGCTGGAGAGCCGCCCGCTTTATGCTCTGCCAGCGCTGACTCTGCACGAGGGAACGCCAGGACACCATCTTCAGAACGCTCTGGCCAAGGAAAACGATGAACAGCCACCGTTCAGGAGATTCGACTACATTTCTGCCTACGGAGAAGGCTGGGGGCTATATTCGGAAAAGCTGGGTGTTGAAATGGACATCTACGAGACCCCCTATGAAGATTTCGGTCGCCTGACTTACGAGATGTGGCGCGCCTGTCGACTGGTCATAGATACCGGGGTGCATGCTTTCGGCTGGTCACGAGAGCAGGCAAGGGAATACCTTTCAAGCAGGACTGCGCTTTCCATCCATGAGGTCAACACGGAGATTGACCGGTATATTTCCTGGCCAGCCCAGGCGCTTAGCTACAAGTTGGGTGAGATCAGAATCTGGGAGTTGAGACGGGAAGCAGAAGAGGCATTGGGCGCAGATTTCGATATTCGGGCCTTTCATGACGCTATACTTGCTCTGGGATCAGTGCCGCTTGGCGTGCTTTCTAAGGAAATCGAACGTTGGGTGGCGACGCAACAAGCTGGAGAGGACACATGATCAGGACCTGGTTTATTACTTCAATTCTTAGTTTGACTTTGCCAATGGGCCTTGTCGCCGGTGAACTGGAAGACGCACTCGACGACTCGGTTCACGGACCCGATTGCCCCGCGCAGGTGAGCTTCCTGGAACTGCGCGATGGAGACGTGGTTCCAACAACATTCACGGTGCAGTTTGTCATTACCGGGATGGAGGTTGCACCAGCTGGCGTTGCCATGGAAAACACCGGGCACCACCACATCCTGATCGATCTCAATACCTTACCGCCGCTGGATCAGCCATTGCCAATGACGGATCAGATCGTGCATTTTGGTGGCGGCCAGACCAGCACTGAACTGACGCTTGAGCCAGGCGAACACACCCTGCAGTTATTACTGGGCGACTATATGCACGTTCCCCACAATCCCCCGGCGATGTCGCCACGTATCACGATTACAGTCGTGGAAGAGACAGAGGAAGGTTAGAGCGTTTTATTGCGGGCCTGTGTAGATGCAACCCGCGTTGCAGGTTTCCTGCACGCAGACTTTCTTCAGGCCGGCGAGATTGTTCTCAAGGCGGGACCACACCCAACGTGCCAGGTTTTCACTGGTCGGGTTTTCCAGGCCGGGAATATCGTTGAGGCAGTTGTGATCGAGCTGATCATAGAGCGGCTGGAAAGTCTTCTTGAGTTCGGCAAAATCCATGACCCACCCCGAATCCTGGCCGACTTCACCACCAACATGCACCTCGATTTTGAATGAGTGACCATGCATTCGGGCACACTTGTGCCCTTCAGGTACGTTGGGTAACCAGTGAGCGGCTTCTATCTGGAAAACACGAAAGACATCCATCCCGGAATTGTAACCGGATCGCGAAACTGGCGTAACCCGCTACTTACTTCTCTCCGGCATTGAAAGACTTGAAGTTGCTTCGCTCATGGGCTCCATCGCAGAATGGTTTGTTCGCCGATTGACCACAACGACACAGTTTCCCGCGGGGTTTGGCGCACTCCTGGCCCAGGTAGTCGACGATCCTCATTCGACCTTCGAATGACAGAGGCCCATCCTCCTCGCAGGTGACAGCCAGGTATGCAGGACGCAGTGGTGCAGGAGTCTCCATGGCATGATTGAACCTTCCCGGGTCAGCGAATTCCGCCTCGAGGTGCTGGCCATCACAAAATGGCTTGTTCCTGGAATGTCCACAGCGACACAGACTGAGGCGGTTTGCGAGTTCGGTTGAGCCGTCTTCATGGATCAACGTGATGTTGCCCTTGATTTCAAGCGGCCCGAACTGGCTGACCAGGGCTTCGTTCAGAATATTAACCAGTCCTTTGCGTCCCTTGGTGCGACGCAGTCTTAACCAGCGGTTAAATGCTGCTTTGGACCTGGGGAGGCTGTAATCGCGCGGAGAAGATTGCTCAGGATCGTTAATGGATTCCTGATCGGGCTTGTGGACAGGTTCATCAAACAGGGGTTTGCGGCGAGCCTCGCCCTGAGATCTTAATTCCTCAAGTCTGCGTCTGTGATTTTTGAAAGCGTCTTCCATGACGTCCTTTCTGAAATTACATATAGGATCGTATCGATCCCGCATATACTGTAGCACCAAAAACAATCAATCGAAAGTCAGGTCGAGGGAATCACTATGCGCAAGTTGTTGTTGCCATTACTTCTTTTCTTTTGTATCGCTGCATCAGCTGAGGTCGGGGTCGCGCCCGATCGTGATCGGGGTGACGGCCCTTTTGATCGGCTGATCCTGAGGGGTGTAAATATTATTGCTGGCGATGGGGCACCCGCCATTGGCCCCATGGACATCATTATTGAAGGAAATCGGATAGCCAGTATCGAATCGGTCGGATATCCGGGCGTGCCGATTCTGGATGAAGACCGGCCCGAGGCTCTGGAAGGTGACATGGTCATGGACCTGGAGGGTTTTTATGTTCTTCCGGGATTCGTAGACCTCCATGCACATTTTGGAGGTGATGCGCAGGGTGTACCGGCAGAGTACCCGGCGAAACTATGGATGGCGCACGGCATCACCACCATACGGGAACCCGGAAGTTTCAACGGGCTTGGCTGGGTGAAGCAACACCAGGAACGCAGTGCCCGCAATGAAATTACCGCACCAAGAATCGTGCCTTACGTGGGGTTTGGCCAGGGTGTTGATGCGCCCATCACGACACCGGAGCAGGCACGACGATGGGTTCGCGATGTCGCATCGGATGGCGCTGAAGGAATCAAGTTCTTTGGGGGCCAGCCTGAAATCATGCAGGCAGCATTTGAAGAGGCAAACAAGCAGGGACTCGGCAGCGCCATGCACCACGCGCAGCTTGATGTCACGCACTGGAACGTTCTCGATTCTGCACGTGCCGGGCTGACCACCATGGAGCACTGGTATGGCCTGCCTGAGGCCATGTTCACTGAGCGTGTCATCCAGGACTATCCTGATGACTACAACTACTTGAACGAGCAGCATCGTTTCGGTCAGGCGGGGCGGCTCTGGGCGCAGGCGGCGCCGCCTGGCAGCGACACCTGGAACGCAGTCCGTGATGAGTTGATTGAACTCGACTTTACCCTGAACCCGACATTGACCATTTACGAAGCCAGCAGGGACCTGATGCGTGAAATGAACGCGGACTGGCAGCAGGATTACGCCCACCCAAACCTCTGGGCATTCTTTCAGCCGTCACGCCGGGCGCATGGCTCATACTGGTTTGACTGGACGACTGCCGATGAAATTGCCTGGAAAGAGAACTTCGCGTTGTGGATGCAGTTTATCAACGATTACAAGAATCACGGCGGTCGCGTCACGCTGGGCTCAGACTCGGGTTTCATCTGGAAGCTCTATGGTTTTGGCTATATCCGAGAAATGGAGCTCCTCCAGGAAGCTGGTTTTCATCCGCTTGAGGTGATTCGTTCGGCGACGATCGAGGGTGCCGAGGTGTTGGGAATGGATGGTGACATTGGCTCTGTCCGCCCCGGCAAGCTCGCTGACCTGGTCATCGTTGAGGAAAATCCCCTGGCCAACTTCAAGGTGCTCTACGGCACTGGCCATTTCAGGCTGAATGACGACAATCAGCCTGTACGCGCCGGCGGGGTCCGTTACACCATCAAGGACGGCATTGTTTACGACGCTCGTGAGTTGCTCTCAGACGTTCGGGA
The DNA here is from genome assembly GCA_035267185.1 of Lysobacterales bacterium. Taxonomy (GTDB): domain Bacteria; phylum Pseudomonadota; class Gammaproteobacteria; order Xanthomonadales; family SZUA-36; genus JAUIBE01. The sequence continues at coordinate 16,919 of DATFLY010000097.1, read as the reverse complement.
AATGGTGCAGGAAGCACGCACGGAGGCCGGGCAGGATCAATCCGGTCCAGAACGTCTTCCTGCCATTCCCGAATAGTCAGCTGACACCATCACGATTCAATTCATCCGGTCGCGCTGGCCGTGACTGCGTGCCCTCGGGCATTTCGTATCAGCCCGGGTCTGAACCATCACCGATGTCTTCGCGAACTTTAAGAATCGTGAACATCCTACCCATTGTGATGACTCTTATAGTTCATTGCTGCCCCATCAGTTTCTCCAGATCAGCCAGGACTTCGGTTGAATGAACTTCCGGGTCAACGTCGGCATAGTGCTTGGCGATCTTTCCATCAGGATCAATGATAAAAGATTGGCGGTCCGCAATCTGCATCAGCTTGTAATCGCGCAGCACACCGTAGTCGGCACAGGTTTCACCTTCCGGGTCTGAAAGCAGCGTAAACGGCAACTCGTACTTGCTTGCAAATTCCTTGTGCGATTCGACACTGTCAACGCTCACGCCGATCACGTCCGCACCGATGGCCTGGTAGGCAAACCGGCTGTCACGAAAGTTACACGCTTCCGTGGTGCATCCTGGGGTATCGTTCTTGGGATAGAAATACAGTGCCAGCCATTTGCCCTGGTAGTCATCGAGACTATGCCAGTCACCATCCTGATCCTGTAAGTTAAAGCCAGGCGCTTTTGCACCCACAGTGGGGCTTTCCGAATCTGCCATGGTTGCGACGATAGCGAAGACTGAAAACGCGACCGCGATGCCAATTATGATGTACTTCTTCATGTCTCAAAACCTCGTTCCACTGCATCCCGAAGGGTCATTTTTATGAGTACATATTGCCATACAAGTTGCGAAATCTGTGTGAACCCGGGCCTGGTTGTTGGGCAGGGCCAGAGTCAGGTGACAGAAACAGTCATTCTGACACCTGCTTAAGAACCGCTAAAGATCAGCCTTGGTCGGTTATACAGGGTTGCCGCGATGACGGCGAGCACCAGGCCAATCACCAGGGTGCTGCCAAATGACAATCCATACCATTGCAAAGGTACGGTTTCACCGCGAATGATTTCGCCAATCAGCATGTTCTGTGAGAACAGTGGAATGGACATCATCCAGGCTTCCGGTTTGACCGGGTTGGTCATGAAAATGATGCTGGGAATCAGGGGGATCATGATCACCAGGCCGGAATAAGATTGTGCTTCCCGGTAGGTTTTCGCAAAGGACGCCAAAACAGTAAGCAGGCTGGCAGCGAGTATGGCCACTGGCGAAATCACGAACAGAATCTTCAGCATGCTGGTCAGCGTGATCGAAAGATCAACACCAAAAGCACCCACCGGCATCAGTGGCAGGACCAGTTTGAATGAAATCATGGTCAGGGCCAGCGCAGCCATGGCAAATATCGTGGTGGTCAGGAGTTTGCCGGTCATGATCTGCCAGCGGGGCACCGGGTTGATCAGCAGAGGTTCAAGGCTGCGCCGTTCCTTTTCACCGGCCGTGGTATCCAGCGCCAGGTGAATGCCGCCAGTGAATGCCGTAATCATCAGGACATAAGGCAGGAAAATCATCGCCAGGATGGCGCGGCTTTTTGCAGTCGAGAGATCGACGTCACGTATCAGGATGGCTGTTGTCAGGTCTGGCGCGATTCCGCGCAGTTGCAGGCGCAACATGCCAATTTGCTGCCCATATCCGGCCAGCAAGGCGTGCGTTCGCCTGATGGAGACTCCTGATTCCTGGCGGGATGGGTCTGCAATGACTTCCACGGGTGCCGGCTTGCCGGCATTCCAGTGCTCGCCGAAATCTTCAGGAATCCGGATCACCACCATTTCTTCCTGGCTGCGGACCTGTGCTTCCGGGTCTGCCGGGGCTGGCTTGACGATCACGCCTTGTTGTTCGAGAAACCTGACCAGGCTAGGCGCGTGTTCAGCCCCGACAACCGGTATTTCAAGTGTCGATTCAGCTCGTTCCTGTTCCGCCATGGTGGTGAACCAGACAATGCCAATAAACATCAGTGGGAACAGGATCGGACCCAGCAGAAGCGAATTGAACATCGCGCGCCGGTCACGGATGTTTTCCGTGGACTCCTTGCGAAGTACAGTCATTAACCCGCGCATGTTCACATCAATAGTCCTTCTTCGGAACCAATCAGCCTGACAAACGCGTCCTCGATGCTCTCGGCACCGCTTCTCTCAAGAAGCTCTTCCGCCGTGCCATCAGCGGCCACTTTGCCCTTGGCAATAATCACGATCCGGTCACACAGGGCTGCCACCTCCTGCATGATGTGCGTGGACAGCACCACCGAGTGTCCGCTGGCCTTGAGGCTGCGAATGTAATGGCGCAAAGCCCTTGTACTCATGACATCCAGTCCATTGCTGGGCTCATCAAGAAGGACGGTCTGGGGTTTGTGGATCATGGCACGGGCAATGGCCACCTTGACCCTCTGGCCCTGCGAGAAGCCTTCGCAGCGGCGTTCAATGAAGTCATCCATTTCCAGCGTTTCAACCAGTTCAGCGATACGCGATTCCATTTCGGGCCTGGGGATGCCGTGCAAATCACCGTAGTAACGGATGTTTTCGCGGGCTGTAAGCCGGTTGTAAAGCCCGCGACCGTCCGGAACCACGCCGAGGGTTCTTTTGATTTCCATCGCATCACGGGTTGGGTCAAGGCCGTCAATGCTGATCTCACCGCTGTCCGGTGGCAGTAGTGAATACAACATGCGCAGGGTGGTGGTCTTGCCGGCACCATTGGGTCCGAGCAGACCGGTGATCTCGCCATCCCGAGCCTCAAACGTGACCCCGTCAACGGCTTTGACATCACCAAAATACTTGCGCAGATCCTTAACCACGATCATGGCTTTGGCCCTGTCAAAGACATGAAATAAGGGGTGGTTGAAAGCTGGTTAATGCATTCGGTTTCCAGGCCATCCAGGTTGGCCGAACTGATGAAATCAGCGACGATGTCTGCCAGGCACCCCTGCCCGGTGACGCTGTGGCCCTGGCCTGGTGCGACCACGTGCAGACTATTAGGCAGGTGCTTAGCAACCTGGTCGGCATATTCCGGTGGCGTGACCGGATCGAGCTCTCCCGAGAGCAGCAGAACAGGTTTGTCGCTCTCAACCGGGTCATGAAACCCGTCTGGAACATCACCCTGTGGCCAGACACCGCACTTGGAGCGTGTTGCCTCGACCATGGTGTTGCCCATCAGCAGTCCTGCGCTGCTGTCATCATGTGGAAAGAACGGAAAATCCTCTGCGCAGGTCACCGACATTTCCATACCCATGGCGATCATGTCGCTGATGCCGCTGGTTGAAATAATCATCTGACTGGCAAGCCGTCCGAAATCGTTATCGTCGGCAGCCTCGGTAATCAGCAGCGGCAAAAGGGCCTGGCTGCTGGGTGAATACATCAGGAAACGCAGGGAACCGGCAAGGGCATCACGGTCAAAAGTCAGTGTTAGCGGTTCGCCTGTCGACGGGTGGTCGATGGTGGTTTCAACCGGTGTGGATTCCAGCCTGGCAACCAGGTTCCTCAGCTTCTGTGAAGTGTTGGGAAACTGCGAATCACAGTCCTGGTCATTGTCACAGTTCTCGAGAACACGAAACACCGCCTTATCCAGCATGATGGCGTGATCGATGCCCAATGGCAGCTCTTGTGGCACCACGCTGTCCAGTACAGCGGTCCGGACCCGGTCCGGAAACATACGCATGTAGACCTGTGCCGCGCGTGTTCCATAAGAGGCGCCCCAGAGGTTGATTTCCTGGTAGCCCAGCGCTTCCCGCACGATGTCATAGTCCTGCATGCCAATCGTGGTGGTGTAAAAACGTGGATCGCCATCAACGCCCTGCAGGCATTCTCTTGTGAATTCCTCAATGGCTTCCCAATCGGTACTGAGCGCTTCTTCCAGCTCGATTTCAGGACATTTGAGCGGGTTGGATTTTCCGGTCCCGCGCTGGTCGATCAGGATGATGTCACGGTTCTCGTTTACCTTGCGAAATGCACCGGCAACAATCAGCCATGCCTCCGTGGCTGCCTGTCCTGGTCCGCCAGCGAACAGGAATACCGGGTCAGGTTCAGCGTTACGGCCGCTGGCGGGCACGCGCGCGATGTTCAGGGAGATCTGGCGGCCTTCAGGGTCGGCCGGATTCTCGGCAACCATGAGCTCGCCACATTCTGCAGGACCACTAATGGGCGTTCCGGGCAGCGTCAATACACAGGGCTCAAAGACCAGCCCGGCATCGTCTGCCTCTTGAGTTTGTGCCCACGCCTGGTCGCCCAGCACGAAACAACTGATTGCAATGCCCAATTTAAGATGGTTTTTCAGTATCATCGTCTATTGGCGCTTCAGCGCGCCTGGACCCGGTTTTGGGATCAAAATCTGGCGAACACGCACCATAGGGACAATCAGGGTCGTTGTCCATAGCTACATCGTCATGTTTGACGTTGAATCATCCATAACAAACCGCAACATAAGTGGACTATGCATGCCCTTGAAGTAAAAGCCCTTAAGAAAACCTATGGCAACGGCGTCGAAGCGCTCAAAGGGATTGACCTTGCGGTCAGCGAGGGAGATTTCTTTGCCTTGCTTGGCCCCAATGGCGCCGGCAAATCGACTCTGATCGGAATCGTCTCCTCGCTGGTCAACAGCACAAGTGGAGATGTCCGCGTTTTTGATGCCAGTGTTCAGAAAGATCGCTCCAGGGCCATGTCTTACATTGGCCTGGTGCCTCAGGAACTGAATTTTAACCAGTTTGAAAAGCCGTTTGAAATCGTGGTCAACCAGGCGGGTTACTACGGCATTCCAAAGAAAGTCGCTGGTGAGCGAGCTGAACAGTATCTCAAACAGCTTTCATTATGGGAAAAGGCTTTTCAGCCTTCGCGCAGCCTGTCCGGTGGCATGAAGCGCCGTTTGATGATTGCCCGGGCCATGGTCAATGAACCAAGGCTACTGATTCTTGATGAGCCCACCGCAGGCGTGGACATTGAAATTCGGCGTTCGATGTGGGAATTCATCAAGGGAATCAACGAGAGTGGGACAACGGTTATCCTCACAACGCACTACCTTGAGGAAGCAGAGAGTCTTTGCCGCAACATTGCCATCATCGATCATGGCAATATCATCGAAAACACATCCATGAGGTCATTACTGGGCAAGCTCGACGTGGAAACATTTATGCTGGATCTTAGGGAATCAGTGACCACATGCCCGACTGTCGAGGGCATGGAAATAGAAGTGGTTGACGAGCAAACCCTGGCAGCCTCCCTGCCCAAGCAGAAATCGCTGAATAACCTGTTTTCAGAGCTGGAGCGGCAGGGCATTCATGTTCTGAGTATGCGCAACAAGTCGAACCGCCTCGAGGAATTGTTCATGCGCCTGGTCGAACACCCCGGAATTCAAAACCCTGCAAACGGGGTCGATGCGAAATGAACAAGGGATATAAGTGGGTCGGTTATCGAACCATCGTGCGCAAGGAAATCACCCGCATCGTGCGTATCTGGGGCCAGACGATTGTGCCGCCGGTCATCACCATGTCTTTATATTTTGTTATTTTTGGCGAACTGATTGGCAGGCGAATCGGTGAAATGGACGGCTTTACCTATATCCAGTACATCGTGCCCGGCCTGGTGATCATGTCGGTGATCACCAATTCCTATGGCAACATGGTTTCTTCCTTCTTTGGCGCCAAGTTTGGGAAGCATATTGAAGAATTGTTGATTTCACCTCTGCCAAACTGGGTGATTCTCTCAGGCTATGTCACCGCTTCGGTGACACGAGGCCTGATGGTTGGCGCAGTGGTGCTGCTTGTTTCCCTGTTTTTTACCCGTATTGAAATTCAGCATCCCCTGATCATGGTGATCATTTTATTGCTCACCTCGATCGTTTTTTCACTGGCGGGGATGGTTAATGCAATCTTCGCCCAGAAATTTGATGACATCGCCATCATCCCGACTTTTGTTCTGGCACCGCTGACCTACCTGGGGGGTGTTTTTTACACGATTAACCTGTTGCCGGAATTCTGGCAAAAAGTATCCGCGTTTAATCCCATCCTCTACATGGTCAACGGCTTTCGCCTCGGCATGCTGGGAGTTTCGGATGTAAGCCTGACACAAACCCTGACCGTTATCCTGACTGCAGGCGCATTGCTGTTTGCCTGGTGTATGTGGCTGTTGAGTCGTGGTACCGGCCTCAGGTCCTGATCCCAATCCCGGACGCCGGCTTTGGGCATAAGTTAAAATGGAGTGGTTGGCATGGAGCCCAGCCAGGAAGAATAATATGAATGACACAAATATCGGCCATGCGCCGAGCCCGGAAACTGAATCTTATCCAATCAACTGGCCCGTGGCGGCCGTGCTTGGGCTGACGTTTCTGGCTGCTATCACAATCGTACCCTGGTACGGTTTCACTCATGGTTTCAGCGGATGGGCCTGGTTCTTTTTTGCCCTGTTCCTGATCCTGAATGGCATCGGAATTGGCAGCGGTTATCACCGTTTGTGGTCGCATCGTGCTTATCAGGCCCACCCGGCACTTCGCATTTTTCTTGCGATTTTTGGTGGTATGGCGCTTCAGAACAGCGTGCTGATCTGGTGTACACGTCATCGCCCACATCACCGTTACGTCGACGACAACGACAATGACCCGTACTCAATTGGCCGGGGGTTCTGGTTTGCTCACGTGGGCTGGATGGTGCGTGACTACCCCAGCGGTAAAATTGATTATTCTGTTGTACCTGATCTGAAGCGTGACCCCGTTCTGATGTGGCAACATCGCCATTACGTGAGTCTGGCGCTGATCACAAACATTGGTTTGCCGATGCTCATGGGTTGGATGGTTGGTGATTTCTGGGGTGTTTTCCTTCTGGCCGGTGTGGCAAGGCTGGTCGTGAATCACCATGTCACGTTTTTCATCAACTCGCTGGCACATATATGGGGCAAACAGCCCTACACTGACGAGAATTCAGCGAAGGACAACTGGTTCATCGCCATGCTGACCTACGGCGAGGGTTACCATAATTTCCATCACATGTTTCAGACCGACTACCGCAATGGTCACCGCTGGTGGCACTTTGACATGAACAAGTGGTTTATTTCTGCCTGCTCCGGTCTTGGACTGGCCAGGGGTCTTAACCGCACACCCCAGTTCAAGATTCTGCATGCAAAACTGAATATGGAGTTCAAGGTTGCCCGACAAAAACTGGAAGCCGCTGAAGTGTCTCCTGGCTGGCGCGAACAACTGGAGCATGAATACGCAGAATTCAGGGAAACGGTTAAACAGTGGCAGCACCTGCAGATGGAAAAAATGCAACTCAGCCGCCAGAAGCTGGCCGAGCGAATCGAGAACCATGCCCTGACAACGCGTTACCGTGAACTGGAGCGCAGCCTGAGGATGCAGCACAAGCGTGTTGCTTTGCTGGCCTCCCAGGTTTCAATTTAGGTTTCTGAAGCCCGGGCTCAGTCCAGCGAGGGCAGCCTGAAAAACTTCCTGGCAGTAGCCGTGGTTTGCTCGGCTACTTCCTCTGCGCTTTTACCGACGCTTTCAGCAATCGTCTGGACGATCCACGGCAACCATTGAGGTTCGTTTCTGTGGGTCTTGACACGTGGTTTGAGGTTGCGTGGCTTCAGGTAGGGGGAGTCCGACTCCACCATCAGTCGATCTTCAGGAATATCTTCGAGAAAAGAGAGCATATGCGTGCCGCGCCGCTCATCGCAGATCCAGCCTGTTATTCCGATGTGGCAGTCGAGGTCGAGATAGTCATGTAATTGTTTTTGATCGCCGGTAAAGCAGTGCACCACGACATCGCCCAGATTGTCCCGCCGCTCCTTCAGAAGAGTGTGGAAATCTTCATGGGCGTCGCGCATGTGGAGAAACAAGGGCGCCCCCACGGCAATGGCGATATCCATATGCCTTTCAAATGAATCGCGCTGCACCGGTCGCGGTGAAATGTCCCGGAAATAGTCCAGACCGGTTTCACCTATTGCTACGACCCCATGATGGCTGACCAGGTCACAAATGAGTGCCTCGGTTTCGTCATCAAACTCGCTGGCATGGTGGGGGTGTATCCCTGCGGTGGCGAACAATTCACCTGGAAATCCGCGAGCAAGTTCGAGCGCTTTACGGCTGCCATCGGCACTTGCGCCCGTGACCACCATTTGGATGACCCCGGCCTGTCGGGCGTGTTCGAATACCTGTTCCCGGTCACTGTCGAAAGAGTCGTGAGTGAGGTTGCAGCCGATATCGATCAATTCCATGGGGTTTTGTTTTCCTTTTGGGAACCCTTCTTTGGCGCGCATTGTAATGGATATGCGGGATAGAATGTGCCTTCCTGAATTTTGAGGTCCGAAATGAGCGTGAATTGGGGTGCTTACTGGCGTTTGATGCGCTTTGACCGACCCATTGGCATCCTGTTGCTGCTATGGCCAACCTGGTGGTCCCTGCTGGTCGCAGGTGATGGTTCACCCGCTTTGAAAACCGTCCTTATATTCACGGCCGGCGTGGTGCTGATGCGCGCGGCGGGTTGTATCAGTAATGACATTGCTGACCGGGATTTCGACCCGAATGTTGAGCGAACCCGGTCAAGGCCATTGGCCAGCGGCGAGCTCAATCTGCGGCAGGCGCTGACGCTGTTTTTAATCCTGATGGTGCTGGCTTTCGGATTGGTATTGCTGACCAATCCCCTGACCATCAAGCTGGCCTTTATCGGGGCATTGCTTGCATCGACCTATCCCCTGTTCAAGCGATTCACTCACCTGCCACAAGTGGTGCTTGGGATTGCGTTCGGATGGAGTTGTATCATGGCTTTTTCAGCTGAGACGGGGCAGGTGCCGTGGCCAGCCTGGTGGTTGTTGACGATCACTGTGTTCTGGTCGGTGATTTATGACACCTTGTACGCCATGGTTGACCGCGACGATGACGTGGCCATCGGAGTGAAATCCACGGCAATACTTTTCGGGCGATATGATCTGGTTTTGATTTTTATCCTGATGCTGTTGATGTGCTTTTTGCTCGTTACCCTGGGCCTTCGCCTTGAACTCACCTGGCCTTATTTCCTGGGCATTGTGGCCGCAGCAAGCCTGTTTGGATACCAGCTCTGGCTGGCGCGTGAACGCTCGCGCGATGGGTGTTTCAGAGCCTTTCTGAACAACAGCTGGGTTGGCATGGTGTTGTTTCTTGGAATTGCCGGACATTACCTCCTGGTTGGAAACCTGGGCCTGGGTCAGGCGTGATGCCTAGCCGGCACGGGCAGCGATCCAGACTGAGACTGAGCTCACTCCCACCTGCCTGAGCGCTTTTGCGCATTCGGTAATCGTCGATCCGGTTGTCATGACATCGTCCACCAACCCCACGTGGGTGGCTTTCATCGGGCGTGCTGTAAATGCTCCCGAGATATTTTTGCGGCGTTCGATGGCTGTTAGTCCGGGTTGAGGATGGGTTCGCCTGTTTCTTCGTAGCCTGTTTGCGGCCACTGGGACTTCAAGCGCCTTGCCCAGCTCATGTGCCAGGACTTCAGCCTGGTTGAAAACCCGTAAGAACTGTCTTGCACGATGAAGCGGGACAGGCACCAGTAAATCCGGAAGCCTGCGGCCGTCATCGAGGTTTTTTTGGGCAGCTTGCACCAGCTTTTCTGCCAGCACGGTTCCGCAGGCAAAATTTCTCCTGAATTTGAATCCCTGCACCAGAACGGTGACCGGGAAGGAATATTGCAATGCGGCCACCGTACTTTCGAAAGGAGGCGGGTTTCGAATACATGCGCCACAACACCTCGATTCATGGCTGAGTTGACCGACAGCTGCCCACAACGGATCAAGGGGAATCCCGCAAATGCTGCAGGCTTCCCCAATGCCGGGGAGGTCGGCGTCGCAACCTTCGCACAGCGTTGTGTTTGAGGGAAAGCGACACAGCACACAAATTCCCGGCAGGAGCTTGTTGATCAGGTTTGCGATGCCCACCTTCTGAAGGGTGTCACATGCTGACGTCCTGACCTGTAGGATAATTGCGTGAATACCAGAGAGATTGAGAAGCGATTTGACCAGTGTGCTCCGCATTACGAGCGGCACGCTGCGCTTGAGCAGGAAGTGAATGACCGGTTGGTTGAGCGTGCTTCGTTTGTTCGCAGGCAACCCGGCACCATCGTTGACCTTGGGTGCGGAACCGGACGGGCGTCAAGGGCTCTTGGCGCCAGGTTTTCAGAGGCAGACATCATCTGCCTGGATATCTCCAGGAACATGCTGGTCGAGACCAGAAATGCAGATGGCGGCGGGCTCATCATGTTTGAGGTTCAGGCAGATCTCACCCATCTTCCCATGGCTGCCCGCAGCGCTGACCTGGTTTATTCGAATCTTGCACTTCAGTGGGCGGGTGATTTTGAACAGGCAATGAATGAAGTCAGGCGTATATTACGTCCCGGGGGGATGTTTCTGTTTTCTGTTCCTGGTCCGTCAAGTTTGCAGGAGCTTCACGGCCTGACGAAAAACGGTGGAGGACTTCAAGTCCCTATCTACATGCCGGATCTGCAGGATGTCGGAGACCTGTTGGTATCGACCGGTTTTACGGAGCCGGTAATGGACTGCGAGTTCATCACGTTAAATTATCCTGGTGCGGAACAAATGAATGCTGAACTTGCAGTTACGGGGGGCGCGGGGTTTGCTGAAATACAGCTGCCAGGCATGGAGAACGAGGAAGTTTCGGTCAGCTTCGAGGTGGTTTACGGCCTTGCTTTTGGACCACCAGAGGGGCAGCCGGTGCGAACACCAGAAGGAGAGACGGCAACGTTTTCAGTCGACCAACTCAGGCGTCAATAAGCCTGAATAATTAACACTTTGCGAAATGTGTCATTGTGGGCTATGATGTACGTAGGGGATTGGGCATTCTTTACTAACATCCCTTATTGAAAATTGATCAGATCGGGATTGTCGTTCCCCCTTACGACGATCTCGTTCCGAGACCAGGTGTTCCCCTTGCACTAGGTCTCACGAAAGGGCCGGTTGACCCCTTACCGGCCCTTTCACTTATTTGGGACCCTGAAATTGGGTCTTCGAGTCGCATCTTCCGTCCAGAATTCCCGAATTCCGACCTTAGTCGCTTGGCAATAGCTAAGGCTATTACCTGCACGCCTAATGCCGAATTTTGAAAATTCTGAACTGGAATTTGCTTCCCCGAACACCCAAATTCAGGGTCCTGACTCAATACAACGAAATATTTAAGGTTTCCCCTCACTTGATTCCGGAACGCCGAATAGGCGCCCCTAACGTCATCCCGGAAATCCGAGCGCAGGTGGAATCGAGGTTACGGTTTGGCCAAAGGCCAAGAAGTGGCCGAGTGGAACCGCAGGGCAGGCAGCGCAGACAGTGCGATTTTTGCCAAGCAAAAGAAGCGCTGGCTAAGTGCCGCAGCCCGTGCGTAGGATTATCCGGGACCCACGGTCTCTCGTGGAGGTTGGTGCTTTGCTTTGTGGATCCCGGATAGCATCTTGGCTTTGCCAAAATGCTTCCGGGACGACGGGTATTTTCGATGGAGAGATGCAAGTCGGGCAGGATGCCTGATCTCGCTCATGACCCCTGGCACATGGATGTGCCAACGGGCGAAGCCCGCGAACCATTGAAAACCACGTTTTTCGATGGTGAGATGCGAGTCGGGCAGGATGCCCGATCTCGCTCATGAAAGATGCGGGCGGGCGAGATAATCGTGAGACTGCATTTCCGTCAGGCGACTGGCGGTGCGCTGGAATTCGAAATCGAGTCGTTTTCCGGTATACAGATCATTGATTCCTGATTCGGCAGTCACCAGCAATTTAACGTTGCGGTCGTAGAATTCATCAATCATGGTGACAAAACGTCTGGCAATGTCGGCATCGTTTTTTCCCATCACGGTGATTTTAGATATCAGGATCGTGTTAAAGGAGCGCGCCAGTTCGATGTAATCTGCGCTTCCACGTGGCCCGTCACACAGGGTTTTGAAGTCAAACCATGCAACCCCGTCTGAACGGCGTTTTGCATTCAGGGGGCGGCCATTTACGGTCAATCTCGGTTTGAGATCACTTCCGCAGGAGATTTGTTCATAATTTTTTTCTATGTCGGCTTCCGCAGACTCACTGAGCGGATGGCGATAGGTGGTCGATTGTTCGAGTATTCGCAATCTGTAGTCAGTTTCGCCCCCGACCTGGATGACTTCACAGTTGTTTTCAAGGAGCGCAATTGCCGGCAGGAATTTCGCCCTTTGCAGACCATCCCTGTAGAGATCGCCAGGTGGTGAATTTGAAGTGGTTACAAGTGTCACGCCCTTTTCAAACAAGGCTTCCAGCAGGCCGGAAAGTAACATTGCATCGCCAATGTCTGCGACAAAAAATTCGTCAAGGCAAAGCAGACGAATCTGTTCAGACCATTTTTCAGCGACCCTGGGAAGAGGATTATCAAGGTCGGCCTGAAGCCTGAGTTCTTCATGGATGCGTTGCATGAACCGGTGAAAATGAATACGCCGTTTTTTCCTGACGGGCAGGGACTCGAAGAACAGATCCATCAACCAGGTTTTACCCCGCCCAACGCCGCCCCACAGGTAAATTCCCTGGACCTTGTTCTGGTGCGAGGGGGTGATGCGCCTGAATAAGCGTTGAATCCCCTGAGCACCCGGCCTTTCGCTCTGAATTTGATGCCAGAGCCGATCAAGCGCATCGACTGCCTTGCGTTGTTCCGGGTCAGCGCTGAACTGGCCGCTTCGAACTAATGCAAGGTAGGCTTCAAGAGGAGGCGCCAGGGAGTTGGTCACGGACACCATTTTTCAGAAGGCCGCGCAGATCCATCAGGCGGCGGTGGAAGAAATGTCCCGTTCGTTCCATGGCTATGAATTCGGGAGCTGGCTTCAATGCATTCGCCCAGAGCTGGACGGCATCAAAACTGACAATTTCATCTTCGTCTCCCTGCACAATCAGCCAGGGGCAATTGGGATGTTCCAACTCCGCGAAACCGTAACGGTCGACCGGTGGTGCGATCGAAATCAATTGCCCCAGTTGAATATTCTGGGCCGCTTTCAGGGCAACAAAAGAGCCAAATGAGAATCCGCCAAGCCAGAGAGCATCGTCCGGCCTGACCCTGCGAACCCACTCGATGACTGAAAACAAGTCATCAGTTTCACCGTAACCATCATCAAATGTACCTTCGCTGTTCCCAACGCCCCGAAAATTAAACAACACCGTTCTAAGACCAAGCTCACGCATGGATCGCTCGAGTATGGTGACAACCTTGTTGTGCATGGTGCCGCCATGCTCAGGATGTGGGTGACAAATTACAATTGTTGCCGGTAGTTCCTGCTCTTCCGGAACATCCGCGATGCATTCAAGGTTGCCGGCGGGGCCGCGCAAAATAAATTCTTCGCGCTCCTGCGGAAACGGTTTGCTGTGGTCGGCTGGTTCTGCCTGATTCATGGCTCGCTGCGGCTGTTTGCAAAGCGGGAATGATACCGCAGTACGGACGCTATCTGTTAGGCTTGGCGGATGAATTTCCTGGCCCACCTGCAGCTGGCCGGTGACGACGATGGTCTGAGGCTCGGCGCCTTGCTGGGCGATTTCACGCGCGGTCGACGGGCACTTCGAAAGTACCCGCAATCAGTTCAGGATGGCATCCTTCTGCATCGATATATCGACTCCAGCATCGACAAGCATGAAGCGGTGGTCACCCTCAGAGGCCTGATTCGCAAGCCGTTCAGAAGGTATGCAGGAATCATTATTGACCTCGGCCTCGATCATGAGCTGGCAATGCGATGGGATCAGTATTCGCCAATGACGCTTGAAGAATTCGATATCGAGATTCGCGAGTTGATCGGGCGCAACGAGGCATTGATTCCAAAGCGACTGAAGTCTTTCATGAATTATGCAGACCGACGCGGTTTGTTCGCTGCTTATCGGAATGATGAACAGGTGTTACGAAGCATCAGTGGTATCGGAAGACGTTTTCTGAGGCCCAACCCACTGCATCGAACCAGCGAAATCTGGGAGGAGCTGAAACCGGCGTTCGCGGTGTGCTTTGACCTGGCCTACCCGGCCATTCAGTCAGGGGTTTCTGACTGGGTGAACAACAGATCAACAACCACAGGGTCGTGATCTGAAGATCGTAGCCAGGGTTTTGAGGGGCGCGAAGAATATGGATAGATTGAATTGATGTTCCAGATGAAACCGCGCGTGCTTTTTGCTGCCAGTGATTCGCTGCCAAAAGCATAATCCAGGGTGCCAGCTGCTCCCCTGAAGATATAGCTGAACTGAGGTTCATTCGGGTTGTGATAGGCAGCCAGCTCAATCAGCCCGGCAGTTTCTATGGCCCGCACCGGGTCCTCCATGCGGTACGCATTGAAATCTCCGATCAGAAGATAGTGATCGGTGTTGGCGCTCTTCGCGATGGCCCTGGCCCAGTTGACTGTTTCGGTCGCACCTTCGACCCGGGCTTCATTCCAGCATGCCTGCCCATCTCCCTGGTCGGTATTGTTGCCGGAGTCCGGGCACCATCCTTTGGATTTGAGGTGATTGACCACCACTACGAAACGCTCATCAGAGGCGCGATCACGCAAAACTTGGGCGATTGGCACGCGGTTCAGCGGTCCAAAATTTCCGCTTTCAAGCAACCGGGCTGGTCCAACTGCTTCCAGCCGATCCTGCCGATAAAGGAGTCCCACGTTGATGACATCGGTGCCGACCTGCTCTGACCGGGGCGTTGCTACTGCAAACTCGCTTCCAATGGCTTCGGAAATCGACCGCCGAAGATGTTCGATGGCGCTATCAGGCTCGAAACCATCGTTTTCCAGTTCCATGACCCCCAGCACATCCGGCTTTAGCTGCTCAATTGCCGAAATAATTCTGGCGGATTGGCTTTCAAACTCTTCAAGCGTTTCTGCGCCGCGTTCCCCCGGAAACCCACCGTTTCTGCCGTCCCCATTGAAGTATTCATACAGGTTGTAGCTGACAATCCTTATTTCTTCTTCGCTGGCTGGCTCAAACGCCGGCAACGGCTGCGATTCATGATCAAGCTGATTTTCAGAAAGCAAAGTGAATTGTTTCCCATCGTGACCCAGGATGCCGGAAACTTCACGGACCTGCGCGCCGGCATGGATGCTTGTATAAGGTTCCAGATTGCTGAGGGCGTCATTTTCAATTGTCAGAGACCAACTCGTGTTGTCGCGCTGGTGATCAAGTGCAGCCGTGCCGGGCAACGCCACTTCAGTGGGCGCCCTGAGCAGTCCCAGCGCACTGAGCGTGATTTGTCCCTCATTCACGTCACGGACAGCGGTTACGGTGAGAGGCTGCACCAGCACCACGCGCATGGCTTCAAATGCCTCTCTTTGTTCAGGTGAAAGAGGCAGCCTGGCACCTATTTCCGGTGGCTCAGCGACAGGGCCACATGCAGCATAGCGTTCAATCAGGCTGATGGATGTGATGGTGTCCTGGTGTTCCCCCAGCTCCCTGATCGTTCCCTGCACGGTGAGCAGTTCTCCGCTCTCCAGATCCGCAGGAAGCCGGGTGGATTCAACATAGAGCCCATGTGAGGTAATGCCAAAATCCGGGGTACGTTCGGCCTGGATAAACAGGCCACTTCCGGGGACAACATGAGTTACAACCCCCCGCGCTGTGACCTCCTGGTTTTCCAGCGGTGAGATAAAGCCCTGACCCTGAATCTCTGCGATGGGTGTCGCGGGCGATTCACAAAGCTCCGGGTGCGGCGATGGAGACTGATCTGTGTGCGTTGAGGTTTTTGCTGATTCGCTTTGCTCTGACGGCTGGCAAGCCACCAGGGTGGTGGCCAAAGCAGCTACAGACAGGTATCTCACTGTTCGAGCATATACTCAACAGAGGCGCGGATCTGCTCGTCAGTCAGTGAAGGGTTTCCACCCCGGGCGGGCATGATTCCTATGCCGCTGATTGCACTTGCAACCAGTGCATCAAGCCCCTTGGAGGCACGTTCGTTCATGGTGCCACCCGGCACGGGTGCACCGGCAACTCCGGCGTTATGACAGGCCGCACAAATACCGTTATAGACTTCTTCACCATCGATGGCCGAAACCCCTGTATCGACAGCTGCAACAGCATCGGCTGGCAATTCGCCATCTGCATCGCTTGCAACTGGTGTGGATGCAGGAGCAGAAGCGACCGGGGCTGAAGCGGATGCCGGGGCAACATAGTCACCGGTATTCACCGCTGCCACAGGCGTAATACGTTCTTCAAGAGTCGTTAGCTGGGACGGGTTGTCGGCCGGGTCATACGAACCAGCCAGCCTGATAGCAAGCACAATGATTGCGAACGTGAAAATAACCAGGCCCAGGATAATGGCGCTGAAATTGAGGATAAATGTTTTGTCTTCTGCCATACCGGTATCCGAATTCGAGAAAAGTTAGACCAGGCGCTAAGCGCAATGACCTGAGCGGAGCGTATTATAGCCCTGCCGGGGAGTGTCTGGAAGTGAAGCGCACGCGTCATGCCAGAATTCACAAAGTGAATGTCCGGGTGCAACAGAAAAGTTATAATTATCCGATCGAATTCTTATGCGCTCGTAGCTCCGGGTATGACGCTTCGACGTCATCCCGGAAACGCGAGTAGCGTTGTCCGGGACCCACGATTCAGAACACGGTACAATTTAACCAAGCGCCCGTAGCTCAGCTGGATAGAGTGCTGCCCTCCGAAGGCAGAGGTCACAGGTTCGAATCCTGTCGGGCGCGCCAATTTCCAAAAAAAAGAAAAATGACCTTCTCATCAACCAGGGAAGGACATTTTTCTTTTTTTTTAATTGGGCGAGAGTGAGAGAGCCCCCGGGTTCGACAAAATTGTCGGGAACAATTTTGAACGTCGACCATCGGGAGACGGCCCGCAGGGCGTAGCACATGGACGTGCGGAGTAATCCTGTCGGGCGCGCCAGGTTTTAAAAAAATGGCCTTCTCATTTATCGGGGAAGGGCATTTTTTATGGCCTGGC
>DATFLY010000096.1:0-10334 GCA_035267185.1 Lysobacterales bacterium | reverse complement strand
CGTCCAGGAGAGCAGAAAAGGCGACCTGGTGATCACGGCCGACATCCCCCTGGCGGCTGAAATCGTTGAAAAAGAATGTCTTGCCCTGAATCCACGCGGTGAAATGTATACAGAAGAAAATGTACGTCAGCGCCTGAACATACGTGATTTCATGGACACTATGCGTGGCAGCGGACTCGCAACCGGCGGCCCGCCACCATTAAGCCAACAGGAACGCCAGGCATTTGCCAATCAGCTTGATCGATTCCTGGCGGGTATTCGAAGCGAGACAAACTAGTCGTTGATACCCGGTATTTTGTTAGTGTTATATCTCATCATCAGGAAACGAAGTTCATGGTTGCATGTTCATTTGTAGACAATGATCGATGTCGGATGTAAAAAAACTCCTTAAAAAACATGGTCAGCTCAACCAGCTTGATATGGCAAAGGTTGTAAGTCATGTTCAAAGGCAAACGGACGACTGGGTGCTCAATACCATCATGCTCGAAGGCTATGATGTTCCTTTCCGGTATCGGCGGAAGAAGCGCTATAAGAACCTTAAAGGTGCGCGGGTGAATCTGACTTTTTACCCGGAAACCAGACCCGTCGGTGGCGTCGATTTCGAAATCATGAGGGTGGTGAGGATTAAAAGGTCATGATCCCATCATTTTGATTGGTGCTTAATGGCTTTCCCCCTCAACGTCCGTGCAAACTTTCTGGATTCACGATATTGCTGTTCTGGCGCCGCCGTCACCGTGACCATTGAAGTCAATCCGGTTCAGGGCTCAATATTCAAACCTGATTTTAGGATGGAGAATCAGAATTAATCATGGCCAGGATTGCGATCATTGGAGCAGGCTTATCCGGACTGGTGGCAGCCCGCCGCCTGGCGAGTCAGCATGATGTTGTGGTGTACGAAAAATCCCGCGGCCTGGGCGGCCGGATGGCCACACGGTATGCCGGTGAATTCGAATTCAAATTCGAATTTGACCATGGCACGCAGTTTTTTATCGCCCGGTCCAGTCGGTTTCGCCAATACCTGGCACCCCTGATCGAAGCCGGGGTCGTTGCGCTCTGGAATGCCCGCTTCCTTGAGATATCACATGACGGGCGCTCACCCATGCGAACCTGGGATGAGGAGTTCCCCCACTATGTCGGGACACCACGCATGAACGCCGTGGGTGCGTGGCTGGCAGAAAGTCTCGATATCCGCAAACAAACCCGTGTGACAAAGCTGGAACGCCAATCTAGCGGCTGGAAGCTCATGGGGCCATCCGGCGAATTGATCGACAAAGCTGATTGGATCATCCTGACTGCTCCCGCAGCCCAGACAGCAGAATTGGCACCTTCGGACTCAGTGGTTCACAGACATGCAAGCACCACTCAAATGTCCGGCTGTTGCGCCCTGATGCTGGGTCTCGCTGTGCAACCGGAATTAGGGTTTGATGCAGCACTGGTGCGCGACTCTGATATCAGCTGGATTTCGGTCAACAGCAGCAAACCGGGCCGGGGTGACGCGCCGACCCTGGTGGTACATTCCACCAATGCCTGGGCCGAGGCCAACCAGGATTTGGCAGATCAGGACGTGGTGGATGAAATGCTGGCGCAACTGGCCTCGGTCACATCATTGGATACTTCATCAATCGTACACCGGGGCCTTCAGCGCTGGCGCTATGCCAATATTCCGAAGCAAAAAGGCCCCGATTCCCTGATCGACAATGACTGGTCTATCGCTGCTTGCGGGGACTGGTTCATCCGCGGACGCGTGGAATCGGCATTCAGAAGCGCTGATGCATTGTGCCGGAAGCTGGAAATTCTCCTGTAACCATTGCAATCGGCTAAGCCTCCGTTCTTTCACGCCACTTGTGCCCGGACACGCAACTGCCTGAGAATGCCCGGAATGTGCTGGCGCAGCTTGAAATAGCCTCGCGTGGCGTGCGGCCAGCAGGCCTCGTCGTAGCTACGGCGCAGTTGAATCAGCCTCACATCGTGCTCAGCCAGGCGGACTTCTATCTCGGAAAGCACATCTGCGACTGGTCCGACTGCCGCGTATGCGGTTGCAATTTCCTTTACGCCGCGGTCCTTCGCCCATTGAATGACATTTTCCATGTCATTGCCCGGGTCAATACAGGTGGCTGGACATTCAAAGGCATCGGACGCACGATCGAGTGCATCTGAAACCGCTGCGCGGGCAAAATCAATAACCGGCTGTGCAACAGGCAAAGGCGAGCGTCGGCTTGTCAGCGTGATACCAACTATTTCAGAAAGTCTTCCAGGCCCCGTAAGAGACTCGGGGCAGCAATCCTCCTCGGTGACAAGCAACGCGAGTGGCCCATTACCGGATAATTTCCCTGGTGGCGGCAGGTCACGTAGCAGGTGTTCCCGGGTCTCTCTCAATGGAAGCGCCCTGGTGGCGAGCTGGCCTTCCGGGTTAAACCGGTTGTCGGTGTACCGGGCAATGTTTGATGCCCGGGCCAGGTAGGTCTTGCCTTTGGTATGCAGGCCGCAAACCCAACGCCAGCTGCAGGTATTTGAAGCCGGGTCACCATCGAGCAGATGGCGGTAGAAAAAATCTGCGCCCAGTTCCCACGGCAGTTCCAGGGTGTAAATCCAGATGCTGGCAAACCACATCCGCGCATGATTGTGCAGGTAGCCGGTTTCCACCAGTTCATTGGCCCAGTCATCAAAGCATTCAATACCGGTGCGGCCATTAACGGCATCAGAGAAACGCTCACCCAATGCGCTGTCTTTTCCCAGCGAGTCCATTAATTTTCGGACGCCGCTGCAGTAATCAGCCCATACCGTTGGTCGATGTTCAAGCCAGCCTTTGAAGTAAGCACGCCAAAATACTTCCTGGATGAATTTCGAGGCATCCTCTGGCATGTGATGCTGCAACGTGGCTTCCAGGACTTCCTGCTCAAGCACCAACCGGTGGCGGATGTAGGGAGAAAGCCGCGAAACATTGTTGCGGCGGTTCGGACCCCAGTCAAAATTTCGGGTTTTGCCGTACCGCACGCCAGCGCGTGTCGCGAAGGCGTCCAGCAGGCGCAATCCCTCGGAGCGAATCAATACTTCAATTCCTCGGCAACGGCCACTTCCTCCAGCGCGCCCTCGACCAGAGCTCGGGCTTCAGCGGTGGTCCGGTGCAGGTACCGGTGGAGTGCGGCGTCATCGTCGTTGCGACTGGCGCATTGTGAGCTGTAGATCTCGAAAGCACTCAGGTCGCTAACCAACTGCGCCAGGTGCCTGGGGCACTCGCAGTCCACATCGCTTGTGATACCGGCGAGGTTTGCCAGCTGCTGCCTGTTGAAGCGCCGTGGAGCGATGGCGCCTTCGCTTTCCCAGTCACGGGAAGGCGGCGCCTCAGCGGAGGGCTTCTGTCTCTGTTTGGGGTGAGCGGCATAAGTGCGGATTACCCCGGCAGCCAGTTCTTCGGTGCTCACCGGTGCCCGCAAAACCTCCAGTCGGGCTCGCCGGGCAGCATCTATGTCGCGTTTGCGGGCAAATGTGTAAACCATCACCCCGCGAGTGATACCTGCCGTTTCCAGGTAGTCGTTCATCTGGGCGATGGTGTCGTTGTTAAGGACCGCACTTTCAAGAACGATGACATCAGATGACAATCGATTCAAATCGGCTTCAAAACGCGCCCGATTGATATCAGCAATCACAACTGTCACCGGTGATGGCGCCAATTCGGGTTTTGAGAGCATCCCGGGGAGCAAGTCTCCGAGGATCGCAACCCGGATTTCAGAAGGGGTTGATAGCGTGGGGGTGTCTCCCAGTTCCTGGGCTCGCTCGCGGAGCTCTTCGATGCTGTCATTGGCTATCACACTAATGGCGACACCCTGGTCGATCAGCATTTTAAGCAGACTTAATTTATCCAGATCGGCTGTCGAATACTCGCGCCGGCCATTGTCAGCGCGCCGTGCCACCACCGCACCGTGGCGTCTTTCCCACGCCCTGATGGTGTGGTCCGTCAGCCCGGTGAGCCTGGCTACAGTGCCAATGCCATAAAAGTGTTCCTTATTCTTTTCTTTAGGATCGCTCATTACGTTTCCTGCATAAAAGTTAAATTTGTCGCGCTATGCTGACCCTGCGTTTCGGGGTGTCCACGAGCGAAAATACTGACCGAGGAATCTTTGGTGACTTCCAGAATTCCCCGGTAAATCCCGACGGTCCCGAGTTTGCCCGCGTGATCAGATCGAAGATCTTCAATCAGCGCCGGAGTCAATGGAAACACTTCAAAAGAATCGCCTGAATTCGGGGTAGACATCGATAGTATGTTCATATAATGTACGTTAATATGTTAGACATTATATAGATTTAGTTTAAAAATGGAAACTTTATTTACCGCCACATATTCAATAGCCGTCGGAATCTGGGTTGGCGCCATCGTTTTTCAGTCTGCGGTGGTTGCACCCAGCGTCATTGACGTCTTGCGTGGACATGCCGCTGGAATGCTTCTGCGACGGCTGTTTCCGCGTTTTTACAGGCTGGGACTGGCCTGCGGCGCAGCGATGATCACCGCAGTCATCGCCTTGTCACTGTTGGGAAGCCTGACAACTGCTGGACGCACCATCGCTGTGCTCAGCACGGTGATGATTGTGATGCAGGCCATGTCTTTGTGGTTGGTTCCGCACATTAATGCGGCCCGCGATGCTGGACTGGCAGGGGCCCGGCGGTTTAGCCGTCTTCACAGCATCAGCGTGGGCATAACCCTACTGGTGCTGTTGCTCGGTCTTTCATCCCTGGTGATGGCAAGCGGTCGATCGCTGTTGGCAGGAATTCCTTAGTGCCTCGCGCAGCAAGACCGGGCGACTGGCTCACCCTTTTCGCGCTGGCTGGCATGTGGGGCTCGGCATTTCTTTTAAACGCCATAGCGCTCGAGTCCCTGCCGCCCTCGATTTTGGTCGCGGGGAGAATTTTGCTCGGCGCGCTGGTGCTCCTGATTGTGTTGTGGGCCCAGGATGTCAAGTTACCACGAACCTTCAAGGGCTGGCTGCCGCTGGTGTTTATGGGCTTTTTTGCCAACGTTCTGCCATTCCAGTTAGTGGCATGGGCGCAACAACATATCGATTCTTCCCTTGCCGGTATTTTGATGGCGGCCATGCCTCTGTTTGTTCTTACACTGGCCCACTTCCACTTGCCGGGGGAGCGGCTGACAACAGCCAGGATCGTTGGTTTCGGGGTTGGATTCATTGGCGTTGTATTTGTGCTCAGCCCAAAATTCGAAACCGGCGTGATGGGCAACATGGCCCTCTGGGGCGCTCTGGCCACGCTTGCAGCGGCATTCAGTTATTCATGCAGCACAGTCTATGCGCGGCGCATCGGTGGCGGCCATCCATTGCAAATGTCAGCGGGCCTGCTCCTGGTGGCGAGCGTGATGTCGGTTCCCGGTGCCATGTTTGCCGTGCCTGAAATTCAATCGCCGGGCCTGGCTGCGCTGGTCGCAGTGCTGTTTCTGGGCATCCTGTCGACCGGGCTGTCCACCCTGCTGTATTTTCGAATCATCCAGGGCCCGGGGCCAGCATTCCTGTCGATGGTCAACTACCTGGTCCCTGCCTGGGCTGTTTTTGCAGGCGCCGTATTTCTAAACGAACAGCTTGCGCCAGCGACGTTTATCGGTCTCGGCCTGATACTGGCCGGTATTGCGTTGAGTGAAGTTGGTCACCGTTACGCCGGGCAAATTCGGATCCGATTCACCAACGGCTTTAGATCGGTGACACGGTGGGCCCGGGAGCAGCCATGAATTTTGACAATACGGTCGACCCTCGCGAGGTCAAGTATTACAAAGAATTGGCCGAGACCTGGTGGGACAAGAGTGGACCCTTTTGGCCATTGCATCAGCTCAACATGCTACGCGTTACTTACATCAAAAATGCACTGTGCCTCCATTTTGACCGCGATCCGGAATCGACTAAGCCACTGGACGGCCTCAGGGTGCTGGATGTTGGCTGCGGCGGGGGCATCCTGAGCGAATCCATTGCGAAACTTGGGGCACAGGTGACTGGCATTGACGTTGTCGAGAAAAACATCGAAGTGGCGCGACTGCATGCCAGTCAATCGGAATTATCAATCGACTATCGCCTCACCCCGGCCTCTGAACTGGCAGACCAGCAGGAAAGATTCGATGTGGTCCTCAACATGGAGGTGGCCGAGCATGTTGCGGATCTCGGCGAGTTCATGGCTGATTGTTGCCGGGTAACTGGCAGTCGCGGCATCATGTTTGTCTCGACCATCAACCGCACCCCGCTGGCCTGGCTGGTCGCTATCATTGGCGCCGAGTATGTTCTGGGCTGGTTACCAAGAGGAACCCATCACTGGCGCCTTCTCCGTAAGCCGGCTGAAATCAGACAATGTCTTGCCGAGGGCGGCCTGAGATTACGCGATATTGTCGGGGTGACGGCAAACCCTTTGACCCGTAAACTGAAAATCATCTCATCGGTGCAGGTTAACTACATGCTCTATGCCACCCGGGCAAAGCGATAATCAAACAAAGCCGAATCAACAGGCCTGAAGAAATTCGAACACCGGGGGCCTGTGCAATTCGCGCAATACCAACGATGGAAAGCCCATGAATCCCGGCGTCATCAGCAAATCAATTGCTTTCGTTTTTCTCTTATCCGTGACCGCATCAGTACTTCCTGACGAATCGGTATCAGGAGATGATGAGTCACAGATTCGACAGGCAAGAGAAGCCTTCAATCAAGCGATATGCGATCAGGATGTTGATGCGATCGAGCAGTTTTCAGCTCCGGAATATCACATCATCACTGGTCGCAGCGCGCAGAGCCATGGAAAGGAAAATGTCAGGAGCTTGAGGGAAGCTAATTTCACCAGTGCATCGGACCAGGTTTGTTAGCGATTTATCGTTGAATATTACGATTTAATCACTTATTCATATAAATATCGTAACCTATGACGACTTAAATATTCATTGTATTACAATTATTTATATCGTTACTTTCGACGATTTATGATATTATATGCACTTATTTCGTAATATTTGACGATTATGAACATTACGCCTTTATTGACTGATGAGAGCATCCTGGCGGAACTGGGCAAGCGACTGGCAGCGCGAAGAATAGATTTGGAGTTAACCCAGGCAAACCTGGCCAGGCAAGCCGGTATTGGCAAACGAACCCTGGAGCGCATCGAAGCGGGGCACGCTTCCCAGACAGACAGCCTGATTCGTGTATTACGAGCGCTGGATGCCCTGCCCGGCCTTGAAAACCTCGTTCCTGAAACCAACCCTCGCCCGCTGGATCTGCTCAAACGCAAGGGCAAGGTGCGCAAGCGGGCTTCTGGCAAGCGAGGCAAGCGCAAAAAAGCAGCGCAAAGCGGGGATGAGCCATGGCAGTGGGGCGATGATTAATGACCACGGTGGCCGAAGTCAGGTTATGGGGAAGAAGCATCGGAGCGGTGTCGTTACTGGATGGTGATGAAGCCGCCTCATTCGAATACGACCCGGCATTCGCAAAAAGCGGCATCGAGGTATCACCCATCGTGATGCCGCTTTCAAGACGCGTCTACCAATTCCCGGCACTTGCGCGGGAAACTTTCCTGGGCCTGCCCGGTTTGCTGGTTGATTCACTGCCCGACAAATTCGGCAATACACTGATCAATGCCTGGCTCGCCTCACTGGGGCGCAAGCCTGATTCATTTAATGCTGTTGAGCGATTGTGTTATACCGGCGCACGCGGCATGGGTGCCCTGGAGTTTGCACCAGCAACCGGGCCACGACCAGGAAAAGCAACCCGGATTGAAGTTGAAAAGCTGGTCGATCTGGCTTCTGAAATATTAACCAAACGCAACAGGCTGGAGGCGTCCTTTGCAGATGATGAAAAGTCAGCTGCGCTGAGTGACATCCTGCGCGTGGGAACCTCTGCAGGCGGCGCACGGGCCAAGGCCGTCATCGCCTGGAACCGGGAAACCAACGAGGTCCGATCCGGCCAGGTCAGAGCAGGAAAAGGTTTTGAATACTGGTTATTGAAATTCGATGGGGTGGCCGGCAACCGTGACAAGGAACTGGAAGACCCACAAGGATACGGTGCGATCGAATATGCCTACTACCTGATGGCAAGGGCCAGTGGAATCGAAATCAATGAGTGCCGCCTGTTTGAAGAAGGCAATCGGCGACACTTCATGACCCGCCGTTTTGATCGGCTTCCCGATGGTCAGAAGCTTCATATGCAATCCCTGGGTGCAATGGCTCATTTTGATTTCAACCTGGCTGGCGGCTACAGCTACGAACAGGCCCTGCTCGTGATGCGCCAGCTGCGCCTGCCCATGGAAGCCATCGAACAGCAATTTCGACGAATGGTGTTCAATATCGTGGCCCGAAACCAGGATGATCATGTCAAGAACATCGCGTTTTTGATGAACAAGCAGGGCGAATGGTCACTCTCCCCTGCCTTTGACGTCACATACAGTTACAACCCCCAGGGCGCATGGACCGCAAAGCAGCAAATGACCCTGAACGGCAAACGAGGCGAATTCACCATGGAAGACTTCAAAGCCTGTGCCCGGACAGCTTCAATGAAACGTGGTCTGGCAGAAGCGATTGTGAATGAGGTGCAGGAGACCGTATCGAACTGGAAAACTTTTGCAGAACAGGCCGGATTGCCTGCAGAATCCCGCCGGGCCATCGAATCGACGTTGCGCCTCAATCCCTTCTAGGCAGCCAAGGTGGGTCGGGACAACCCAAACCCCGGAGTAATCCTAACGCAGAGTCCGTCTGGGCTCGGCTGACTTGTCACTCTGAACTGACAACATCCTGAATGAATTTTTCGGTGTCCTCAAAAGTTTGCGCGAGGAAATCGAGCGGCGGGGCCATGGCGGCAACCACCCGCGCATGACCCACACCTTCATAGCTCTTGAGCGTGACTTCCACACCGCTCTCCTGAAGTTTCATGCCCAGTCTTTCGCTGTTTTCAATACGAACGGTAAAGTCGTCTTCACCGTGGATCAACAGTGTTGGCGGGGCATCACTGGACACAAAGTTGATCGGCTGGCTTTGTTCCCTGTATGGCTCCGGAAATACATCTTCCAGATAGCCACTCAGGGGTAAAAAGTCATACGGACCGGACAGCCCGATAAAGCCTCGAACAGAGTCTGTGGTAAGGTCCTGCTGCTCCAGATAGCGCCCGTCCAGAGCGATGCTGGCAGCGATGTGCGCACCGGCTGAATGACCCATGATGAAAGTGTCGCCGGGCCGGCCACCATATTGTTCAATGTTCGAAATAACCCATGCATAAGCTGCAGCACCATCTTCCACGAAAGCCGGGAATGTGACGTCAGGAAAAAGGCGATAGTCCGGTATGACCACCGTTAACCCCGCCTCCGTCAGCGCTGAGGCAACGAATTCATAATTTTGCCTGGAGCCATTGCGCCACCCGCCACCATAGAAAAAAACGACGACCGGTGTCGCACTGCCTGCATCGATGGGTGAATAGACATCAAGCTTCTGTCTCTGATCCGGCCCATACTCGATGCTGGCACTTTTTATAAAATGCTCATCCGGGCTCGCAGAATTGACGATCACCAGTGGGCTGCATGCACCCAGAAATACCGGCATCAGTATGCACAACAGAACGTACAGGTATCGGGGGTGGAGTGCTCTGACTGTTTTCATGTGGCCATGCTTACCGAGCGGGCGCTGAATTGAAAGCAAATATTTTTCGAGGCCATGGAATTCAGGGAGGACGGATCACAGAAATACCCCGACCAGATCGAGAGGATCAAGAGTCGCATAGAGGACAGGTTCCCGCGTGTCACCGACCTGATTGTCTTTACACATGGCTGGAACAAGAGCCCGGCATCCACAGAATTCGATTACTGAGAAATCGCTGTCCAGGTTGTACGAGAGCCTGGGCGAAAGCATCAGGATGGCTTCTCCGGTGGAATCGCTAAGCCCCGCAGATGATGATTCTCCACGCCTTCATTTACTGGGGCATAGCTTCGGTGGTCGCATGACAATCCGGGCGCTTGAGTAACTCAATGGCGAACCGGACAGTGACGACAGCAGCGAATGCGCGGTGGGCGCCTGCGGTCTGCCGAAATATGAGACTCTATGTGTCAACGATGCTGGCGAGGTCGAATCTATCGAGCCTGCCGAGGAATCTGAAGGCCCGTCATCGAAAGACATCCTGATCTGGAATGCCAACAGCCAGAACATGGTGTTCGCACATTCTGATATCTATAAAGGCAGGGTCGCCAGGCTTGTTAGTTCTTTGCTGTACGCAGAGGAACTGCAATGTCAGTTGAATCAGACCTGTTCTGCACCCCTGCCGCAGGTAAACGCTTGCCCGGAAGCACTGAATCCATAATCAATCTGATCAAAGGGGTCAGCG
>DATFLY010000095.1:0-7907 GCA_035267185.1 Lysobacterales bacterium | reverse complement strand
AGAAATCCACGTAATTCGGTCATATATGGCTTGGCAAACTCGTCTTGCAGTCTTTCAAGCCAGGAAGGTTCAAGTTTGATCGGGCGGGCGTTGGTCATTTGGATAGAATACAACCATGAAAATAAAAACGGACGTTGTCATTATCGGAGCCGGCCCCTGCGGACTCTTCCAGGTGTTCGAACTGGGCCTTCTGGATATTAAGGCACATATCGTTGATTCACTCGGCCAGGTTGGTGGCCAGTGTTCTGAACTGTACCCCGACAAGCCCATTTATGACATTCCCGCGCTGCCCGTTTGTGGTGCCCAGGAACTCGCCGATCGCCTGATGGAGCAGATCAGGCCATTTAAGCCTGAGTTTCATCTCAATGAGACGGTCACTGAACTGGTACGCAAGGACGACGGCAGATTCGCTATCAAAACTTCGACAGGCACCGAATTTGATGCGGGCGCTGTGGTGATTGGAGCCGGGCTCGGCGCATTCCAGCCCCGACATCTGCGCGCCATGGGTGCTGATGAATTCGATGGTTCAAACATCAATTACAAGGTGATCGAACCCGAGCGTCTCAATGGCAAAGACATCATCATCATGGGTGGTGGTGATTCGGCACTCGACTGGACCCTGGAACTACACAACAAGGCGAGAAGCATCACCCTGGTACATCGTCGCCCGGAATACCGTGCCCAACCGGCCTCTGTCAGCAAAATGAAGGCCCTGGCTGACGGCGAGAGCCTGAGAGAATTCCAGGGCCAGGCGCGCAGTGTTCTCAAGAACGTTGATGGCTCTTTCAGGGGACTCGAAATCGTGGACCCGGACGGCGAACGTCATCACGTGGAAGCGGACGAGGTTTTCGTATTCTGGGGATTGTCGCCGAACCTTGGCCCAATTGCGGACTGGGGAATCGAGATAGAAAAACGCCAACTCCCGGTCGACACCGAAAAATTCCAGACCAGCATTCCCGGAATTTTTGCCGTGGGCGACATCAATACTTACCCTGGTAAAAAGAAGCTCATCCTGAGCGGATTTCACGAAGCAGCGCTGGCTTCATTCGGCATTCAGCAATACCTGTTTCCGGAGAAGAAAGTGCGCCTGCAATACACCACCACCAGCCCAATTATGCATGAGCGTTTGGGTGTGGAAGGAGAGCCTGTTGAATAAGGGGTCAGAGTAAAAACCGCTTAGAACACTGACCGGACCCGTATCAAGGTTTTGCAGTTTTTACTCTGACCCCTGTTTCGTGGCCCCGGGTTCGCTATTCACCAATATCCTCGATCCACAACTCTGGTGAATTCGCAATGAACTGCTTCATAAGGTCGATGCATTCCTTATTCTGAATCACTTCTACGCTAACCCCGCGACTCATTAGTAATTCTTCCTCACCCAGGAAGGTCTGGTTTTCCCCCACCACGACTTTTGGGATGCCATAAAGAAGGATGGCCCCGGTACACATTGAACAGGGTGAGAGCGTTGTATAAATCACGCTCGTGCGATACACACTTGCAGGCTGTCGGCCACAGTTTTCCAAAGCATCCATCTCACCATGTAAAACCGCACTGCCTTGTTGAACACGCCGATTGTGACCTTTGCCAATGATCTCGCCGTTGTGGACGATAACTGAGCCAATCGGAATCCCACCCTCTTCAAGTCCGAGTCGGGCCTCAGTGATGGCTGCTTGCATGAAACGATCCATGGGGCCAGAGTAACCAAGTCAGGGATCAGAGTAAAAATTATCGCAAGCAAGCGGTAATATGTAGTTTCCAGAACAACCTGGTTTTTACTCTGACCCCATTCATTCGGGAGCCGATATGCCAAGAAACGTGAAGGCTGCCATCATCCAGATGGCCAATAAAATTGACACGGGCGAATCATGCGAAGCCCATCGCCAGGCAATGATCGAGGCCCACATTCCATACATCGAGGAGGCAGGCGCCAAGGGCGTTCAGATGCTTTGTTTCCAGGAAATCTTTACCGGGCCTTATTTTTGCCCGTCGCAGGATGCAAAGTGGTACGACGCCGCCGAGCCGATCCCGGATGGCCCAACCACCCAACTGATGTGCGAATACGCGAAGAAGTACGGCATGGTCATCGTGGTGCCGATCTACGAGGAACACATGACGGGTGTGTACTACAACACCGCGGCCGTCATCGATGCCACCGGGGAGTACCTTGGGAAATATCGCAAGATGCACATACCCCAGGTCGCCGGTTTCTGGGAAAAGTTTTTCTTTAAACCGGGCAACCTTGGCTACCCGGTGTTTGACACCCAGTACGGTAAGGTCGGTGTCTACATCTGTTATGACCGCCATTTCCCTGATGGTGCTCGCTGTTTGGGCCTGAACGGCGCTGAAATCGTCTTTAACCCCTCGGCAACCGTGGCCGGACTCAGCCAGTACCTCTGGGAACTTGAACAACCAGCACATGCAGTGGCCAACGGTTACTTTGTCGGGGCGATCAATCGCGTCGGCACAGAAGCGCCATGGGACATAGGCAAGTTTTACGGCAATTCCTATTTTTGCGATCCCAGGGGACAGATCGTGGCCCAGGCAAGCGAAGATGAGGACGAGATGGTCATTGCCGAGCTTGATTTCGACATGGTCAGGGAGGTTCGCAATACCTGGCAGTTCTTCCGCGACCGCCGACCCGAATCCTATGGGCAACTCACAGAACTGTGAAGAGCTCAGGAAAATCGAGCAGAGCCCTCGTCTGGACAACGGGCCAGTGTCACGTAATCAACGAACACCAAAATGGGTTCTGACCCCAATCTGACCAATGCCGACCTGGCGCCAGTCCCGGCCGCGCAGCGGGACTGGAAAGCCATCAGCTTCTTTTCGCTGTGGGTCGGGATGGCAATCAACATCCCGACTTACATGATTGCTGCATCGCTGGTCGATGGCGGCATGAGCTGGCAACAGGCAATGTGGACGGTTCTGATCGGCAACCTGATCGTGCTGGTGCCAATGGCCCTTTCAGGTCATGCCGGCACCAAATACGGCATTCCTTTTCCGGTTTTTGCACGTGCATCATTTGGCATCTCGGGCGCTCATATTCCATCGTTCCTGCGTGCAATCGTTGCCTGCGGCTGGTTTGGCATCCAGACATGGATCGGTGGCGCGGCCATTTACACCATCCTCCTGATTTATGCCCCGGGCATTGCAGACACCCCTGCACTGATGCCCAACTGGATCGGCATCCACTGGATTCAGTTCGTGTGTTTTATGATTTTCTGGTTCATGAACATCTGGCTGATCTGGAAAGGCATTGAATCCATTCGGATACTGGAACACCTGGCCGCTCCGTTTCTAATTCTGTGCGGGCTTGGCCTGCTCGCATGGGCATACACGCAAGCTGATGGTTTTGGCCCCATGCTTCAGGCCGAATCAAAATTCACGACTTCGACAGAGTTCTGGAACCTGTTTTTCCCGAGCCTGACCGCCATGGTGGGCTTCTGGGCCACGCTGACGTTGAATATTTCTGACTTCACGCGCTATGCAAAAGACCAGCGGGCGCAGGTAGTTGGGCAGTTATCAGGCTTACCCACCACGATGACCCTGTTTGCTTTTATTGGCGTGGCAGTCACCAGCGCGACCATCGTGATTTTCGGCGAGGCCATCTGGGACCCGGTGGTCCTGGTTCGCCGGTTTGACTCGCCGTTGCTGGTATCGGCCTGCATGGTTGCTGTCATCATCGCCACCATTTCAACCAACGCTGCCGCCAACGTGGTTGGTCCGGCAAATGCTTTTTCAAACATGTGGCCCGACAAGATTGACTTTAAACGTGGCGGCTATATTACCGGCCTGATCGGCATCCTGATGATGCCGTGGAAGCTATTGGCAGACCCGAGTGGCTACATTTTCACATGGCTGATCGGCTATTCGGCTCTTCTGGGTCCCGTGATTGGAATCATCCTGGTGGATTATTTCCTGGTGCGTGGCACTGAACTGGATGAAGAGGACCTTTATCGTCAGGACGGTCGCTATGCAGGTTTTAACAATAAGGCAATCATTGCCCTGTTGGCTGGCGTGATTCCGAATGTGCCCGGATTCCTTGCTCAGATCGGTGTGACCCAGGGCCACGGATTTATCGTCAACCTCTACAACTACGCCTGGTTTCTGGGACTGGCAATCTCTGGTGTTGCATACTACCTGTTGATGGGCGGGAGGTTGAACAATGAGCGACGTTAAGGCCGGGCGTCTTTCGCCTGGGAATATTGCCGAGAACTACTCTGATTTACACCCACCACTGAGTGGTCATGAAGCAATCGTGGAATCGGCACGGTGCCTGTTCTGCTTTGATGCGCCGTGTACTGAAGCCTGCCCGACCGGCATCGACATTCCCGGTTTTATCAGGAAAATTCAAAGCGGCAATATCAAAGGTTCGGCGGTCACCATTCTTTCCGAGAACATCATGGGCGGTACATGCGCTAACGTCTGCCCGGTTGAGGAATTGTGTGAGCAGGTCTGCGTCAAGAATACAGCCGAACATCGTCCTGTTGCGATCGGCCAGTTGCAGCGTTATGCCACCGATCACCTTTTCGAAAGAGGCGACCAGCCATTCTCCAGAGCGCCTGAAAGTGGCAAAACCGTGGCTGTCGTTGGTGGCGGTCCGGCAGGACTTTCCTGCGCTCATCGACTTGCCATGCATGGCCACAAAGTGGTTGTTTTTGAAGCGAAGGAAAAAGCCGGCGGACTCAATGAATACGGGCTGGCTGCCTACAAAATGAACGATGACCGGGCTGCAAGGGAAGTTGAATTCATACTCGGAATTGGCGGAATTGAAATACGAAACCGCAAAACACTGGGGGTTGATTTCGGCCTTGCTGATTTGAGGCGCGACTACGACGCAGTATTTATTGGCATCGGTCACAACGCAGTGAATCATTTGGACATGGATGATGAGGATGCCGAGGGCATTCATAGTGCAGTCCGAATGATCGAAAGAATTCGCCAGGAAGACCTGTCAACCATTCCCGTCGGCCGCCGGGTGGTTGTGATCGGTGGCGGCAACACTGCGATTGATATCTCTGTCCAGATCAAAAAACTGGGGGCCGAATTTGTCACCATGGTATATCGACGTGGCTTTCAGGAAATGGGCGCCACAGATTTTGAACAGGAAGTCGCTCAGACCAACGGCGTGCTGATCAAGACCTGGGCCACACCTCAACGCATCCTGGTCGAAGGCGGTGCGGTTGCAGGTGTGCGTTTTGAATACACCGAAAACGATGAACGCGGAAGACTAACGGGCACTGGAGAGACAATCGATTTACCTGCCGACCAGGTATTCAAGGCCATTGGCCAGCATTTTGATGAGACCACCATGGATGAGCAGGACTGTCCGGATATTGACCGTGGCCGGATCATCGTTGACGAAAACCGCCGTACCAGCCTCAAGAATGTCTGGGCAGGGGGTGATTGCATCGCCGGGGAAGACCTCACGGTGGTGGCAGTTCAGGATGGCAAGATTGCTGCTGAGAGTATTAACGGGTTTCTAACGGGCTGATGAAATGGCTGATCTGACTTGCAATATCGCTGGCGTAAGCTCCCCTAATCCATTCTGGCTGGCTTCTGCACCTCCAACCGACAAGCAATACAATGTCGAACGGGCCTTCGAAGCCGGCTGGGGTGGCGTGGTCTGGAAAACCCTGGGTGAAGACGGACCACCTGTTGTAAATGTCTGTTCGCGCTATGGTTCGGTCGACTACAACGGCACACGCATGATGGGGCTCAACAATATTGAGCTGATCACGGATCGCCCCTTGCAGGTTAACCTGGATGAAATCGCGGCAGTCAAAAGAGCCTGGCCCGATCGAGCCATGGTAGTGTCGCTCATGGTTCCCTGCAATGAGCAGGCCTGGCGGGACATTCTAAAAGCAGTGGAGCAGACAGGCTGCGACGCGGTGGAACTGAATTTTGGCTGTCCGCATGGAATGAGCGAGCGCGGCATGGGCTCTGCCGTCGGCCAGGTGCCGGAGTACATCCAGGATGTGGCTGGCTGGTGCAAGATGCACTCTGATCTGCCCGTGTTCGTGAAACTCACACCAAACATTACCGATATTCGCTACCCTGCCCGCGCTGCCAAAGCTGGCGGAGCTGACGCAGTATCACTTATCAACACCATTAATTCGATCACTTCGGTAGATCTGGATTCGTTCTCACCAGAACCTTCGGTTGGTGGAAAGGGTGCGCACGGCGGCTACTGCGGCCCTGCTGTTAAACCCATCGCGCTCAGCATGGTCTCTGAGATTGCCCGCGACCCTGCAACCGCAGGAATGCCGATATCCGGCATAGGCGGCATCAGCAACTGGCGTGATGCTGCAGAATACATTGCCCTGGGTTGCGGCAGCGTCCAGGTCTGTACCGCGGCCATGCACTACGGTTTCAAGATTGTCGATGACCTGATTGATGGTTTGAACAACTGGATGGATGAGCAGGGTCATGCGGATATCGAGTCATTCCGCGGTCGCGCCATCCCCAATGTCACCAACTGGAACCAGCTTGATCTCAACTACAAAACCATTGCGAGTATCGACCAGGACAAGTGCATCGAGTGTGGTTTGTGTTACATCTCCTGCGAGGACACGTCACACCAGGCGATTTCCCAGGCGAAAGATGGCAACGGTAAGCGCATCTACGAGGTAATTGACGAGGAATGTGTCGGCTGCAACCTGTGTTACCTGGTCTGCCCGGTCGAGCAATGCATCACCATGGTCGAGGTAGAGACAGGAAAGCCCTACATGAACTGGGGCGAGCATCCTAACAACCCACTAAGAAGTCAGTGAGAAAAATTTGCTAGAACCAGAGGGGTCCAGCCAGGAATATACCCTTTCAAAACACGCATAAACACTTCCCTGTGGCTCTGAGGAGACGTCCTGTCTCCTAAGGTTTTGAACGGGTATGTGCCTTCCCTGACTCAAGCGGGTCGATGCGCCAAAATTCTTTCATATTACCGAAAGCTGTATCTGATCGGCTTGCCTTAGCTCTATGTACCAATAGCCCTAACCATCGACATATTAGGCCTCAACGTCGCACGCACGCGACAGCCAGGCAAGGGAGACTCCCTACCAAAACCGTATGCGGCAGGGACGCCGCATCCGAGTCTACAGGGACGTATTTACGACGGGTTTTGGTAGGGAGTCTCCCTTGCCTGGCTTACATCGGCGGTTTCCTCGTACCCTACCCTTCGAAACCGTTTTTGAGCATCGTGGTTGGGATAACCGACCGAACGCATTCATAGGTCTCGGCTATCCGGGGTCCGGTGTCGATGACTTCAAAATCGGTAATGTCCACATCCAGTGCACCCGGGGTCTGGTCAAAAATACGTGAGCCAACACCGAGTTCACTCCAGGATGTTTCGGTGTACAGGTCACTTTCGGCGGTCAGTGCAATGTTTCCACCATCGGCCAGCACGATTCCGTAGCGTTTGAATGTATTGAGGATGACACGGGCGGCCGGATTGTAACCATCGAGTGGAAAATCAGAACGAAGGCGTAACCTTGCACCATAGGGAACCGATTCTTTCGGGCCACTTGGCCCACCAGCATGTGAAGCTGGCCGGACATAAAGCCTTCCCGACACGCCACCCAGGGCGTTGTCGCTTGCCATTCGTTCATTTCTGATAATGAAACGTATGGCGTGGCCAAGGTCGCCCTCTCCGGTCGGGTCAATATCCAATTCCGCATCAATATCATCTGCATTGAACATCAAAGGTGCCATGGGAAACCCCGCAGCATCTGCACTGGTGCAATGTTCACCACGGCCTTCGGGAGGGTATTCAACATCAATTTGCCAGATGGCCAGGCACTGAGCCTCAAGGCTGTTGCTGCCACTGGAAGTTACACGGTAGGCCTCGTAAAGGGTATTGCCCTGCACCACCAGAAGATGGCAATCGTTACCCAGGTGATTGCATGTCAGGC
>DATFLY010000094.1:0-19995 GCA_035267185.1 Lysobacterales bacterium | reverse complement strand
TTATCAGGGGTCATCACGTTTGTCGTGACCAGGGTCATGGACCTGATCTTGCCCGAAACTTCGCTGGTCTCCACGAAATCGCCGACATCAAACGGCTTGTAGAACATGATCATGAGGCCGCTGGCAAAGTTGCTGAGCGTGTCCTGGAGGGCGAAGGCAATCACAAAGCCGGTCGCGCCGATCACGGCGACCAGCGGAACGATGTTGACCTCCAGCGCAGCAAGTCCCAGCAGGATACCCACGATGATGGTCACCCGCTTAACTGCCTTGGTCACAAACTTTCGAAGCAGGTTTGATGTATCGGATGCCAGAGCCATGGCCTTGGCGGCCAGCTTGCCCAGCAGGATGCTGAGCAACCAGAAACCGATCACAATGATGATGAACTCAAGAAGGTGTTTTCCCAGCCTGATTCCACCTTCTTCTGAAACCAGCCAGGAGACCACCGTCTTTTGCAGCGCCTGCCAGTCGCTGGTATCGACCTCGACACCCTTGACCGCCGCGACATACAGCCGGTATTTCTGAACAGTCTCCTGTTCTTCGCCCTCTGGCGTCATGCCCAGCTTGAGACTCAGCTCCTCAATAACCACGTTCAATCGATCGACAACCCTGGCACGTTGTTCCCGCAACTCTTCGACGCGATCCAGTTTTGCATCCTTGATCGCAATCTCCTTTTCAACGGCCGGGTCAGGCTCATCAGTGGCCGGGTCGTCCCTGGTCTCGGCCTCCTGCTGGGCAGCCAGCAGTCTCTCGTTTTCGACGAAGACCTCAACCTTGGCGTCATTGAGCCGTTCAATGGTGTCCTGCAATATGCTCGTCCAGTAATCGGCCTCTTCTGTCAGTTGCTCTGCAGTCTTGTGCTTGATGCGCATTCGCAGAATTTCGACAGGCACTTCCAGGGGTTCCGTGTGAGGATCAGTCGCGATGGTCTGATCCGGGTTCGTCCCTTCTTCCTGTGCGAGTAACTGTCCCGGGCAAATGACGGCCAGGGATAAAGCCAGCCAAAAGGAGCAGATTTTAAACATGAGTGACAACCTCAAAAGAAAAGCTAAAAACGCAAGCGACTAGATGTGTTTACGTTCACAAGAACGCAAGGGGCGTTCGAACTATACGATGACCGGGGTTCTGTTCATTCGATTCTTCACACTCCGCCAGATCATCGACCATCGCCATCTACACGGGCATTCAGATCTGCGATAATCACTGATCATGAGCATCCTGTTAAACATCATCTGGCTAATTCTTGGCGGCTTTATCGTGGTTATTGCCTATGTCCTTGGCGGTGTTTTACTTTGCATCACCATCATCGGTATTCCATTCGGCATCCAGTGTTTCAAACTGGCCGGACTGGCATTGTCACCCTTTGGTCATGAAATAGGGGAAGTCGAGCCACCTGGCGGCGCTCTGGCCATCATCATGAACATCATCTGGATCATTCTGCCGGGATTTGAACTGGCGCTGATTCACCTGGCCCTCGCACTCATCCTGGGCTTGACCGTCGTTGGCCTGCCACTGGCGGTTCAGCACCTCAAAATGGTTCGATTGGCGATTCTGCCCTTTGGGGCCAGGGTGCGCGAAATACGCTGAGCGGACCAGGCGGCACCGAAGTGCCGCCCTGCCTCCTTTAGTTCAAACAAGGCCGGTCAATCAGTCGGATCCAGGCGGGAACCGAATCGCATCACATCCGAAGAACTGATGTGTTCCGGTGTCGTCGGTGTATTCACCTTTGACGCAGGCTTCCGTCTCTGTTCCGTCAAATCCGGCATCCTTCATTTTGAAATGCAGCAGCATGTCGGTGTCACCGTCCATCGTCACCTCGTCTAGCTCAATGGAGTCCTCAAGGTGCCCACGATTATGCACTTCAAATGCACCCAGCCCATCGTCACCAAAGATGGCCGGTGGACCAAAACGAACACTCAGCGGATCAATCAATGTGGCGTCGAAATCCAGCGGTGTATCGTACTCGCCGGCCATGGTTGTCAAGACAGCCACTGGCGCAATTCCCTTGAGGCGTTGCTCTGAATTGGGATCACTTCCCGGCTTGAAGTTGATCGCCACCGGAACGATGCATTCAATCTGCACGTCCAGGTTCGCCGTGTTATTGCTCAAATCCGGATCAGTCGTCATGGCATCAGTCGGAACAATGGTGTTTTCAAACGACCACAAGTGATTGCTGGCTGCACCACAGTTGATGGTGAAGTTCTCCTCAACCGTGACCACAGTATCCAGCTCCGGAATCAGAACATTCTGCGATGCCATGGCTGGATCGATGGTTGAATCAGCCGGCGGTGTTGCATCGACGCTGACCTCGGTGTTAACCGGCCATGAAGGCCCGTGATTGGAAACGTCTTTCTCGAGCGTTATGGCAATGTCCTCACCGACCAGGATTTCATCTGGTGGGTTGATCGCTTCAAATCGTTCGATATCCAGATCCGTCTCGGCAACCACACTGGTGTCCTCAGTGTCTTCATTGTTGAGCACATCCGGATCCGGCGTGTCGCTGGAAGCACCTGCTGTATTGGAAAGCGAAAACCGGCCCTCGAAAACCATGCTGGGATTCACCGCGACCGTCAGGTTGACAGTATCAGCGTCCTCTCCCGAGGCAAGGCTTCCGGAGGGATTTCCGCCGTTCCAGGTGCAGTCGACGGTGCCGGCCGCGTGCGCGCAGGACCAGTCCCCATCAATTGAAGAGACATAGCTCACATCTGACGGCAGGAAATCCGATGCCAATACGCTGAAAGCACGTGAAGGCCCAAGATTGCTGACGTCCAGTGTATAGCTGAGGTTTGTTCCTGCAACGACCGGGTCAGGGCTGTCTGCCTTGATGATTCGAATGTCGGCTTCCGCACATCCATTGATCACGACCTCGGTGACCTGGGTGCCATAAGCACCACCTTCCACATCATCATCGGTGCCCATGCCTCCGGGGCCAACGTTGGCCGGGCCACCAACAGCAACAAACTCCTGCATGGTCCAGAACGTGCATTCATCATCCGGATCAACAACCGTGGCGCTATAGTCTCCCCAGCGGTTACGACCACGGATCAGTTGATAGTAAAGGCCGGCACCCGCGGTCACGATCTGACGAGGTTCAAAAGTCGTCACACCTGCGATGGTTTCACCCACTGAAATACAGGTGCTGACGTTCAGCGACGGACCCGAGCAGGAATATCCAATCAGTACATCGCCCATGGAATTCACGGCGATCGATGGTTCATGGTAATCCTCGTTGGTGTCTTCGATCAGGCCCCACTGGAGCAGGTTGTCAGTCGACTCTTCGATCTCGTACCACTGCAATGCGGCATTGGATCCGCTTCCGGCTACAGAATGAACCGCCCAGATGCTGTCGCCGATCTCGATCACGTTGGAGACAAATCGCGGTGCCACGTTTTCAATAGTGGCACCCGGATCAGCGGCTGGCTGGCGTGCTGCCGGCGGGTTAGCGTGTCCCGGATCACCGACGATTCCGCCGGTTGGCCCAAGAACAGCACCGGCTGCGCCTGCACCCGTGATGTCCCCGCGCACGATGGCGCCTCCGGAAACACCGAAAATGGGTGTGGTTCCATCCGCTACAGCCTCAAAGCTGAGCGCCGGCTGAATGCTGCCCGAAACGGAGGGCAGATTGGGGGGATTTGATTCAAAGCGGGTCATGTTGGCGACCGTCGGGACCGGCGCCAGAATATCGGCCTTGGGAATCGTGTAGCACGATTCCACGCCGCCTCCGCCGTTTCCGCTGTCAAAATCCTGGGTACAGGTGGTGACCGCATCCATATCGACTGCAAGCGTTTCATAGTCATGAAATTCAGCCGGACCCGTGGTATCAGAATCGAACTTCAACCCTTCCCAGTTTCCGGTTGGATCGCTGGTATCACTGCGTGCAAGGTAAAAATCATTGTCGGCACCGAGCGCTGCATCAATGGAAATAGCAACCCATCGCTGGCTCAGGCGGTCATAGACTATCCGGGGGTCAAATGTGAAGTTACTGGCACAGTCGGAATTCACCATGCAGGCCGCACCGTCAATGCTACAGGTATTGTCTGCCTGGCAAATGTTCTGCGGCAGGTTCAACCCCACAATGTTGGTCCAGAAGCTGTTCAGACTTCGCGAGTCCAGAACAGTACCGTCCTGCTTGTCGTAAACCTCGTAGCGCCCGTTGATCATCTCGACAATATGATCAGGTCCAATATCACCCATGGTGTCAGGTGGACTGAAAGTGGTATCAACCCCAAACTGGCTCATCTGGAAATCAAGCCCCAGGGTCGACAGCCCCGGCCCAAGAGCCCTGACGATGGGGCCTGACGGTGGGGTTTGTCCCACCGATAATCCAGCGTCACTACGCTGAGCGACACCCTCCTTCTCCTCAGGCATGCTGCTTTGTTCCCCGTAAACGGGTTGTGCAATAGCGAGTGTGACTGCGAACAGGATCGCGGTGAGCGACCTCAATACAGTCAAGAATTTAAAATCCTGTGTCATCGTATCAACTCCTTGTAATCCCAATTGGATACTTTCGATTACGATGCGAACTACAGGCACTTCTCCAAAGACGATTTTTCAGATTCCCGGACGACGTATGGCCCGAGAGTTCTATTTTGCTTGCTTATTGTTACGTTTAGTTGAATCTCAGAATCCTTAACGGACCCGAAAAATATGGCCGGTGTGCCCTTTGGCTCCGGCTCGCCGGAAATACCCGGCCCGCCCGGCTCAATGGCATATAAACCCTGAATGGAAAACTCGCCGCCGGACTGGATCTCCAGCGGTCCCTCGATGTGGCCCCAGGCGCAATTAAATTCGATTCGAACAGAAGATTCCTGCGCAATCAGCTCAGCACCCTGACCACCCCAGGTGCCAACGATTACTTCAGGATGAGAGGACTGATCACCAGATATAAGGGAGAGCGGCACCAGGACTGATACCACCGTTACAAATACAACCGCAGTGAGTACGCGGTTGTAAACCTTTTGCTGCAAATCCGTCTGCAGGTTCATTCTCTTTGCCCTTGAGAATTACACGTCTACTTCAAGCATAGGAGATGCTGACGGGTTTGCAAGTTGCCCCGAATTGAATCTGGTATGTGGTCGATCTGCAGATACGGCCGGTCAGAATACAATCAAACGGAATCGCTAGTGATTCACGGCTGTGACCCGTTGCAATGAATTGGACAGATAAGCGGTTCGTTGGCCCTCAAATTCGTCCGGTTGCGCATCAACGATGCCTTCTGAATTCCGGCAAGTCATGCAGTGCCATGAATCGAGGGTCCCTGAGTAACAGACGCACCACCCCCTGCCACCAATGAAAAAAACCGGCTTTCAGCTATGCTAATGCATACACCATCCGCAAATGCATGGATTAAAGAAATCCGGGAGATACCATCATGGAACTCAAGCTGACCCTGGCAAGATTCGGCAAAGCTTTATTGTGGGGCACCGCCTTAATCGTGGCTGGTTTAAGCACTGCGCCAACCTTCGCGGACGAGACCTGCATGTCACCCTACATGGCCAAAATCGTCGGCCAGGAAGACTTCGTCTATGTCTGGACACTGGGAACCGAGGGGGTCGGAGATGAGCAGGACAAACTGGTAACGGTGGATGTGAATCCCGCCTCACCCAACTACGGAAAAATCGTCCACACTTTGTCAGTTGGCGGGCGCAATGAAGCCCATCACTCTGGGCTCACGGATGACCGGCACTACCTCTGGGCTGGTGGCCTGGACACCAGCAAGATATTCATCTTTGATGTCCACACCGACCCGGCCAAACCCCAGCTACATCGGACCATCGAAAATTTCGTAGCAAGCAGTGGCGGAGTCGTTGGCCCTCACACCACCTACGCCTTGCCCGGTCGCATGATGATTACCGGTCTCTCCAACGACAAGGACCACGGTGGCCGCACGGCGCTGGTCGAATATACCAATGCGGGCGACTATGTCGCGACGCACTGGATGCCGACCGATGAAAATCTGCAGGGGGCCGAAAAATCCGGGAATTTCGCCGACGGCTACGGTTATGACGTCCGCGCCCTGCCCCGACGCAATGTCATGATTACTTCCTCGTTCACCGGCTGGAACAACTACATGGGCAATCTCGGCAAGGTGATGGGCGATGCCGAGGCCATGAAACGCTTTGGAAACACCGTGGTCATCTGGGACCTGCACAGCCGCAAACCAAAAAAAATCCTGGACGTCCCCGGAACACCTCTGGAAATCCGTTGTGCCTGGGGCGCACACAACAACTACTGCTTCACCACCACCGCGCTAACCTCCAAGATCTGGCTGATATACGAGGATGAATCCGGTGAATGGCAGGCAAAGGCTGTCGCCGATATTGGTGATGCTGCAAAGGTTCCACTGCCGGTGGACATCTCGATCTCGGCGGATGACTCGCTGCTATGGGTCGACACCTGGAATGACGGCAAAGCCCGACTGTTTGACGTTTCCGACCCATTCAACCCGGTGCAGGTGCAGGAAACCAGGATCGGCGCCCAGATCAACATGGCCTCACAAAGCTGGGATGGCAAACGCATTTACTTCACTTCATCGCTGCTGGCCAACTGGGACAAGCAAGAGGCTCCGGAAGGCGAAGACCTGCAATATTTCAAGGCTTACACCTGGAACGGAACGGATCTGGAGCATCAGTTCTCGATCGATTTCCTGGCTGAAAATCTGGGCCTTCCCCACCAGATGCGTTTTGGAGCTTACTCGCTGTACGGCCTGACCAACCCATTGGCAGCGACCCCGAACACCGGAGGCGGTGGCACCGGCGGCGATTAATGTCGTACAGCAGGGAAGCAAGAAACAAGCTGGCGGGCACCTTGCTCGCCGGCTTTTTTGTGTGGGCGGGGTTGGCCCTCGATTCGAATGTCACCACGGCACAAGAACAGCGGGAGGATGATTCCGAGCCCCAGGTTCTGGCGCCCGGCTGGACCGACCTGGAATTCAGCCCCCCCGAGGCGGGCAGCTATAAGTTACCGCCCATGGGCGTGGCGGGTGACGGCCAGGTGCTGGACAGCGACGGCAAAGCCACAACGCTACATTCACTGATGGGCGACAAGGTCGTGGTGATGAGCTTTATCTACAGCAGTTGTTCCGATGCCAACGGCTGTCCGCTGGCGACCCATGTGCTGGGGCGCCTGCAGGATCAGTTACTGAAAGATCCCGTTGGCGCCGATGTGCGTTTCATCAGCCTGAGTTTTGACCCTGTTCAGGATACGCCCGAGGTCATGAATCGCTATGGCAAGCGCTACATTTCAGGCGATTTCGACTGGAAATTCCTGACCACCGGCGACAAACAGCACCTCGAACCGATCCTGGAATCCTATGGACAAACCGTGGTTCGGGACCCGGATTCTGAAGACAAAGCGGCGGGCGCAATTTCACACGTTCTCAGGGTCTATCTGATTGACCGCCAGCTTAGAATCCGCAACATTTTCAGCGCCTCATACCTGCATGCCGACACCATGCTGAGCGACATCCGCACTCTGCACATGGAATCCAGGAAAACGGCTTCTGTGCAGGGTCCCGGAGATGGCCGTGAGGGATACGAGGGCCAGGGCTATCAGACCCGCACACGCAGCCTTG
This sequence comes from Lysobacterales bacterium, assembly GCA_035267185.1. GTDB lineage: Bacteria > Pseudomonadota > Gammaproteobacteria > Xanthomonadales > SZUA-36 > JAUIBE01. Next base: position 12,425 of record DATFLY010000094.1, on the reverse strand, counting down.
AATCCCGCGGCGGTCAATCCGCCGACCTGTGGCAATATGCCCTGGCTGCGCCACTCGGCCTGCCGGCGATTCCCGCACCGGCTGAAAACCCGCTGACGAAAGCCAAAATCGAACTGGGACGCCTGCTGTTTTTCGACCGCCGGCTTTCACACAACAACACCTTTTCCTGCGCTATGTGCCACGTTCCCGAACAGGGATTTACCAGCAATGAGCTGGCCACCGCTGTCGGCATCGAGGGCAGGACGGTCCGCCGCAACTCACCCACCATTTACAACACCGCCTACTTGACGCGGTTGTTCCACGACGGGCGCGAGACAACGCTGGAACAACAGATCTGGGGACCCCTTCTGGCAAACAACGAAATGGGCAACCGATCGGTGGGACAGGTGATCGACCAGCTCAACGCCATTCCCGGATACCCTGAAAGATTCACAAAAGCATTCGACGGCCAGCCGATATCCATGGAGACACTGGGAATGGCGCTGGCCAGCTATGAACGCGTCCTGGTGTCGGCCAACAGCCCATACGACCGTTGGCATCATGGTGGTGATGCCGGGGCCCTGACCACCGCACAACAGTCGGGCTATGAACTGTTCACAGGCAAGGCAGGATGCTCGGCCTGCCACCTGGTCGGCCAGGATTATTCCCTGTTCACCGACAACCTGATGCACAACACCGGCATTGGCTACCAGCGTTCCATGGCAAAACCGGTCGCCGGCACTATTGTTCAGATCGCACCTGGCGAATACATCACTGTCGCTGGCGACGTGGTGGCGGACGCCTCCGAGGACCCGCCCAGCGACCTTGGACTGTATGAAATAACTGAAGATCCCGACGATCGCTGGAAATACCGCACCCCATCATTACGAAACGTGGCCCTGACAGCCCCTTACATGCATGATGGTTCGCTGTCGTCGCTGCAGGAAGTGGTCGAGTTCTACAACTCCGGAGGTATCAGCAACGAGTTGCTTGACCCACTGATTCGACCGCTGGAACTCAGCGAAAAAGAAATGTTGCAGATGGTCGCCTTTCTCGATGCGCTGACCGGGAAAAATGTGGATAAGCTGGTTACCGACGCCCACGCTGTTCCAGTCGGTAACACGGGATCACAATAAGCAGTATCGAAAACCCTGAAATTTCCTGCCGTAAGACATTCCTTCCAACAAGGAATTGAAAGCGCCTAGCCCGAACGGGTGTTACCACTCCATGGTGCCACTTTAAACAACATAAGCATTCCCGGAATCGCCAGAGAGGTGCACAGCACGAAGAAACTGGTGTAGCCAATCGCCTCGATGATAAACCCGGTACTGGCATTGGCCAGAACCCTTGGAATGGCAAACAGGCTGGAGAACAGCGCAAACTGGGTTGCGGTGAATCCGAGGCTGGTTTCACGCGCGATGAATGCCGTCAATGCAATGGCACCCAAACCGACACCCAGGTACTCCGCGCTGACCATTGCAAACAGCGCTGTCAGGTTGTGATCCACCACACTTAACCAGGCGTAGCCGAGAATGGTGGCCATCTGCACGAATCCAAATATCCACAGAGCCCGGTTGATTGAGAGCTTCAGCATCAGGATGCCACCAAGAATTCCACCGGCAATCGACGACCACAGCTTGGCGACTTTGGCCACCGAGCCTATCTCGGTCAGTGAGTAGCCCATGTCGATATAAAACGGTGTCTCAAGCGCAACGGCCATGTTGTCGCCCAGCTTGTAAAGCACCATGAAGGCCAGGATGGCCAGGGCAGGCCCGACTCCACCACGGGAGAAAAATTCACGGAAGGGTTCGATCAACGCTGCCTTGAGCGTATGAGGTGCCAGTGAATCATCGCTGACCTCCTTGATGACCAGGGTTGTGACAATGCCAACCCCCATAAATGCTGCAGTAATCCAGAACACCGAAGACCATGGCATGTGGTCAGCCAGAATTAGCGACAAGGCCCCCGGAACCAGTGAGGAGACGCGGTAGGCATTGATGGCAAATGAGTTGCCGGTTCCCAGTTCATCATCGGCCAGCAGCTCACGCCGGTAGGCATCCACCACGATGTCCTGGCTGGCTGAAAACAGGGAAACCAGGAATACCAAAACAACGATGCCCTGCAATGACTCTGTCGGGTCGAAGCTTCCCATGACACCGATCGAAACCAGCAAGGCGACCTGGGTTATCAGCGCCCAGCCACGTCGTCTCCCGAGGAAGGGAGGCCGAAAGCGGTCCATCAATGGTGACCAGACGAACTTCCAGGTGTAGGGGAGGGAAACCAGTGAAAACAGCCCGATCGTGGCCAGGTCAACCTCGCTGCTGCGCAACCAGGCAGGAACCAGCTGGATCAGCACGTAAAGCGGCAACCCCGAGGTAAAACCGAGAAAGATGCAAACCAGCATCTTTCGAGTGAGCAGAATCTCCTTCCAGTGCCTTTGTACCGTTGATTCGGTCTCGGTGTTCAAGGCAGCGTCCTTTGGGATATTTCGTACTCGTAGTCCATTGTCAGGGGCGCATGGTCAGAAAAACGCTCGTCCTTGTAGATCTCAACTTCACGCGCGAGCCCTGAAATACCCGGTGTGCAAATGTGATAGTCAATTCGCCAACCGGTGTTGTTGGCCCAGGCCTGGCCGCGATTGGACCACCAGGTGTACTGTTCCTCACGATCGTCAATCTGACGGAATGTATCCACCCACCCAACATCATCAAACAGTTCTGTTAGCCAGGCACGCTCCTCGGGCAGGAACCCGGAATTCTTGAGGTTGCCCCGCCAGTTCTTGATGTCAATTTTGTGATGGGCAATGTTCCAATCGCCACAAATGATGTATTCGCGTCCGTCCGAAGCCATCTCCCTGAGACGGGGCATTACGTAATCCATGACTTTAAACTTGATTGCCTGGCGCTCCTCACTGCTTGAACCGGAAGGCATGTAGAGGGAAATCACAGACAGCTTTCCATAATCAGCCTGCAACCAGCGGCCTTCAAGGTCAGTGACATCCCAGCCCAGGCCATAGTGAACGCGGTCCGGCTGACGCCTGCTGTAAATGGCAACGCCGCTGTAACCTTTTTTCACGGCATCGTGGTAGTAGCAGTGATATCCAAGCGGATGAAAATCCCGGTCTTTGAGCACCGGATGCTGGGCCTTGGTTTCCTGGATGCAAACCACATCCGCATCCTGTTTGTGCATCCACTTGTAAAAGCCCTTGCGATGGGCGGCACGAATTCCGTTGGCGTTTAGAGAGATGATGCGCAAGAGCTGACTCCAGGCTGATAAAGCCGCCAGCATAGGCGCATAGATGGGGTCAGAGTCAAGTGCCAGAGTCGATCATAAAGGCGATTAACTCTGGCACTTGACTCTGACCCCGCGATTGATTGACTCTGGCACTTGACTCTGACCCCACATCTTCCAGATTCCGGAAGTCACCAGCCTAAAGTTTATGCAGAATTACAAACAACGCTTTTTTGAACTGGCCCTGCGCAAGGGCAATCTACGTTTTGGAGAATTCACGCTCAAATCCGGCAGGCTCAGCCCATATTTTTTCAATGCCGGCGGCTTTGATGATGGCGAATCGCTGGGCGAGCTCGCGAAATGTTATGCCGGTGCAATCACTGATTCGGGCGTGGATTTTGACATGCTGTTCGGCCCTGCTTACAAGGGCATTCCGCTGGCAGCTGCAACTGCCGTGGCACTGGTTTCCGGAAGCGGACGCAACGTGTCATATGCCTACAACCGCAAGGAAGCAAAAGATCATGGCGAAGGGGGAACCGTGGTTGGTGCAGCTCTTGCCGGCAGGGTATTGATTATTGACGATGTGATATCTGCAGGAACATCGGTGCGGGAGTCGCTGAATCTCATTAATGATGCCGGGGCAACTGTTGCCGGTGTTGCCATCGCACTCGATCGACAGGAACGCGGTCAGGGCAAACTCTCTGCCACCATGGAACTCACGCGGGAGCACGGAATCCCATGTATTGCGATCGCCACACTCGACGACCTGATCGAGTTTTTATCAGATGTCCCCGGTGATGGTAAAATGGCCACAGGAAAAGCCGGGCAGTCGCTTTCAGACCAGGGGTTGGATCTTGATGCTATGAAGCGCTACCGCGAACGATATGGAGCCTGATATGAAACGGAAAGGATTCTCCGCACCAGTCACCGCAGCTATTGCGATATTTTGCCTGTTCACATTTTGCCTGGCGCAAAGCGCCTGGGCGCAGGAGAAAAAGCGACTCTATCGCTGGGTCGACGAAGACGGAAACGTTCACTACAGCGAAACCCTGCCGCCTGACTGGCAAGGCGAGACGCACGATCAACTCGGACATGACGGAATCGTCAAAGACGAGGATGTAAGCCTGGTTCCGCCCCCTCCACCTCCGAAAGAGCCTGACCCCAACGAGGGCAAAGGTGAATTGCCCCGGGACAAATCAGGACTCAAACGCCCTGACCCGCTATACACCGATGCTGAAAAGCAACAGCGGATGGATCGAATGCTGATGCTGCGTTACAAGTCAGAGCAGGAAATGATCGACGAAATGGAAGTTGAGGTGAACCAGCTTCAATACGACAAGAGATTGCTGCTGGCCACCCAGGAAAGCCTTGAGACCACCCTCAGATCAAACATCGATGTTGCCGGGCACCGACAGCGTGCCGGGCTTGAAGTCAGCGAAGACACGCTTCAGCAGATCGCACAGATTCGATCCCAACTCCAGGAAAATGAACAGTCTCTGAATGGATTGAAAAGAAGGGAAGAAAACATCCGTGAAGGTTTTAACAACAACCTGGAACGTTACCGGGAACTTGTTGAGCTCTACTCCGAAGAAGACACCTGAACCATAGCGCCGAGGACTCTTCCACTTGTTCACTCGTTGCCCTGGCTGCAAGACAGTCCACACTCTTGACGCATCCATGCTGGCACAGGGCAATGGCCTGTACCGGTGTGGCAGCTGCAATAAAGTCAGCAACGCGCTTCAGAATCTGTTCGACCACAGGCCTGAACCTGATGAGGAGCCCGCCTCAGCAACCAAAGATTCACGCCAATTGCCGGTTCTGGGAAGCGCTGAAAAAGAGAGCGGGGCGCAAACTTCTGAAGTCTCTGAAGTCTCTGAAGTCTCTGAAGTCTCTGAAGTCTCTGATGTCTCTGATGTCTCTGATGAAGAGGAATTCGAGTTGCTGCGCACCGCTGGTTTCGCACAGAAACCAGAATCCGGTGCTGGTGAGAACAAGGTATGGGGTGCTGCCGCCGCTGTCATGGTGATTGTGACAGCGCTTAACCTGTTTTTTGTCAGCGGTGACAAACTCATGGCCAATGCCTCGGTGCATGCGACTCTGGAAAGTATCGGTGCAATAGACGCACCGCCCGAGGAAGCGTTTCGTGCCCTGGATCTCCTGCACCTGGCAAGCAGCGAAATGCACAGCCACCCAACCCTTGATGAAACGCTTGTCCTGAACGCAACCATCGTCAACAGGGCCGACCGCAAGCAGGCATTTCCGGATTTACTGATCACCCTCTATGACACTCAAAACCAGCCCCTGGCATCACGCATCTTCCCCCCGGAGCAGTATCTTCCTGCAGGCTCCAGCATCGAAGATGGCATGCCCCCGGGTGCGTATTTACCCGTCATCATGGAGCTGCTCGACCCCGGCAAGCACGCATTTGGGTTCGAAATGAAATTCCTCTGAATCCCGACAGACAGATCCGGAATTTCTGTGGTAGGGTTAGAGGTTCCGGCGCATGAACCGGAATCGGGGCAGGGAATCCCACCAAATCCAATTTACGATACTAAGACCAGGACAAGATTCTGGCTATGAGAGTCCAAGAACTGAATACGATGCCAGCTCAAGCCGCAAGTCACGAAACAACACATACAACGCCAGTCACAAGCAAGGCCAACGGCAGATCAGCAACACAAAAATCTGCGCCACCCACACTCCGGGAAACCGTCCGGAATTCCATCCGGAATTATCTTGAAGATATGGGCGATTCTCAGGCTGAAGACCTTTACCAGATTCTTTTGTCAGAGGTCGAACCTCCCCTGCTGGAGGAAGTACTGCGTTTTACCGGTCACAACCAATCACGTGCTGCACGAATTCTCGGCATAACCCGAAACACGCTGCGCGCCAAATTGCTTCGATACGATATCCCGCTGACAAATGGCAAGCACCGGGGGCTCTGACGAGATAGAGAGGCAGGCTGGTAACCCCACCAGCCGCCTGGCGCTGATCAGCGTCTCAGACAAAACCGGAATCATTGACTTTGCCCGTCAGCTTCATGGTCATGGTTATTCATTGCTGAGCACCGGCGGCACGGCCAGCACACTGCGGGATGCCGGTCTCGATGTCACTGATGTGTCTGAACATACCGGCTCCCCGGAGATCATGGATGGCCGTGTAAAAACCCTTCACCCGAAAATTCATGGCGGCTTGCTGGGACGCGAGGGTGAAGACGAAGAAGTGATGCGCGAGCAGGAGATTCAGCGAATCGACATGCTGGTTCTGAATCTTTACCCGTTTGAGAAAGTGACATCCAATCCCGAATGTTCTTTCGAAGAAGCGATTGAAAATATAGACATCGGTGGTCCGGCCATGCTTCGTTCAGCGGCCAAGAACTTCAACTCCGTTGCCACGGTGACATCACCGGATCAGTACCAGGCAGTCATCGAGGCCCTGGAACAGTATGGGGCTACGCTGCCTGAATCGATGCGTCATGAGCTTGCTGTCACCGCATTCAACCGGGTGGCCCGATACGATGATGCAATCAGCAACTGGCTTTCTTCACACCAGCCAAATGGCGAATCGGGAACGTTTCCTGGCCAGATCAACATCAGCCATGAAAAGATGGATGACCTTCGTTACGGAGAGAATCCTCACCAACAGGCTGCATGGTATCGTGCGCCAGGTGCCGTGCCCGGTTCACTCACTTCCCTGGCTCAACACCAGGGCAAGCCACTGTCGTTCAACAACATCGCAGACGCCGATGCGGCCTGGCGATGTGTGCGCCAGTTTGTGACACCCGCTTGCGTCATCGTCAAACATGCCAATCCCTGCGGCGTTGCCTGCGCGGCGGATGGTCTGGCCGCTTATGAGCGCGCTTATGCCACCGACCCGACTTCAGCGTTTGGTGGCGTGATTGCCTTTAACATTCCGGTTGATGGAGAAACGGCCCGTACCATTGTGCAACGTCAGTTTGTAGAGATCATGATCGCGCCCGGGTATTCATCCGAAGCGCTTGCACACATATCCGAGAAGAAAAACCTGAGGGTACTCGAGCTGCCCATTGCAGACACTGATTCTGAGCTGGACATACGCTGTATCAGCGGTGGTGTACTGGTTCAGCAAGGGGATGATGTGGTGGTCTCCCGCGAAGACTGCCGGGTGGTCAGCAAGCGACAACCGACCCAGGATGAATGGACAGACCTGCTGTTTGCCTGGAGGGTCGCAAAAATGGTCAAGTCCAATGCCATTGTTTATGCAAAAGACAACCAGTCGCTGGGCGTCGGGGCCGGCCAGATGAGCCGGGTAGACTCCTCCCGCATTGCTGCCTGGAAGGCGCAAGATGCCGGCTTATCTTTGCAGGGCAGCGCCATGGCTTCGGACGCATTCTTCCCCTTCAGGGACAGCATTGATACCGCGTCAAAATCCGGGGTTGCTTCCATCATCCAGCCGGGTGGTTCAATGCGGGATGACGAGGTGATTGCCGCCGCAGATGAGCATGACATGACCATGGTTTTTACCGGCATCCGACATTTCAGGCACTAAATCGATTTTAAGAATGATTAGCAAATAGAAACTTGATGAACGCGAAATGAAAGTACTGGTTATTGGAAGCGGCGGCCGCGAGCATGCGCTGGCCTGGAAGGCTGCACAATCGCCAATGGTCGACCGCGTTTTCGTTGCACCCGGAAATGCCGGCACCAATGAAGAACCTGCTGTTGAGAATGTTGCCATCAGGGCCGATGACATCAGTGGCCTGATCAGTTTCGCAACCGAACGCGGCATCGACCTGACCATTGTCGGCCCGGAAGATCCACTGGCTGCCGGAATCGTCGACTCCTTTTCCGAAGCCGGGCTACCGTGCTTTGGTCCCTCTGCAGATGCAGCCAGGCTCGAGGGCTCAAAAGCGTGGGCCAAGGATTTTATGTCTCGTCATGGCATCCCAACGGCGGCATATGGCACCTTCCACAACATCGACGATGCCGTTGCGTTCATTCACAAGCTGGGCGCACCCATCGTGGTCAAGGCTGATGGCCTGGCGGCGGGCAAGGGTGTGATTATTGCCACCAATGTTGACCAGGCCGAGGCGGCTGTCATCGATATGCTGGGTGGCGGAGCGTTTGGTAAAGCGGGTCACCAGGTTGTGATCGAGGAGTTCCTCGAAGGAGAAGAGGCCAGCTTCATCGTCATGGCTGACGGCACACATGCCCTGCCACTGGCAACCTCCCAGGATCACAAGGCGGTTGGTGACGGAGATACAGGCCCAAACACTGGCGGTATGGGCGCCTACTCGCCTGCACCAGTCATTGATCAGGCGCTGCATCATCGCGTCATGAATGAGGTCATCCAGCCGGTTATTGATGGCATGCAGGCCGAAGGACATCCATTCACCGGCTTCTTATATGCCGGCCTGATGATCTCGAAAACCGGCCAGCCCAAAGTACTGGAATTCAATGTTCGTTTCGGCGACCCGGAAACTCAGCCGGTGATGATGAGATTGCAATCAGACCTGGTGGCGCTTTGCCTTTCTGCCCTTGAGGGAACACTCGATCGTGAAAAGCCACAATGGGATTCTCGTCCGGCTCTCGGCGTTGTCATGGCAGCCGAAGGCTATCCGGGCTCATACGAAAAGGGCCATGTGATTACCGGCCTGGATGATGACCCGGGTGCTGATCGCAAAGTCTTTCATGCCGGCACAGCATTAACCGAAAATGCCATGGTCACCAATGGCGGCAGGGTGCTATGTGTTTGCGCGCTGGGCGACAGCGTCAGCAACGCTCAACAAAGCGCCTATGAAGGATGCAGCCAGATCAGCTGGGACGGCGCCTTCACGCGTAGCGACATTGGCTACCGGGCCATTGAAAGGGAATCGAACAGGAACAACGGCTCACCAACCTGATGGATGTTTCCCACCTGCTCAATGAATTAAACGACGCTCAGCGCGAAGCCGTCACTGCCCCACCCGGCCATGCCCTGGTGCTGGCTGGTGCCGGCAGTGGCAAAACACGTGTCCTGGTGCATCGAATCGCATGGCTGATACAGGCTGAACATGTCTCGCCAATGGGCATCATGGCGGTCACTTTCACCAACAAGGCGGCCGGTGAGATGCGGGAACGCACTGGCAATCTCCTGCAGATTTCCACGCGCCCTTTGTGGATCGGCACGTTCCATGGCATTGCCCATCGCCTGTTGCGTATGCACTGGAGAGAAGCGGGTCTGCCTGAATCATTCCAGATTCTGGATTCGGAAGATCAGCAGCGCCTGATCCGACGCATCATGCGCGATGAAGGTTTGGAAGAATCACACTGGCCAACACGCCAGGCTCAATGGTTCATCAACGCGCGCAAGGACGAAGGGCAGCGCCCACAACACATCGAACACAACGACCATCCGGTCACTGCCACCTGGGTACATGTTTACCAGCGCTACCAGGAATATTGCCACCGTGGTGGGCTGGTCGACTTCGCGGAATTGTTGTTGCGGGCTCATGAACTCTGGCTCGAGCAACCTGACCTTCTGGTTCACTACAGAAAGCGCCTGGGTCACCTGCTGATTGACGAGTTTCAGGACACCAACACCATTCAGTATGCCTGGCTGCGTTTGCTGGCGGGCGATACAGGAAACGTCTTCGTCGTTGGCGATGATGACCAGTCAATTTACGGCTGGCGCGGCGCAAAAGTAGAAAACGTACAGCACTTTGTGCGGGACTTTCCGGACGTCCTGACCGTGCGCCTGGAACAAAATTACCGTTCTACCGGAACCATCCTCGAAGGCGCCAATGCCCTGATCGCACATAACCAGGGGCGAATGGGCAAGAAGCTCTGGACAGCTGGCATCAAAGGCAGGCCCATCCGCCTTTATTCTGCATACAACGAGCAGGAAGAAGCGCGATACGTTATTGAAAGCATCCAGCAGTGGATCAACTCGGGCCGCAAAGCAGAAGATGCCGCCATCCTTTATCGCACCACGGCCCAGTCGCGACTGTTTGAGGAGTACCTTCTGCGTGAATCCATTCCTTACCGGGTTTACGGTGGTCAGCGCTTTTTTGAACGCATGGAGGTCAAGGACGCACTGGCTTACCTGCGCCTGGTCAACAATCCTGATGATGATGCAGCGCTCGAGCGCGTCATCAACAAACCCACCCGCGGCATTGGAGAGAAAACCATCTCTGATCTGCGAGCACAGGCAAGGGAAAGCGGACTGCCCATGTGGCAGGCCGCTAAAGCGGCCATTGACCAGGGCATCCTCGCCAGCCGCGCTGCAACAATGGTCACGGCATTCATGAAACTGATCGACGACATGCGCGACCGGCTCGAGGACTTCACCCTGGGCAACCAGATACAGGGCGTGATCGACGACAGCGAACTGGTCAAGGCCTATGACAAGGAACCCAGCGAACGCCGCGAGACAAGAATAGAGAACCTGCAGGAACTTGTTAATGCCGCCGATCGATTCATCCTCCCGGGCGAAGATGCTGACGCCGGCCTGACCGAACTGCAATCATTCCTGAGCCATGCCGCACTTGAGGCGGGCGAAACCCAGGGCGAGGAATGGGATGACTGCGTCCAGCTGATGACCCTTCATTCGGCCAAGGGCCTCGAGTTCCCCCTGGTGTTCATGGCAGGTATGGAAGATGGCCTGTTTCCGCATCAGCGCTCCATTGAGGACGCCAGCGGCCGGCTCGAGGAAGAACGTCGCCTGTGTTACGTGGGAATGACCCGTGCCCGGGAAGAACTTTGTCTTTCCTATGCCGAAGTGCGTCGCATGCATGGCTCTGAGTCTTTCAGCCGCCCTTCACGTTTTATCGAGGAAATCCCCGAATCGCTGCTCGAGGAGATTCGTCCCCGAATCGCGGTTCAACGCCCTTACGTTTCAGCAAATCGCAGACCGCAGGCCAGGGTACAAAGAACCCATGTAGCAAACCAGGAATGGCCCTTCAAGCTCGGCCAGCCGGTGATGCACAAGAAGTTTGGCGAAGGAACCGTCATGGCATTTGAAGGCCAGGGCGACCACACCCGGGTCCAGGTTAACTTCCACCAGGCAGGCTCCAAGTGGCTGGTGCTGGCTTACGCCAATCTGCAATCGTTTTAGCCCAAAAATTGCATGAGTTTCCCTGGCAACAGACAATTCCGTAAGTCCAGGCAATATCAGGGTTGCTAGCAACAGGAGACCGGCTTGAGGCAGACAGAGGAAATCAGACTGAGCACCCGCCAGGGCGATGTTGCCCTGCTCCACTGGCCTGCTGATCGACCTGATGCACAAAGGGTGCTGTGCCTTCACGGCTGGCTGGACAATGCGTCCTCGTTCCATCCTTTGGCCCGGAACATGGATTCACTGGACCTCTATGCACTCGATTTTCCCGGCCATGGTCATTCCGATCACCGACCCGCCGGCGTGCGTTACACGTTTAGTGAATACCTTTTCGATCTCGACGCCTTGCTGGATGCACTGGAATGGAGCCAGGTAAACCTCCTGGGGCACTCATTGGGTGGCGGCGTCACCTGCGCATTTGCCGCAGCAGCGCCAGAGCGGGTGCAAAAAATTGCATTACTGGACGGACTGGGCCCTTTCACTGTCGACATCAATAATACTGTGCGGCAGATGCGCAACAGCCTGGAATGGGTTCGGCGCCCACGAAGACCATTACGCCAGTTCGATTCCCTGGATGTTGCGATCCGTGCCCGCGAGCGTGGTTTCCTTGAAATATCGACGGATGCCGCACGAATGATTTGTGAACGGGCAGTCCGTGAAGTAAACGATGATCACGGAACGCATTTCACATGGCGAACGGACCCGGCGCTGCGCTGGGACTCACCCGTGATGATCAGTGAACTACAGATCCTCAAATGCCTGGAGGCCATCCAGGCGCCGGTATTGTCGTTTCATGCACAACCCTGGACAGCAGACCATGTCAGCGAACAAATGGGACAACGACAATCAGCCATTGAACATGGCACCTTCAGAGACGTGTTAGGCAATCACCATTTCCACATGGACGAAGCAGCACGCATTGCCCCGGAACTCGAACAATTCTTCATGGAGCCTTAACCGATGACCATTCACCGACCTGATATTTCCAACCGTGAGCGACTGATTTTTGCACTTGATGTCTCAGACCTGGAGCGCGCACGGGAGCTTGTAAACACGCTGGGGGATTCAGTTGAGTTTTATAAAATCGGCCTCGAGTTTTTTCTTTCCGGAAACTATTTCGAACTGGCTGCTGAACTCAGGGA
>DATFLY010000093.1:0-2054 GCA_035267185.1 Lysobacterales bacterium | reverse complement strand
CGACCTTCTCCATCAAGGAATGGCTGGATACCCCCAATCTGGTCACATTCACCCCGGAACAAATCGAACTGCTGGATGGATGGCGCATCTACTATGACGGGGACGATTCATCCTTTCGATTTTTGCTGTCGATTTTTCATCAGAAAGAGGGCCACAAAGCCATCTGGAAGCCCACCCGCGAGGACGCGCTGCGCTTTCTGGCCGAACGCGATGAAACCCTCACTGATACGATTGCCTTGTTGGAAGGCTTTTAGGGCCGCTATCCGCACAAAAACGCGGTACCTGCGTCATATTTGAGGAAAGTCTAACTAAACTCCCTGAAAAGAGAAGACCGCTCCAAAAGCGGTCTTCCAAGTTGAGGATTTTGCAGGCTTACTTACCCTGCTTATTCAATTCCTTACACCTTTCGCAAAGCCGCTTGCCTCCTGTGCCGCTTGTGCGATTTTTTCGCTCGATATTGTTACCTTCTGTGCATCGACTGTTATTGTGATACACAGGCTGTTTGTGTAGTGCCCCCCAGTTTCTGGACAGTTGAGATAAGAAGTCGTACAACTGAAAAGAACTGGGAGATAATTGAGCAATGGCAAAGCGAAAACGACGGAAGTTCAGCGCAGAGTTCAAGTTTGAAACGGTGCTGGAAGCCCTGCGAGGCGAAAAAAGCGCGGCGCAGATATGCCGGGAACGAGATATCAATGAGAACTTGCTCTCGCGCTGGAAGCAAGAGTTCCTGGAACAAGGAAGCAGTCTGTTTGCGCGGGGTGAACGGGCAGCAGCCGCCCAGAGTGAAAGTGAAGCGCGGATTGCGGAACTGGAGCGCATGGTGGGCAAGCTGACCATGCAGATTGACGTTCTAAAAAAAGCATCATCGCTGTGGGAATCGGACTGGAGCAAAAACGGGCGATGATTGACCAACTCAAAAGGCAGTATCCGATTCAATTCTTGAGCGAAACCCTGGACTGCCCACGCAGCAGCTACTACTACCAGTCAGTCGCGGTGACGGACGAAGCTCTGGTATCGGCCATCGAGCAAATTGTCCTGCGCTATCCCTTTTATGGCTATCGGCGGGTAACTGCCGAATTAAGGCGTCAAGGTTGGCAGGTCAACCGGAAAGCGGTTCGACGCATCATGAAAACGCTGGGTTTGAAGGGACGGGTTGGGCAAGTTAAGCTCATCACGACGGACAGCCGCCATTCTTTTCCACGTTACCCCAACCTGATCCGCAATCTTGAGGCCCAATACCCCGATCATATCTGGGTGGCGGACATCACGTATATTGGCCTGGCTGACCGTTTCATTTACCTGGCGGTAATCCTGGATGTGTATACCCGCGCCGTTCGCGGTTGGCATGTGGGCAAAAGCCTGAGCCAATCCCTGTCCATCACGGCTTTGAAGAAAGCGCTGGCAAAGGGCCAACCACAGTTTCATCATTCCGATCAAGGGGTTCAATATGCGGCCAAAGGCTACACCGATTTGTTAGACGCCAAAGACATCCAGATCAGTATGTCAGATGCCGGTTGCCCGACTCAGAATGCTTTTGCGGAACGCTTCATGCGAACTTTCAAGGAGGAACATGTCGATTACAGTGATTACGTCCATTTTGCGGATGCCTACCAGCAGATTGCTGAATGGCTTGAAGTCGATTACATGACCGACCGGGTGCATTCCGCACTCGACTACGCAACCCCCGCTGAATTTGAAGCTGCTTACTGGGCTACTCAAGTGCTGGGCGTCACCTTAGAAACCTGATTTTGGTGTCCAGATTTTGGGGTGCATTACAAACACCCTACTATAAACAATATCCCTGTATTGAATCTCACGGAAGCTTACCTGACATTCCCAGACGCACTGGTCGTTGGTGGAATAGGATCACGTCAATTTCCGGGATGAACGCCGCCAGTTCGGCATCCTCTTCCGGCACATAAATACAATCAAATACTGCCTCATACGCGCTGATGGCGATCGACAGGATTCCGCGCACATGACGCACACTGCTGTCCAGCGATAGCTCGCCAATGAACATGGCATTGTTGAGTTTATGCAGTGGAACCTGATCC
>DATFLY010000092.1:0-35299 GCA_035267185.1 Lysobacterales bacterium | reverse complement strand
AAGAGGCGGGAGGTTTTGGTCATTGAAGTTTTGTCGATACAGGGTAAGGGCCAATTCTAACAGGCAACCGTCACAAATGAGCGACAAGAAACGGAGCGGATGAGTGCTGATGTTGATCTGAATCAGTTTTGTTGCTGTGATCCCGAACTGGAGGGCATTATCATTGACAGAAATCGCATTCAGAACGAATTGAGAATCAAACATGTCACAGGAAACATTCATCCAGACCTACAAGGTTGATCATGCGGTCTGCGACAAGATCATCGCGTTCTTTGAAAAGAACAAGCGATTTGCCCAGGCGGGCAGGGTCGGGGACGATCATCGGATAGACAAGAGTATGAAGGACTCCCTGGATATCAGTATCCCGGTGAACATGTTCCGCTATTTCGAGCCCTTTTTTCAGATTCTGACCCGGCACGTGGATGAATATGTGCAGAAGTACTTTTACGACCCTGGCGCCAAAGGGATGGGTGCACTTGGATTATCGGAAGTAGCAAATATCCAGTGGTATCCAAAGGGTGGTGGCTACCCTGCCATCCACTGTGAACGCGATCGCTACTACTACTGTACTCGTGCACTGGTCTGGATGATGTACCTGACCGATACACCAGGTGGTGGAACAGAGTTTCCGCACCAGGAGTTGGTGACCGACTGTGTCAAGGGCGATTTGCTGCTCTGGCCCAGCGACCTGACTCATATGCATAAAGGCGTGGTCTCCAAGAGTCATGAAAAAATGATCATCACGGGATGGATTAACTTCCTGAAGCCCGATACGGTCGCCGTAAATGCTCCGGATTCTGCCCCTGATCCGAAACAGGTCTCGGGCTGAAGTGAAGCTCATTTCCAGGTACCTGCTGGCCGTCCTGGTTTTCAACCTGGCAGCTTGCGCCTCGATGCAGACGGTGAGCGTCGAAGGTGCGATGCAAAATTCGCCGCCAAGGGGGATCGATTACGGTAGCCTGGTTAAAGTCACCACACTGGACAATCAAAAAGCAGAATTCCGTGTCACCGATATAACTGAAACCGGCCTGGGTGGAAAGCCGGGTTTTTATGCCTATGAAAATATGAAGGAGTTGAAAGTAGAAAAGAGCGGAGAAAGCAATACCAACTGGACCGGAATACTGATGGGTGTTCTGGGAGTGGCTGCGCTGGTGCTTCTGATTGATAATGCAGACAGTGTGGCCGTTTGCAGCCCAAGTCCGTGTCAAACCTCAAATCCCTGATTTGCGGGCATGGACAACACTTGACCCGGCCTACTCAAACAGAACTGAACCAGGGCAAGATCTTTGGGTCAGAAGTTGATAGGGCATTTAAGAAAACACAAAAGTAAATACTATAAAAACAACTAAATAGAGCGCTTTAATGAAGTCAAATATCAAGTGTCTGCCGATTCTGGCACTTCTCTTCCTGTCTGCCTTTCCTGGCCTGGCAAGCGCCAGATCCTTCGAAAATCTTAGTGGAAGCCCCGGCCTTCGTTCTGCTTCGGCCATCGTCATGGACGAAAGCGGCAAGGTGATCTATGGCAAAGACGCAGGGACGGTCAGGCCAATCGCGTCAATCACAAAGCTGATGACTGCCATCGTGATACTGGATTCAGGGCTGGATCTTGATGAAAAAATCGAAGTTACACGGGACGACCGCGATTTAATCAAGCTGACCGGATCACGACTCCAGTTTGGTGCCCGGCTTAGTCGGCGTGAAATGCTAAAGCTTGCCGTCATGGCGTCGGAAAACAGGGCTGCCGCAGCTTTGGGACGTACCTATCCCGGAGGAACATCAGCCATGGTTCAACAGATGAACATCCGGGCTGTGGAAATCGGGATGACAAACACGCGATTTGCAGATCCCGTGGGGCTGAATGCCGAAAATGTTTCAACCGCAAAAGACCTCGCGACCCTGGTGGCAAAAGCCAGGACTTATCCTTTAATCGTTGAAGCCAGCACAACCACCCGGTTGACTGTGCATCCCTGGAAGGACCGTGGTCCGCTGGTTTATGGCAACACCAACCGGCTACTTAAAAACCAGACCTGGGATATCAGGGTCAGTAAAACCGGCTACATCAACGAAGCAGGCCGCTGCCTGGTGATGCAGGCAATCATTGATGGCGTGATACTGAATATTGTTTTCCTCGATTCATTCGGAAAACTGACACCATTTGGCGATTCCAATCGACTTCGTCGCTGGTTGCTGGGCAGCAACCCTTGAGGCCGCTGCTGAATTGATCAGGATGATTGGCTGGTGAAATTGCAGGAAAGCGATCTCGAGTCGGTCCCGTTCCGATCCATATACAGCACGTTTGTTGAGGCATTTGAAGATTATGCTGTGAACGTTGCTGCGGTGACTGAACAGCAATTTTTGCAACGAGCCCGAAAGAATGACTGGCAGCCACAGTTGTCCAGTGGGATTGAAATTAACCATGAACTGGTGGCCATCACCCTGATTGGCACCGATGCAGTCGATCAAGAGTTGATTGCCTATGACATCTGCACAGGAATCGTTCCAAAGCATCGGGGGAAAGGGGTTGCCGGGATGATGCTTAATCACATCATCCCACGACTTGAGGATGCTGGTGTGAAGGCGATTCAGCTGGAAGTAATTCAGGAAAATTCTGCTGCCATACGTGCATATCAAAAAGCCGGCTTCCGGACCCTTCGGGGGCTTGTCGGCTTTGAAGCGAATGCCATTGCTATAAGAGCGGCTTGCTGGCCGGGGCGGATTTCTCCGGTTGGGCTTTCCGAGGTTTTTGCTTTGTCATCAAGCCAGGAATACAGGCCATCCTTTGAGCAGCGTGACCGGGCCCTGCAGGCACTGGAGCAGAATCTGATGGTCCTGGGTGCCTTTGACCAGGACCAATGTATTGGAGTGATTGTGTTTGACAGTGACAGTCACTGGCTGATGCGTCTGGTGGTCCAACGAAACAGGCGCAGAATGGGTGTGGCTTCGGCATTGCTGCACAAGCTCAGCCGCTTGCTTGAGCCAGGTACTGTGATCAAGGCTGTCAATATTGATGCCGATGATTCAGCCACAATCGGCCTGGTAAAAAAGTGCGGATTTTCAGAATCTCACGATCAATGGGAGATGCGTCTTGACCTAACCCCAATATTGCACCAAGGATTCGAGGATCTGGGTTAAGCTGGCAAAGCAGCTTGGACGATTCCCTCGCAAAGTCATAGCCTTAGCTATGACTCAAGGGGAATCGTTCAAGATGCAAAGACAGATTCAGTCAGAACTCGAATAGAACAAAGCGCAACGAGCGAACCCCCCTCCCACAAAAGGCTGCAATTGATTGGTTTCGCATTTTATTTTTTAAAAATTAAGTTCGCCTTGGTGCAACATTAGGGTTAAGGGGCTGATTGTCTGCTCCGCTTCACGTAGGCTTGGTGTATGCGCATGTTCACTCAACAGACTTTCGATCGTTCCGAAATAACCGGAATCCGACGGGATGGGAACGCTGCGTGACCATCCAGATTGCATTCGTTTACCTGGTGCTTCTTGCATCCCTGGTGTTCTTTATTACCGAATGGCTTCGGGTAGACCTGGTCGCATTACTCGTACTTGGCAGCCTGGCCATCACTGGTCTTGTGACTGCCGACGAGGCATTTTCTGGTTTCAGTAATCCGGCAGTCATCACTGTCTGGGCCATGTTCATTATCAGCGAGGGTTTATCAAAAACAGGAATTGCCAGTCACCTCGGAAGACAGGTGATGCAGGTGGCAGGCTCCGGGGAATCGCGACTGGTTGGATTTATTACCGTCCTTGCGGCCGTGATGTCCGCCTTTATGAACAACATAGGCGTCGCTGCATTGTTGCTGCCGGTGGCCATGGATATTTGTCGGACAACTGGTATCTCACCTTCCAGGGTTCTGATGCCGATGGCATTTGGAACGCTGCTGGGCGGTTTGACCACCCAGATTGGTACACCGCCCAATCTGCTGATCAGCGCGATGATGGTTCAGAACGGTTACGAGTCATTTGGTTTGCTCGATTTTTCACTGGTTGGTGTGCCCATCCTTATTGCCGGAACCGTCTTCTTTCAATTGGCCGGTCGCCACCTGTTACCGGCAAAGGCACCCAACATAGATACTGAACGCCCAAGGGGAGACGACCTCCAATGGCGTTATGGCCTGGGTGAACGCACTTATCTGCTGGGTATACCAGAGGAATCCTTGCTGATCGGCAGAACCATTTCCCAGAGCAAACTCGCCGCCAGCGCCGGCCTGAAAGTCATTGCCATGCTAGAAAACGATCAGGCCAGTCTTCTTCCACCTGCCGACACCAGGCTGGAAGCGGGCCGTCAACTGATGGTGCAGGGCAAGCTGGACAACCTGGAGCGTCTTCGGGAGTGGGGTGAGCTCGAAGTTTCGAGCGAGTCGTCGATGACGGATCGATTGGCTTCAAGCGAGATATATCTTATCCAGGGACAGGTTTCGGAAGGTTCAGGGATCATCGGAAAAGTACCCGACAAAGTGGCAATCAGGGACTACTACTTTTGTGAGTTGCTTGCGGTCAGGCGGGGTGACAGTGTCCGCAGCAACGAGCTTTCCGGAATCAGGCTGGAAGAAGGCGATGTTTTGCTGTTCGAGGGTGGAAATCCCGCATTGGAAGCCCTTGAGAAGTCCTCAAATTTTGAGAATAGCCGGACCCTGGATGACAACGAAGTGAACCTCTTTCAGCCGCCGGATCGACAGGATTTCGTCATCAATGTGCCTGCTGACTCCTCAATCATTGGGCAATCTTTGCGAGAAAGCGGGATTTCCCAGAATTTTGACTTTTCGGTTCTTGGACTTGTGCGCGATGGCAAGCTGGAGATCGTGCCGAGCCTCGACAATCCAGTCAGTGCAGAAGACAAATTGCTGATTCGCGGCACACCAGAGCAGGTCGAAGTGTTTCGCGGACTTCAGGAGTTTATGGTTATATCGACCAAGCCGGCAGATCTTGATGTCCTCGAATCTGAAAAGATGGCCCTGATTGAAGTGACGCTTCAACCCCGCTCAAAGTTTTCAGGCCAGACGGTCAATGAGGTTCAGTTTGAATCCCGCTATGGCCTCGAATTGCTGGCCATCTGGCGGACTGGCAGGGCTCACCGTGCCGACCTGGGATCAATGGAACTGAAAGTAGGTGATGCATTCCTGCTTCTGGGGCCGCGTGACAAGCTAAGGCAGTTTGAAGACGAGTCAGATTTCCTGGTCCTGACACCGATGCGGCACAGGAATGAACAAACGGATAAAGCAGCTGCTGCCGGTTTTATTCTCGTGGGTGTGGTTGGTTCGGTCCTGCTTGGCTGGCTTCCCATATCCGTGGCTGCGGTGGTTGGTGGCGCTTTGATGGTGACGCTTAAATGCATCACGATGGAGGAGGCATACCAGGCGATTGAATGGCGTTCCATATTCCTTATTGCCGGCATGCTTCCGCTTGGTATTGCGCTGGAGAGCACAGGTGGTGCCGCTTACATGGCGAACTCGGTCATGAACCTGATGAGCGGCTCCGGGCCATTCGCCATCATTTTCGCTTTCTATGCGATGACCGCACTGGCAACGCTGTTTGTACCGACGGCGGCACTGGTTGTACTGATGGGACCAATCGTCATGACCGCTTCTGCTGACCTTGGAATACATCCACAGACAGCAATGATGGCTGTTGCGATTGCGGCTTCAGCAAGTTTCGCCAGCCCGGTGTCACATCCTGCGAACCTTCTGATCATGGGCCCTGGTGGGTATCGCTTCTCGGACTATCTGAAACTGGGGTTGCCTCTGACCATCCTGGTCGGCCTGATCACAGCCGCCCTGCTGCCAATCGCCTGGCCACTGCAACCGGCCGTGGCACCATAACGGCTTATCTGCACCGTGTTACCGCAAGAACTGACCGTTCAGTCGGGTCCTGTGATCTAATTCGAGATTGAAGAGGCTTACACTAAAACACTATGTTCAAACAGGCTCACGAAACCCTGGCAAAATTGCTCCACCCGGTAGACTACGATCAGTTTTTCAGTGAGATCGTGGGTAAGCGACTGATGCATGAGGCAACGCCCGGGCGGTCAGATCGGGCGGAGTTGATTGGCCCTGATCCGCAGGCGACCATTCTTGAAGCCTTCGATGAGTTTTCTCCTAACCTGACCTGTCATTCCGGTTCAGCAAAGCAGCCGCCACCTCGCCCACGTCGTGTGGGTAGTCAAAGCGAATTCCTGGCCCTGGTTCATGAATATCACCAGACTGACTACACGGTTCGGATTCCAGAGGCCACAGGGCTTTCCCCCAGGCTGTTTCATTTATGCCGGGCAATTGAAACGCTTTTCGAAAACCCCGCAAGCGCCAATATTTTCTGGAGCAAAGCCGGTGCAAATGCCCCGGTGCATCATGATGAAGTCGACCTGTTTATTGTTCAGTTGACAGGTAAGAAGCGTTGGTTCATTTCAGCCGAGCCACCAACGCTGCCCAATATCTGGAAAGTAGCGGGTGAGGGTGCTCCACCACTCGATAAGCATCATGTGGTGGATGTGGTGCCTGGAGACGTGATTTACATGCCACGTGGCACGCCACATACGGTGGATTCCACAACTGAATCGATCCACGTGGCCATCGGCGTGCTGCCAGTGACCATTCGCGAAACCATGAGCGCGGTGGTTGACTATATCTCCGAATCCGATCGCAGTATTCGTTCGGGCATCGCCAAAAGAGCAGACGATTTTGCTCGTGGTGTCGGCAGGCAGCATGCTGCCGGGGCGCTGAGACGTTCACTGGAAGTCTTGCTGGCGCGTTGCCAGTCAGATGATTTCATCAATGATGCGCTGGAAAGGCGTCGGGCCCGAATGATTGAAGACCTTCCCAAGCTGAAATCAGAAGATGCCGGAGCTCAGGTTCATCCTGGCACACTGGTACGACATCATCCTCTGGCAATGGCACATGTGCTGACTGCCGGTGACATTGTTGATTTCCGGCAGCCGGGCGAGCGATTGTTGGTCCACCGTGGTGCTGAAGAGGCCCTTCGCTATGTCGCCGATACACCGGAATTCAGGGTGAATCAAATACCCGGGGCCATGGCGGATGATGTCAAGGTTGCCCTGGTCAGCCGGTTGGTCGTTAGCGGTTTCCTGGTGCCCGTTCCCACAGCATAATCATGAATTCCTATTTTCGAACATGGGTTGTACTCGCCATGATCCCAGGTATTGCAGCAGTTTCCGCAAATGACATTCTTGAACAGGTGACGCATGGTTATGCG
Source organism: Lysobacterales bacterium (assembly GCA_035267185.1). Taxonomy (GTDB): domain Bacteria; phylum Pseudomonadota; class Gammaproteobacteria; order Xanthomonadales; family SZUA-36; genus JAUIBE01. The sequence continues at coordinate 28,084 of DATFLY010000092.1, read as the reverse complement.
GATCACGATGGCGTGAAGATCCACTATGCCGAGTTGGGTGAAGGCCCGCTGGTCGTCATGATTCATGGCTTTCCTGACTATTGGTATACCTGGCGTCACCAGATGGCAGGCCTGGCTGATGGCTACAGGGTCGTGGCTGTTGATTTGCGGGGTTATAACAAGAGCGACCAGCCTGAAGGGATCGAAGCCTACGATATGTCACTATTGATAGGTGATCTCGCCGCGGTGATCCGGCACCTGGGAGAGGATTCTGCCGTGATTGTTGGTCACGACTGGGGCGGGGTGATTTCGTGGAATTTCGCGTTCTACATGCCAAAAATGGTTGATGCGCTTGTGCTCCTGAATCTTCCGCATCCCAACGGCCTTGCCCAGGCCTGGTCCGGCACCCCGGATGCGCTCAAAGGCGCCGATTATGCTCGAGTTTTTCGCGCGGGAAGCCCATCCGATCCCGAAATCTTTTTCGGTAACCCGATGACACCCCGGACCCTGTCATTCTGGGTCAGCGATGAAGAAGCAAGGAATCACTATGTGGAAGCATTCAAGCGTTCAAGTTTTGACGGAATGCTGGCTTTTTACAAACAAAATTATCCGGACCTCTGGAATCCGGACTATGAGCCCGGACCGCCGTCGCCCAACATAGCGATTTCCACCCTGATGTTTCATGGTCTGAAAGACACCGCGCTTCATTCTGACGGGCTCAACAACACCTGGGACTGGATCGATGCCGACCTGACCATTGTGACGGTTCCGGAAGCCAATCATTTTGTGCAACAGGATGCGCCCGAACTGGTCACCCAAACCCTCAGGAGCTGGCTTGACCAACGCATCAAATAGAAAGTTTCCTGCGCTGATTCCAGCAAACGCATCCGTGCTTGTTAACCCTTTTCCAGGACGATAATCTTGGCCTCATGAAACAAATCCCGTTTACTTCTATCGTTATCGCATTTTTTTGTGCCGCTTGTTCATCTCCTCCAAAAACCGAGGTTACGGTGATCGATTACCGCAACACGGAAGGGGCTTATGTTCTGGTTTACTCAGGGGATGAGGATTTTCGGATCCAGTTGGAAGATCGCCTGGTTTCGGACCTGGCCCTGCGAGAGTTGAAGGGGTTTCCAAGCCACCCCGATATCCCCGATGTCCAGGACAGCAGCCGTGATGAAGTACTGAATTTCGCCAGGGCAAAAAAAGCAATGTTTGTATTGGTGGTGGAAGAAGTTGCAGTTGGCCAGGCCGGGGTCGTTGACGAGCAGGCACAAATCACCCAGGCGCATCCGACCCTCAGGGATTTTTACCAGCAATCATTGCCAAAGGACTATGAATACGCGGAAGATGACCAGGTCTTCGTGGAAGTCAGTGCGTTCCTGATCCAGGAAAATACCGCAAAACTGGTCTGGTCAGGAACCACCTGGTCATTGCAGGCAGATGGTGAGGGAGACCGAATTGCTGATCTCAGCACCACGATTACCGACGCAATCAGGCAGGCTCAGCGAAAAAGGCGACTGGGCCTGGATTAGTGATCAGCTCACCCGGCGTTATTCTTTCTCGTTGGATGCGATTTTTGGCGCCATCGGAGGCGGTTTCCAAAGATAGTTTTCCTTTTGAATCACCTCACCCATTTGCAACGCAGGACGAAAGCGGGTCCTTTCGAGGCGTTGTTTCACAGTTTGAATGTCCTCCGGCGATTCATTTTTGGGTATGTTTCTGAGCTCAACATGAGTCAGTCGTCCGTTGCGAGTTACGGTCATCAGCACTTCCAGCCCCTGGGCAGTATCCGGCCGGTCAAAAGTCCTGACAAAAGGATCTTTATTACCAAGAAAACGTAGCGGGGTAGGCGTTTGAAAGTACTCTTCAGCAAGAGCCTGATTGCTCCCATCCCCCGCCAATAACTGGTAGGCACGCTTGTACTGTTTTGCCGCAGCCCTGAACTGCTCCATGACCAGGTACCAGTCACCCAGCTGTGCTATGGCTTCTGCAACCTCCAGCGACGTGGCTTCCGGGTTTTGTCTCCAGGCCTCCACTGCATTTTCGAACGCTTGCGCTCCTGCCCTGAAGTGGTTGGATATGGAGCGTTCCACTACCCAGGCATTTCCGGATTCTCCCCCGTTGATCACCAGTTCAGGTATGGGTGGATTGCCAGTACGAAACATGTAGAAAATAGACCGAAAATGGAGCTGGCCCTGCCTTCTGTAACTGAACGCAGCTTCAGTGCTTCCCAGGCCGTATTGAGAAGCAGTCAGATCAGAGATTCGTGCGGCCAGAAAGCTCTGATTCTGATAATCGGTTGAACGTGATCCAATGGCGGCCAGTGGTTTTTCCTCCTCGTACCAGTCGAAGATCTGCTCGACAACCGGCAACATCGCCGGGTCACGTTCACCAAAAGCCCTGGCGTTCACCTGGTAGATGTATTCAAGCACTTCTATGGAAGGCTCGAGGTTACCCAGCATTGATTCGACTTTCGCCACGCTGTAGAGGTAGTTGGTTTGATCGAGGCTGTTTGGGCCGTGATTGACCCGAGAAATCATGGCGGTCTGCTGGAATGCATCGAGAGCAGGTTCGAGATCGCCGTTTTCCACCAGGGCCTGGCCGTATCCGTAGTACAGGTCGACCAGTTCAAGTGCATAGGGTCCGTTCTGGGTTTCTGCTTCTTCGATGGCAGTCAGGTAGGTGTCAATCTGGTTGTCGCGGTCCTGTAAAGAAGGGCTCTGTGCTGACAGCGGCAGGCTGTTCAACAGCAGAAAAACCGCAAGGCCACAACAAATCGAAAAGCTTTCCGGCCGGACAAAGCTTTGTCTATGGGGCTTTTTGCAGATTAGATTAGTCACGTACATAAGACCGCGCGGCTCATGTATAGCATACACCGCGATGTGTTACTTCTGTGATCTGTCTGACAGGGGATTTTGCCTCTGGTTTCGTCAGGCGTACCTAAATTTTCCGTTCACATGTCAGTGTTGACTGAAGCTGCCAGTTCTGGCCATCGCCGGGAGCGGAAGCCTCATACTTCCAGTCGAAATGATCCGGCTGAATGTTATGAAAAGTAATTCGGGCCATGTGTGCCGGAAACGCACCTGCGGGTAAATCACCATTCATCACCATGTTTCCGTCGGTCATCTTTGCGCTGAACTTCTGGAACCCGCCGAGCGACTCTGTGGTCCAGACCATTTCCCAGGCATCCTGCTCTGCATCATAAACACGCAAATTTGTGCCCATTCCGCCACCACCGGCAGGTGCGGCAGGATCCGGTATCCAGATATCCTGGATTGCTGCCCCGTTTAAAACATAAGTCCAAATCCAGGTTGGCCGAAAATCGGATTCCAGCATGCTTCCATCTGGTTGACGGGAAGCGGGAGTGCACTTCCAGGTGCCAGCCAGCTGTCCGTACTGGTCGACGCCTTCAGGCGCTTCGGGGTTTCGATCACTGAAAAGGGGCGCATCAGCGGTGGCCAAACCGCTCCACGGTGCCAGTATGAGTGTTGACAAAATGAGGTTGATTACAGTTTTTTGATTCATGCTCTGACTCCCGTATCCTAGGAAGTGGTTACCTGTTATTTAATACAGCCACGTTTAGAGGCGAAAGGTCAGTGAGACAGGCTGCAATGCTTAAGCGGTGGGCTGAATCAGAGGGACATCAAATTTAATATGGACACCATTGAACAGCTGCTGGGACGTCAGATCCTGGAAAACAGCGGAAAAGACTGGTTGACGGCGCTGGCTATTGCAGCGCTGCTCATGGTCGCCTTCTTTGTGATCAAATCAATTCTGCGATCACGCATTCAGACGGTCGCAGCGCAAACGGCGACGCCCTGGGATGATGCGGTCGTCGATACCATGGGAAAGACCACCAATTTTGCACTCGTGGTATTTGCGCTTGCCCTGGGGAGTCTGTCATTGGGCCTTCCCGACAGTGTTCGAAACGTCATGGGCTCGGTCGCGATGATCACATTGACCATTCAGGCTGGTCTGTGGGCCAGCAATTTGCTCAAATTCTGGCTCCAGCACGCCATCAAGCGCAGAAGGGAAGAGGATCCGGCAAGTGTCGCGACCCTGAGTGTCGCCAGTTGGGTGGGGCGCATCATTCTGTGGTCGGTGGTGTTGTTGCTGGTTCTGGACAATATCGGATTTGACATCACAGCACTGATTGCGGGTCTCGGAATTGGCGGTGTTGCAGTGGCACTCGCAATCCAAAAGATTCTGGGTGACCTGTTTGCATCACTTTCAATCGTCCTGGATAAACCGTTCGTGGTGGGCGATTTCCTGATCGTCGATGACTACATTGGAAGCGTCGAGGCAGTTGGCCTTAAAACCACGCGGTTGAGAAGTCTCTCCGGAGAGCAGCTGGTGATGTCAAACAGCGACCTGCTGCAGAGTCGTCTGCGAAACTATGGGCGAATGTTTGAGCGCCGGATACTGTTCAACATCGGCGTCACTTACCAGACACCCAGAAAGCTCCTTGAGAAGATTCCGTCCATGATCGAGCAAGCTGTAGCCGGCCAGGAGAAAGTTCGTTTCGATCGGTCGCACTTCAAGAATTACGGGGATTTTTCCCTTGATTTCGAAACGGTGTACTACGTTACAGACCCGGACTATGCCCTGTACATGGATATTCAACAGGCGATTAACCTGAAGGTGCATGAAGCTTTTGAGAACGAAGGAATCGAGTTCGCCTATCCGACCCAGACTGTTTTCCTGGAGGGCCTTGAACACAAGCAAGTCATTGATGGCCAAAAGGCCGGTTAGTTTTCAGGAACAGGGTGCCTGACAACCTATCAGGCTTGATCCCTTGGTCGGACCAGCTCAAAAAGCGAACGATGTTCCTGCGGAATGGCGCCATAGTCCTCTGGCGTGATGTCCAGGGGAACCTGCAGGTCAAAGTTTCTCCGGTCCAGGAACCAGCGGCGGCTGTAAACCAGGTACAGGATCGGGCGTGGCCGGTCGGAACGATTCGGTGTTCCCGTATGGCGGAGACGATAGTCCATGAAATAGCAGTCCCCGATTTTTGGTTTTGGCAAAATGGCGCCCTTTAATTGCCTGAGCTCTTTCTCTGACCACCGGGCTTCCTGTTGAGCCGATTTGATTCTGTGGGAGCCTTCCCACAATGCGGTGGTGCCGGTTTCATCATCAAGGTCGATCAGTGGAATGACGACATGCAGCGCGTAGGGCGGGAAAAATGCATTCAGGCCGCCAGCTTCGGCAAAAAGTGGCGGATGATCGCGGTGAACATGTTGCATCTCCGCGCCCGGGTAGGCGCAAACCACACCAACACTTTGAAGGATGCAGTCCTTGCCTAATAGTTCCTGAACGATCGGAAGCACCATTGGTGCTGCATAAATGCGTGGATCCAGCCATGGTTTCCTGAGCTTCACGCTGAACATGTATCGTTCAACGCCCACCTTGAGACAGGTTTTTTCAACCACCTCGCGGTCTTTGGAAGCATAGTTCTCGAAAAAGTCGCTTTGCATGGCACGCACACCATCCGGATCAAAGCTGTCTTCCATAACCAGGCAGCCATTGAGACGATAGTGATGTGCTGACTGCTGAATTTGATCAGTAGAAAGAATCATGCTGGCAATTCTATCCGGCAACGCTATGCTGAGCATCTTCTATGATTCAGGGATTAATTTTGAATACACACGATTTTGATATTCAGATATCCGAAAATGTGATCTCACAGGAAGTGTTGCTGGGTGAAACGTTGCTTTTGGACACCAGCTCATTGGCGTATTTCGGGCTGGATGAACTGGGGAGCTTGATTTGGCGGGAAATGAACGCCTGTTCAGATGCCAGTGAATTGTATGCGCGTGTTCAATCCAGCGCCGACCTGAACGAACAAATCCTGGCAAGGAAGTTTGATGGAATATTAAGCGGGCTGGAAGCAGCCGGAATCATCAGCCTGACAAAGCAGGTATAAAAAGGCCCAATCACCGACATGAAAAAACAGCCCCGAACGATTACCGGAATTTTTGTGAAATACGCTCCGACGCTGATGCTGGTATCAGTCCTGCTCTCGCCTGGTGTGGGTGCGCAAGAAGATCCCGGGCGCATGGAAACTGATGTGGACCTTAAATGGGGATTGGAAATCCCTGTTGAAGGCGGGACCATTCTGAATGCCACGCTTTACCGGCCTGATAACCATGAGGACACGGCGTTGAGCACGATTGTGACAATCACGCCATACATCAGCGATCGTTATCATCCGGATGCACTTTACTTTGCAAGACACGGTTTCGCCTTCCTGGTTGTTGATACCCGCGGCCGCGGGAACTCTGAAGGAGAGTTTCGCCCCCTTGGTATTGAGGACGGTCTTGACGGAAGAGACATCGTTGAGTGGGTTGCCCAACAATCATGGTCCAACGGAAAAATCGGTATGCGTGGCGGTTCTTATGGTGGTTATAACCAATGGGTGACCGCTCGATATTTTCCGGAGCACCTCACCACCATTGTTCCGATTGCCTCGCCGTTTAACGGGATGGATTTCCCGATGAACTACAACGTTCAATATCCGTACATCTTACGGTGGCTGACCCTGACAGCCGGCGCAACACCGCAAAACCGGATCTTTGGGGATGACGATTTCTGGAATCGCAAATACCGCGAATATCATACTTCCGGCATGGCATTTTCAGATCTTGATGAGCTGGTGGGGTACAGCAACCCGCATTTCGATGAGTGGACATCCCATCCTTTGCATGATGACTACTGGGCCGCGCGTGTGCCCTCGCAGGAAGAATTCGAGCAAATCGATCTTCCCATTCTGACCATCACCGGCTATTACGATGGCGACCAGCCGGGAGCCATGGAGTATTACCAGCGTCACATGGAATATGGGAGCAGCAAGGCGAAGGCGAATCACTACCTGGTTCTGGGGCCCTGGGATCACAGTGGAACCCGGATGCCAAGGCAGGAGTTTGGGGGTGTTCAATTTGGTGATGCCATGATGTTTGATGCCTTTGCGCTCGATCGCGACTGGTATCGCTGGACGATGGAGAACGGTGACCGACCGGAATTCCTGCTCGACCAGGTGACTTACTTTGTGGCCGGTGCAAACCTGTGGAAAGGTGCGCAGTCCCTTGACGCAATCTCCAATGGAGAGATGGTGTTGCATTTGCAGTCTGATTCCGGGGCGCAAAATATGTATGAGTCAGGCACGCTGAGTTCTTCCGCGGCTGGTGTGGCAGATATCGACCAGTATATTTATGACCCTCTGGACACTACCAAAGCAGAAATAGAACCGAGTGATGATTACATCACCGATCAGCAGGAAGTCCTGACAATCAATGGTGATGGCCTGATTTATCATTCGTTACCATTCGATAAAGAAACGGAAATATCAGGTTACCTTCGGTTCGAAGCCTGGTTTGAGATGGATGTTCCGGACACAGACATCAATGTGACGCTTTACGAGGTTCTACCTGATGGAACAAGCATTGCCCTGAGCGGAGAAACCCAGCGGGCCAGGTATCGTCATTCTTTATCCGAAGAGAAACTGATGCAACCCGGGATAATTGAACACTTCGTTTTTGAGCGTTTTTACTTTTTCTCCAGAATGATCGCCAGGGGAAGTCGCCTGCGGTTGTTTATCCGACCGTCAAACATGGTCGCCAACCAGCGTAACTATAATTCGGGTGGCATTGTGGCCATGGAAACTGCGGATGATGCGAGAATCGCGAAGGTGAAGCTTCATATTGGACCGGAAACGCCGAGTCGACTGGTCTTGCCGGTCGCAAATTAGCACCAGGGACTATCGAGGATAATGACAAATTCGTCCCGTCAATGCATGCCATGCGATGCCTGTTGCCAGGGTTGGCTGAGCGCTGAGGTTCTAGGCAATGTTTTGAGGGCGGGGCAGGGTTGTCCACATTCATCAAAAAGTGGTTGTGCTGTTTACGAGGACAGGCCGGAAGTGCCATGCAGGACATTCATCTGCTCCTGGCTGGTTAAGGACAGTCCATTACCGGAATGGATGCGACCGGATGCCAGTGGCGTCATCGTGCTGCTTTCGATGAAATGGAACGAACAGACGGTCATCTCGGCGGTGCCGGTGGGCGCGTCAATCCCGGAAAAGTCACTGGATTGGCTCAAGAGCTATGCTGAACAACATCGCCGCCCACTGGTTTTTTACCAACGAAGCCGTGATGCGAACGGCCGTTTCAATGGTCTTAAGCGTTTCGGATACGGGCCACCTGAATTTCGTGACAAAGTATCGAAATTAATGGCAAAAGGAGAAGCAGCCTCAATTCCGATGAAATCGGTCTGAGGCTGCTTCCCTCTATAGCCAGCAGACTTAACTACCAGATTTTTACCCGCTCTTCAGGCGCAAGATAAAGATCATCTTCTTCGGTTACGTTAAAAGCCTCGTACCATTCCGGAATATTACGGACCACGCCGTTCACCCTGTACTGCCAGGGGGCATGGGGATCAGAATTGATTCTCTCGCGCAAAGCTTCATCACGCATGATGCCGCGCCAGCCCTGAGCGTAACCCAGGAAGACGCGCTGAACGCCGGTAAATCCGTCAATCACGGGCGCCTCTTTCCCATCCAGTGAGAGTTTGTAAGCCTGAAGGGCAATTGCCAGCCCGCCCAGGTCGCCAATGTTCTCACCCAGCGTAAACTCTCCGTTCACGGAAAGATCCTCAAACGGTTGGAACGAAGCGTATTGATCAACCAGCCTGGCGGTTCGCCGTTCGAATTCGGCGCGGTCTTCATCCGTCCACCAGTTACGCAATACTCCGTCTCCGTCAAAGGCGCTGCCGGAATCATCAAAACCATGGCCAATCTCATGGCCGATCACCGCACCGATGGCGCCGTAGTTCACTGCATCCTCTGCGCTGAGGTCAAAGTAGGGTGGCTGTAAAATGGCTGCCGGGAACACGATCTCGTTTAGTGGTGGATTGTAGTAGGCGTTGACCGTCTGAGGGGTCATGGCCCACTCCCCGCGATCTACAGGATCACCCTGACGCGCAATGTCCTTATCGTAGTTGACCAGCGAAGAACGACGAAGATTGCCAAAAAGGTCGTCTTCATAGATTACCAGTGAACCGTAATCCTCCCATTCATCGGGATAGCCGATTTTCGGCGTAAACTTGGAAAGTTTGTCCAGGGCCTGGGCGCGTGTTTCTTCGCCCATCCAGTCGAGTTCCTTGATGCTTTGCTCGTATGCAAGTATCAGGTTTTGTACGAGTTCTTCCATGCGCTCTTTGGCCTCGGGAGGAAAATGCTGGCTGACATAAACCTTGCCGACCACTTCCCCAAGGTTCCCGTTGATTCGCGCCACCGCCCGTTTCCACATGGGCAGTTGTTGCTCAATCCCGTTTAGAGTCCTGCCATAGAATTCGAAATTCTGCTTGTCGAGTTCCTCGCTGAGTACAGCGGCGGAAGAATTGATCACAGCCCACTTCAGGTAGGTTTTCCAGTCATCCATTGAAGTGCTGGTCAGTATCTCGTTCAGCGCTTTCGTGTAATCAAGCTGTGTGACGACCAGGCCATCAATGTGGCTGATGCCGGCAACATCCAGATATTCCTGCCAGGCGAAGTCAGGCATGACGTCTGTGAGTTCATCAAGCGGGATTTTGTTGTACAGCGCCGTTCTGTCCCTGAGATCTTCCTTGAACATGTGTTCGCCGGCGATGCGTGTTTCCAGCGCCAGGATCATTGCGGCAGCCTCTCCACTATCTTCGATACCCGCCAGGTCAAGCATGCTTTCGATATGAGCGATATATTTTTCGCGAATTTCCAAACCGCGCTCGCTGTCATCAAAGTAATACTCGCGATCCGGGAGGCCGAGACCGCCCTGCCAGGTATACATCATGTAAGTGTTGGGATCTTTAAAATCAGCATATTGTTGAAGCGTAAAAGGCAGGCTCACCCCGTACTTGTTGACTTCCGCCCAGTAAACCGCGAGATCAGTGTAATTCTCCAGTGCATCAATCTGCTCGAAATCCCTCTCCAGGGGAGAAGCACCAAGGTTGTTCCTGGTTTCCATATCGAGATATGAGGCATACAGATCGCCAACTTTCTGTTCATCGCTGCCTTCGGGAAAGTCGCCCTCGGCCGATTCCTCGATAATGACCCGAACATCTTCCGTTGCTCTTTCATGGACCTCAAGGCCGACTGAATTGCTGGCCCGGTCAGCAGGTATTTCGGCATCTGCCATCCAGGCGCCATTCACATAGAGATTGAAATCATCGCCGGGGCGAACATTGCGATCGATGTAATCTGTGAGCACACCCGAGTTCAGTTCTTCAGTCGTTGCTTCAGCCACCTTGTCCGCAGGTTCGGTGCTGTTCGTTTCGACGGTTTCGACTGTTTCAACTTCCACAGTCGGTTTACAAGCCGCGATCAGTGCGGCCAGCGCCAATAGAGCGATGAGGTTCTTCATATTCTGTACCTTTGTTTTATGTTCATATGCTGAATGTTACTTGCTCTTTCAGGTGAAAAAATGCAATCCTGCCAGGTGATCAGGCCGGCAATTCTAGTTCAGTGAATCAGCGCCGGCATGGGGCATTAGTTTGTTTTTCCTTTTTAAACCATTATTTATCAATTGGTTCCGCATCTTTCAGCTACCAGACCCGTTTTTCTCTCTTTTAATCGCACCACTGACTTTTGGGCCATGTTCAAATCGTTGACAGTGAGTAACCTAATCCCGCCGATCAACGTCTAATAGTGTGATAGGACATCCAAACACCTATCTCATAACAAATAATTTACCGGTCGCGGAAAAGAGGACACACAGTGAAAAAGTTTCTGAAATTTGCAGCACCCCTGCTCGTAGTCGTAGCGGCGGTCGTGGTAGCGATGGGCCTGACAGCTTCCAAGCCACCTCCGGATAAGAAGGAAGATGAGCTTAGACTGGTTTCACTTTACGTAGAGGACGTCAAGTCTGAATCAGTTTTGCTCCATGTCGAAACCCAGGGTGAAGTTCGCCCCAAGACGGAGATTGAACTTGTCTCTCAGGTTGCCGGGCGCGTTGTGCACGTGGCCAGTGAATTCGCAGAAGGCGCTGAGTTTAATCCGAACACCACCCTGATCAAGATTGACGATACCGACTATAAATTCGCAGTCACACGAGCTGAAGCGCAGGTCGCTGCTGCGAAGACCATTCTCGAGCGGGAATTAGCGAATGCCGAAATCAAGCGTGATGAATGGAAGGTCAAGAAATCAGACAAGACACCAACTCCTTTCGCATTGAATGAGCCCCAGGTTGAAGAAGCCCGGGCCATGATTTTGTCTGCTGAAGCACAACTGGCCGAAGCACGGGTCAACCTTGCACGCACCAACATCAAGGTGCCTTTCCAGGGACGTGTTCGCGTCAAGGACGTCGGACTCGGTCAGTACGTGACGCCCGGAGAATCTCTGGGTACGGTCTTTTCCACTGACACCATTGAGATTCGCCTGCCTTTGACAGATACGCAACTGTTTGAGCTTGGCCTGCCGTTGGGATTTGTGGCCGAAAGCCGTGAAAGCGCGCCGGCCGTAACCCTCAGAGCCAGTGTTGGACAGCGTGACTACAACTGGAAAGGACGTATTGTCCGCACACAGGCGGCAGTTGACCGGGAAACACGGCTGATTTACGCATTTGCGGAGGTAGAAGATCCGTACAGCATCACCAACGGTTCCACTATGCCTCTGGCTGTTGGCCTTTTTGTTACTGCTGAGATCGACGGAAGTGCAGTGCAGCAGGCCTTCACGATTCCGCGTTTGGCCCTGCGCAAAGATGACGAAGTCTATGTCATTAACGATGAAGAGCGTCTTGAAATCCGCAAGGTGGATGTTTTGTCTACTTCGGAGGAGCGGGTTGTTCTCGCGGGTGGTGTAGAAGCCGGTGAGCAGGTTGTCACTTCAACCATTCCCGCGGCGGTTGATGGCATGCAGGTTCAGGCTGTCAGGAAAGAAGAAACACTGGCGTCAAGCCAGTAATCAGAATCGTTCAGCGCAAAACAACGGGCATTTGCTATGCATAAATTAATCGAATGGTGGGCACGTAACACGGTTGCAGCCAATCTCGCCATGATTGGTATTTTCGTTGCCGGAATCATCGGCTTCATGGGTCTGGAGCGCGAAATGGATCCGCAGGTGCGGTTTCCGGGGCTGCAAATCAATATTGCCTGGCCGGGGGCAACGCCGCAGGAAGTTGAAGACCAGATCGTGGCGCGTATCGAAGAATCGATGCGCGATATGGATTCTATTGAGTGGATTCGTTCGACGGCAGGTGAAAGTTTTGCCGAGATCAGTGTGCTAGCCAGTTCCTCGGTCGATTTCCCCAGCTTCATGAATGAAGTGAAAGTCCGAATGGACGGCATCACCACGCTGCCCAGGGATATCGAAGAACCCCGCGTGGTCCAGTGGGTCAACCGCAATGAATTTATGCGGGTCGCAGTCCATGGTGACCTGGGTGAACGGGAACTCAAGCGCCTGGCTGAACAATTAAGACGTGAAGCCGCGCAATTGCCAGCCGTTTCAATCGTGGAACTGTTTGGCGTTCGTTCCGAAGAAGTCACAATTGAAGTCAGCGAAGAGGCCCTCAGGCGCTACAACATGAGCTTCTCTGAACTGGCCGAAGCCATTCGCGCGAATTCAATTAACCAGTCATCCGGGACGGTACGTACGGAGGTGGGTGCCTACCAGTTGAAGGTTCGAAACCAGGCGGACACCGAGGCTGAATTCTCAAACATTATTGTTCGTCAGACGCCAGACGGCGGCACGATTCGCGTTGGTGATGTTGCGACTGTCGTTGACGGATTCGAAGACGAGCCAATCCTTGCCACCATGAACGGCGAGCCGGCGGTGTTATTGCAGTTTCAGACCACCGAGATCATGGACATCGTGACTGCTTCCGAGTCCACGAAAGCGTGGATTGAGAGCCGCCAGGCCACCCTGCCAGCAGGCGCAAAGCTAACGCTCTGGAATGACGGTGCCGATGAATTCAATGGTCGTATGCAGACCATTGGAAAATCAGCGTTCATGGGCCTGTTGCTGGTGATGTTCGTCCTTTTGCTGACCCTGCGTCCCATTGTCGCATTCTGGGTTGCCGTGGGTATCGCAACAGCTTACGCGGGTGCATTCGTGTTCCTGGGTACGGTGGGCGTTTCCCTGAATATGCTTTCCACTTTCGCGTTCCTGCTGGTGCTCGGAATCGTTGTAGACGATGCGATCGTCGTGGGTGAGGGTATTCATACAAAGGGGCATGACACCAACGACACAGTCAAGGCGGCGGTTGAGGGAACCATGCTGGTTGCCAAGCCGGTTGTCTTTGGCGTAATTACAACCATCATTGCTTTCCTGCCCTGGATCTTCCTGGACAACTCAACCAGCGAATTTACCCGCCACATCACCTGGGTAGTGATCCTGGCTCTTGCGTTTTCCCTGGTCGAATCCCTTTTCATTCTGCCGGCGCATTTGTCCAAGATGAAGCCGCGAAACTACGACAAGGTCGGACGTTTCGGTCACTTCCAGATGAAAATCGCAAACGGGATTACCAAGTTTGCTCATATGCGCTATCGAGGCTTTGCCAGGGCCGCGGTTAACCACCGTTACATGACGCTCGCTTTATTCATTTTTGTCACCATTCTTGGATTTACATTGTTTGGCAGCGGATACATCAAGAAGAGCTTCATGCCGGAGATCGAATCCGACCAGATGTATATCAATGTTGTGATGCCTGAGGGCGCTCCTTACAGCAGAGCCCTGGAAGTACTTGCACAATTGCAGGAGGCGCAGCTTGCACTCGAGGATGAGGTCAATCAGCGTACCGATGGCCAGGGAGAACTGATTGAAAACTGGTATACGCGTTCTCGTCGCGACAGTGTTATTGCGATCGTTAAACTGGCACCACCAGAGGTGCGAGACATGTCGGCAAAAGATGCCGCCATCCGATTGCGTGAATTGATGGGGGACGTTCCTGACGCCAAGGAAGTTTCGGTCAATTACACCTTCAACAATAACGATCCTGATTTCGAATTATCTATTCGTCACCCGGATCTGGAGGTATTGCGAACTGCAACACAGGACCTGGAAAACCAGCTTCGAACCTACGAGGCGATGTACGACGTTCGTAACAATCTTGAAGGCGCATCCGATGAGATTCGCCTGACCATGAAGCCAGGCACAACCAAGCTCGGTTTGACGCTTGCTGAAGTGAATCGGCAGGTGCGCCAGGCGTATTTTGGCGAAGAAGTTCAACGTTTGCCCAGAAGTGGGCAGGACGTTAAGGTCAAGGTTCGTTACCCGACCGAATCGCGCCGTTCTATTGAGAGTCTTAAAGACTTCCGGGTTCGTATGCCCGATGGACGTGCGGTACCGCTGCTTTCAGTGGCTGACCTGGAATATACACCCGGGATCAAGCGAATCCAGCGCTGGAACGGAAATCGTGCTGCCAGGGTCAGTGCGGATCTGAAGGAAAATGTTCGTGATGACATCATGGATGACCTGGAGGAAAACTTTTTCCCCGAGTGGGAACAACGTTACCCGGGGATTTCCCGAGGCTCGGTCGGCCAGGCTGAAGGCGAGAAGCGCTTTATCAAGGAAGTCACCGGAAAGTACATGATTGCGTTGTTTGCCATGTACGCGATGCTCGCGGTTGCGTTCAAGAGCTACTCGCAACCCATTCTGATTATGGTTGCGATTCCATTTGCATTCGTGGGCGCCATCCTTGGCCATCTGGCAATGAATGAGACCATGGCCATATTCAGCTACTTTGGTATTGCAGCGGCCGCGGGGGTGGTCGTCAATGACAACCTGGTCCTTATGGATTACTGCAATCGACTAAGGAACAAGGGACAGGATCCCTACCAGGCAGTGGTCAATGCCGGCGTTGAAAGGTTCAGGCCGATCCTGCTGACCACGGTCACCACTATTGTTGGTCTGACGCCGATGATGCTGGAGCGCTCTATTCAGGCCGCTTTTCTTAAACCAGTGGTGATATCGCTGGCATTCGGTGTAGCGCTTGCGTTTTTTGTCACCCTGTTCCTGGTTCCGGCAATGTACACCGTCGGTGTCGACATTGGTCGCACAACCGCAAATGGACGTGACAGGGTGTTGGGTTGGTTCGGCAAGGGGCCACGGTCGAGGAATGAAGAGCCGGAAACGGATTCCGCTTAGTAACCTGAAGCCTTAGCCTGAAGGGCTGTTTTGGATGAATAACACGGCCGTTCCCCGTTTGGGGAGCGGCCTGTTCCGTTTTAGAAGTGCGAAATACCGTTTGTAACCAGTGGGTGCTATTCGCACTAAAATTGCCCGACATCAATTTTGCCCTGGAAGTTACTGATAATATTTGCCCGTTATGAATAAAAAAGTTTTGATCGTTCTGGCCGAAGGTTTCGAGGAGATCGAGGCCATAACATCCATTGATGTCCTGCGGCGAGCAGAAGTGGAAGTCGTGGTCGCTGGTGTGGATGGCCTCAGCATAACCGGCGCCCATGGGATAACAGTACAAGCCGATACAGACATTGAAGATATCGTTGACCTGGTTGATGCTGTTGTGCTGCCGGGAGGTCTTCCAGGAGCAGATAATCTCGCAAATTCAAAAGCTTTGAAGGGTTATCTCGAAAAAATGCATGCAGCAGGCAGGCATATTGCTGCAATCTGTGCAGCACCCGCAGTAGTGTTGGCGTCCACCAGTGTCCTGGATGATCATACCGCTACCTGTTATCCGGGGTTTGAAGATCGGTTTGGTGACTCGACCATATTTTCAAGCGACAGGGTTGTAACCGAATGCAATATCACGACCAGTCGTGGGCCTGGCACGGCCATGGAGTTTTCGCTTTCACTGGTCACTACACTGGTTGGATCTGAGGCTGCTGCCCTTCTCGAGGAGCAGATGCTTGTTTGATCCCAGGCCGGGGATGGTTGCTCGTTTCCTGATTAATGCTTATATTATTTCGCGAGTATTAATTTTATAACCCCTGCGGACCTGCTTTTATCGGTCCGTTTTCTTTTGTGAAACGAGGAAAATTGTCCCATGAAAAACCTGTTAGTCATTACGATCCTGGCCACGTTAATGGCCGCTTGCTCATCAAGCCAGACCAAAGATTCAGATCAGGCTGCAAACGAAGATGGAAACAGTGGCCCGAAAACCAAGCGCGTTTGTGAAACAGTCCGGACCAATCAAACAGGACAGCGACTCAAGCGAGTATGCAAAGAGGTTGTCGTTCAGGATTCTTGAGACCAGACGCGGCAGCCCTGTTTTGGACCTATCATTGAGATATGAAGACTCACGTTCATCGACTAAGTGAAAAACCATCGCTTCTGAGCCAGATCCTGGCCGAAATCCGGGATCGTGAGGTTCAGCAGGACCGAATGCGGTTTCGCAGAAACATCGAACGTACCGGCGAGATCATTGCCTACGAAATCAGTAAAGAACTGCCATATTCTGACCGTGATGTGAGCACTTCGCTGGGAACGGCAAAGGTTTCAGTTCTGAAAGAGCAACCCGTGATTGCTTCAATTCTCAGGGCAGGGCTGCCCTTCCACCAGGGTTTTTTAAATTACTTTGACCACGCAGATAATGCCTTCATTTCGGCTTACAGAAAGCACGAGGGCGGTGCGGACGAGTTTGAAGTTGAGATTGAGTATCTTTCCAGCCCCTCCGTTGAGGGCAGGACGGTAATTCTTTGTGACCCGATGCTTGCGACCGGGTCATCGATGGTGCTGGCTTACAAGGCACTACTTGCCAGGGGAACACCGGCCCATACTCATGTCGCAGCTGTGATTGCCAGTGAAGCCGGAGTTCGTTTTGCTCAAAGATCTCTGCCAAAGAACACATCCTTGTGGTTGGCCGATGTTGACCCGGATCTCAACCAGCGAGCCTATATCGTTCCTGGTCTTGGGGATGCTGGTGATCTGGCCTTTGGTGCAAAGGAATAACAGATTCACTATCGCTTTGTTTTTTTTGATCGCCAGATTTTTTGGCAAGGAGCCGTCCATGTTTGATCTGCAGGTCATCATGACCACCGACCTGATTACCGTACCAGTCACTGCCAACCTCGACTCTGCCAGGACACTGATGCGTGAAAACCGTATACGTCACCTGCCCGTTATTGATGAGCAGGGGGGGGTTGTTGGACTCCTGACCAGTTCAGATGTGCTCGCCGCTACAGATTCTCTCTTGAGAAATCCCGACGAAAAGATTCGGGCATCTGAAATACCTGTGGGAGATGTCATGGTCACAGAAATAGCGACCGTCAAGCCAGGTGCCAGCCTCAGGCAAGCAGCACTTTTTCTTGAGCGGCATAAAATCGGGTGTCTTCCGGTGGTTGATGATGGAAAACTGGTGGGGATTATCACTGATACCGACTTTGTTGGAGTCGCCATCAATCTGCTTGAGCAGATCGAAGAATCCGAGCCAGTCGAAAGCAGCTGACCGCAAGCCCGGATACCGGTCTTCAAATGGCCATGAATCAACCACTTGTTCAGACTTCGTCCTGGTGGCGTGCCTTCACGGCAGGCGAAAGCCCGGGTTCGCACACTGCGACGATCTCGATCGGCTGGCAACAAACCTGGCAGTCTTCAACGTATTCCTGAAATTCAATCGAAGGATCAACCAGGATCCAGAGCGATTCACCGCAGTAAGGGCAGTCAATAACGATTTCGTCCTGAAGGGTCATTTCATTCACATAATATAGATGCGCAAGTTTTCGATCAGTTTCCGGGTCAACTGTATATCGGGAGTTGTTGCCTGAGGTTAGGTTTTGTGCACTCCTTTCAGGCTATCTCGTTTTGCTTGTTGTTCATCATTCCTGATTAACAAATCAGGTGGCATCGGGTGTAAGCTATGGGCAGTGTTGTAACGGTCGGGAGTCCGTGATCAGAGAACAGAAAAACGCGACCATCGAACGCGAAAAAGCGACACCAGGGCAGTGTCACTGGCGCCTGGCGATTTTCTTCGCCTGTGTATTCTCCTGCGCTGCCGCGCTGGCAAGTGAGACGGAAGACGAACTGGTTGATCCGGGTGAAACTGATAACCCTTACCTGCAATACGATGAAGACGGAAATGCCACCTTTGTTGTGCCACAGGACCCCCGCACGCCCTACCTTGATGCCATAGATCGATTGGAAGAGGATTACGGTCCGTATGCAACTGAACTATCAGATTTGTATATGGGCCTGGGTGAAGTCTTCATGAAAGATGGTGAATTTGAAGATGCCCGGGATGCCTATCACCGTGGCGTCATGGTGGTTCGAGTCAATTCAGGACCAAACAGCCCGGAACAAACCAACCTTTTGTACCTGATTGCCAATATTGAAACGATTTTGGATGAGCCAAAACAGGCCGACAAAATCATCGGAAATATTCGATTCATCAACGAACAATATTTCGGTGAAGGGAGTTCTGAACTTTATCCCGTGTATAACCGGATATACGAGTGGTATCACACAGCAAGGCCGCTTGATGTAGACGAATCAGATTACAAGGATTACCTGAAGTTTATCGACATCTCCGAAGCCATGGTTGATATTCATGAGCTCACCAATGGTTTGAGTGTCGAAGAAGCTGCAACATCCTATCGTCGACTGGCTGAGTCACATTTTGAAGCCATGCGCTTTGCCATTTCCGAGGATGACTGGATTGACCCTCGTGTTGTGGTCGCCAGTGACGTTCCTTATCGAATTACACCGGGTTATGACGATCTGTCAATGCGAGAACATTACAAGGAAGGCCGTGATGCCTTCAGGGCGTATCTTGAACTGGTCAAAAACGACGAGACCAAGACCCCACTTGACCATGCTGAAGCCCTGGCCGACCTGGCAGACTGGAGCCTGTATTTCGAGAAATACCGTGCTGCCAGAGTGCTGTACGAGGAGGCCTACCAGGTCCTGGCAGCCAGCCCGGAATATGCCGAACTTGCAGACGAGTATCTTGGCCAGCCTAAACCCATGGAATTCACCGATGTGTCAGATGCTTCTGTTGAAGGTATGCCCATGGAAGACGGGTCAACCAACATTGACATTTCGATGACCGTAACCCGCATCGGTGATGTCCGGTATGTCGAGATTCTGAATCCCCCGGAAGGAATGACGGACAAGCATAAAACTGAAATCCGGAGGACGGTCCAGGACACGCCATTTCGGCCCAGCCTCAGGGGTGGCAAAGCGGTCACCACCGAGGGCTTTATCTGGCAACACACAATTCAATTGGATCCGGAAGAGGAGCCGGGGACAGAGGAGAGGACATCATGAACTTCACAAGGCTGATTTTCCTTGCTCTGACGCTGCTATTACTTGCGTCCTGTTCCATGCCCCAGAAACAATCCGGCAGTCCCTCCAGCTCCAGTTCGAGCTCACAAGGATCTCAGGGGCAGTCCCAGGGATCTGAAGGCAGCCAGGGATCAGAGGGGTCAGAGGGTTCACAAGGCGGATCGCAGGGCGGTTCGCAAGGCGGATCGCAGGGTGGATCGCAAGGCGGCTCACAAGGTGGTTCCCAGGGAGGCGGATCACAGGGTGGTGGTTCCGAAGGTGGTTCCGAAGGTGGCGGGTCCGAGGGTGGCGGGTCGCAGGGCGGCGGATCATCAGGCGGTGGTATGTCAGCAGGTGAACAATTGCCATGGCCTTCAGGGGAAATGGGTGGCGAAGGCGGCGGTGGCCTTGATGAGCAGTTTGAAGAATCACTTGGAGATTTCGAAGAATCAATCGGCGGCGGTGCCGGTGGTGGCGGGCAGGAACAAATTGATATTCTGGACCCGGTTGGTGGTGGAAGCTCCGGTGGTGAGGGTGGAGAGCCGCTATACGAGGATGGAGAAGGCGGTGAAGGCGGCGGCGAAGGCGGTGGTTCCGGTGAGAATCAGGACATTGCACAACGCGCTGAAGGTGGCGCACCAGGTGGTTCCGGCGGAGGAGAAGGCGAAAGCTCAAACTCCGGCCAGGCCGGTGGCGGTGAGCAGGGAGAAGGCGGGGCCGATGAGGGTGAGGAGTCTCAAAGTGAAAACAGTGCCGGTGGATCCGGCTCCGGGGCTGGTGGCGGAGCGCAGTCGTCGAACCGGGATGTCTCAGGAGTTGCAGGTGGGAGTGAACAATCTGAGATGGAACCAATCGAAGTACCTGAAGACATAGGAGATGGACGAAACGACGATATCGTGCTGCGGCAGATTCGTGATGCCGCAATGAATGAGGAAGATCCTGTCCTGCGGGAAAAACTCTGGGATGAATACCGGCGCATCAGTGGTGAAAGATAAAATATGAAAACTTACATGGCACAAACTATAAAACTCGTCAGCCTCGGGACACTGTTTTCGGTGTTGCTGGCTTTCAGTAACGTTCATGCAGCGGTAGACAAGGTCACGACATCGACGATTGAGCCAATCAAAACGCCATCACAGCCAATTCCACCGGAAGCATTGCTCGATGTGGGTATTCCACCCCTCGACGATGGCCTTTATCTCACTGATGAAGATGACACGGTTTTTCCGGAAGTGCGTTACGCGGAATCGATTTATTTCTCAAATCAGCTGGCCAAGGTGATGGAAAAGTCCGGTGCCTGGGGCGCCATTCGGGTTATTCCAAAGACTGATGTCGTGATGGATCTTTACGTGACCGGAACGATCATGCAGTCAGA
The DNA here is from genome assembly GCA_035267185.1 of Lysobacterales bacterium. Taxonomy (GTDB): domain Bacteria; phylum Pseudomonadota; class Gammaproteobacteria; order Xanthomonadales; family SZUA-36; genus JAUIBE01. The sequence continues at coordinate 7,544 of DATFLY010000092.1, read as the reverse complement.
TGGTGAAACGCTGGATCTGGAGATCCAGGTGTTTGATACCAGCGGAAAACAGTGGCTCAAGAGCCGACACAAGCAGGTGGTCGGCAAGTACACATATGACCGGCGCCTCAAGATCGCATCTGACCCCTTCCAGAACGTCTTCACTGAAATCGCAAATGATGTCCTCGAAGCGCGTGAGAAAATGAGCACACAAGAAGCAGTCCGTTTGCGACAGATTTCCGAATTGCGCTTTGCAAAAGATTTTTCGCCGGAAGCTTTTGAAGACTATATCGCTGAAGATGGCAATGGTTACCTGATGATTGAACGATTGCCAGCCGAAAACGACAGCATCCTGGAACGCGTCGACAAGATTCGTGAACGTGATTACCTTTATGTCGACACCATGCAGGATTACTACGATACATTCTCACGCCAGATGCACATGCCTTACCAGGAGTTCAGGCGGGTGTCCTACGACTCTGTGGTGAAGGCCAGGCAACTGAAAAAACGCGGGAACCGGCAGATGATTGCCGGAGTTGCCGCCATCATTGCTGGTATCTACGGCCGCACCCAGGCCAGCAGCTGGATGCAGCTGGACGGTTCTGCCGCAACAGCAGCAGCAGGTGGCTATGTCCTGAAACAGGGTTTGGATACCAAGCAAAAGGCTGCGGCGCAGACGGAGCGGCTGGCTGAAATGGGTTCATCCCTGGAAGCGGTGATTGCGCCCCAGGTGATTGCACTGGAGGATCGGACCATTACGCTTACCGGTACGGTCAATGCCCAGTATGACCAATGGCGGGAACTGCTGTTGCGAATTTACGAGCAGGAACGTACTGTACCCGGTGCAGAAACGGCTCAGGCCGCCGGAAATATTAACTAGGCTTTCGGGCAACACATTTGATGTCGGGAACCGAATCTAAAACCCAATCAAAAACCCAGAAATTTACCTTGATCACCCTTGGGGTGGTCGCGGTGGTGACGGTATTCTTTTTGCCTCAGTTTGTGACTGAACCCTGGTGGTCCAACACGACAGAGGAGCAGCTGCAGGAACTTCCGCCCCCTGCACCCGATGAAGTGGCGCCGTCTACAGCGGCTGAACTGACGCGTTATCGGCAGGATTCCCAATCGGTACTTGCCGAAATCGTGATCGTTCGTGACCGACTGCTCGAACGAAATGTTGAAACGTGGGCCCAGGCCGATTTCCATTCGGCGGTGGGAAAGGTGGAAACCGGTGACGAGGAATACAGCTATGGCAACTATGAAAAGTCGCTGAGGCTTTACCGGGAGGCACGCGACCAGCTGACAGACCTGACCAGGATGGGTGATGAAAAACTTTTCCTGGCCAAGGCGGATGGTTTTGCAGCCGTTGAATCACTCAATCTCAATATTGCACAGCAGGCAAGCGAACTGGCCCTGGCCATCGATGAGGACGATCCGGAAGTCCAGGAACTGAAGATGCGAGTTGAAACGCTGCCTCAGGTCATTGTGCATGTTGAGGCAGCCGATCATGCATTTGAGCGTGATCGATTTGAAGAAGCACGATCAGAATACAAGCTTGCACGAGATCTCGACCCAGATCTGAGTCGCGCTAACGAAGGTTTTTCGATGGCCCAGGCCGAGATCACTGGCGGGGCATTCCGAACCAGGATGAGTCGCGGGTTTTCTGCACTTGAAAACGGCGATTATGAAGGTGCCCGGGCCGCATTTCGCAGCGCCGCGGAAATCGAACCGCGAAACCCGGCAGTCGGGCAGGCGCTGGCACAGGTCGATAATCGCGAAAACCTGTCCTCTGTTAACCAGGAGTTGGCCCGTGCACTTGACCTTGAATCAGCAGAAAACTGGGCTGGTGCAGTTGCGATCTATGAGTCTCTGCTTGCTGAGGATTCAACACTGGCAGCTGCCAGGGCACGCCTGCTTCCGGCACGTGTTCGTGCTGAACTGGATGAGAAGTTAGTCACCTACATCGAAGATCCGCTTTTGTTGTCAAGCAGATCAGGTTATGAGGCTGCGCAGTCCGCGTTCAGGGATGCGCAGGGAATTTCAAATGGTGGTCCAAAGCTGCAAGGCCAGGTGGACCAGCTTGATGTGTTGCTAAAAAGAGCGACATCACCGGTGGACGTTGTGTTTCGCTCGGACAACCAGACACACGTGGTGCTTTACCGGGTGGCTGAGTTGGGTACCTTTGAAAGAACTTCAATGCGCTTGCGTCCCGGTCGTTACGTGGCTGCAGGCACTCGTGATGGGTTCAGGGACGTTCGGGTGGAATTTACAATTACCGGCGAGCCAATGGATGAAGCAATCGTGGTCCGTTGCGAGGAACCGATTGGATGACACCACAATGGAGTGGATTTTCCCGAAAATATGGTTGAAGAAAAAAAATCGCGGCCTTTGGCCGCAACTGAATTTACGCCTCTGGGTGAAAGCGGTGCGCGACGTCAGCTGCGATTTTCTCCGGCTTACCTGGTGCTTGGCTTAGCGGTCAGCGTTGCAATCATCATCTTCATATATCTGCTGGTGGCAAGGGCAATTATTTTCCGCCTGGAGCCGGAGACTGCCAGTGTTTCTGTCAGTGGAATTTCTTTTAACATCGGAAACAATTTCCTGCTTTTGCCGGGTGAGCACCAGGTTGAGGCGGAAGCGGAAGGGTACTACCCCACTAACACTTCGTTCGAAGTAACCAAAGAGCGCAACCAGGAAATTGACGTGGTTCTTGAACCGCTGCCAGGCCGGTTGCAGGTCAACTCAGAACTGGAAGACATCGAGGTTTTGATCGACGATGAGCCGGTTGGAAACGTTCCCGGAATTATCGAGGACGTTGCCAGGGGACTTCATATTGTCGAATTCCGAAAATACCGTTATTTCCCCAAACGTGAAGAGATCGAGATTGAAGGACTGGGCCAGCTGCAAAGCATGGACGTTTCTCTTGATCCTGCGTGGGGACAGCTTGAGATCAGTTCTTCTCCTGAAGGCGCAGAAGTGCTGATTGACGGAATTTCAGCCGGACAAACACCATTAACGGCTGAAGTGCTGGAGACCGGAACACAGTTGGCCATTGCCCTGAGAGGTTACAAAACCTGGGAAAATGAAGTAACAGTCAAGGCAGGTAGCACTGAAACATTTCCGCTGGTTGAGCTGATCGTGGCAGATGGGACGGTTGACGTCAGTTCGTCACCATCCGGCGCCCAGGTAAATGTCGGTGGGCAATTTCGCGGTACAACACCGGTCAGCATTGACCTGTCTCCACTTGAGGCTCATCGCGTAGAACTTTTCCTGGAAGGCTACCGGAATGCAGTACGCACGGTGCAGACCGAGCCCGAGGGGCATTCCAGCCTGAATGTTGACCTGACAGCCATCATTGGCAGGATCCAGCTGTCAATCTCTCCTGAAGATGCGGAAGTGGTGGTCAATGGCAGGGCGATGGGCAGTGGCAGCCAGACTCTATCGCTGACAGCCAAAGAGCATGAACTGATCGTTCGCAAGGATGGTTATGAATCCAGGCGCCAGAAAATCAGACCGCGGCCGGGTCAGGAGCAGTCTCTCGATGTCCGACTATTGACGCTGGAGCAAGCGTACTGGGCAACCCGACCACCACAAATCACAGCACCTGCTGGTGCAAATCTGAAGTTATTCAAGCCGTCCAATACTTTCACCATGGGCGCTCCTCGTCGCGAACCGGGAAGGAGAGCCAACGAGGCCGAGCGGGTTGTCCGCCTTGAGCGGCCTTTCTATATCGGAACCCGGGAAATCACTAACGGCCAGTTTCGTTTATTTCGCGGAGAGCACTCATCCAGCGCCGTTAGGGGCCAGACCCTGGATATGGACAACCAGCCAGCAGTCAATGTCTCCTGGCAGGAGGCAGCTCTGTTTTGTAATTGGCTGAGCCGCCAGGATGGATTGCCGCCGTTTTATATAGAGGAAGGAGGTTTTGTAACGGGCCGGAATGATGAATCGCATGGATACCGCCTGCCGACAGAAGCAGAATGGGCTTTCGTGGCCCGGGTTGGTGAAAACGGTGAAGTTAAAATGTTTCCCTGGGGGACCGAGGAATATCCTCCGCCTTCAGTGATTGAGAATTATGCTGACCAGACTGCAGCCAGCATCGTGACGTTCATTTTGTCCGGCTATAACGATTCCTTCCCGGTGACATCGCCTGTTGGTTCATTCGAGGCAAATCACCATGGAATTTTTGATATCAGTGGAAATGCTTCGGAATGGATCAGTGATTATTACGAAATCAGGCAAAGTCGCGAAACCGAAGTGGATCCGCTCGGGCCGGAAGGCGGCGATCGTTACGTAATCAGGGGTGCAAACTGGGCAAAGGCCGCTCGTTCGGAACTGCGCCTGGCTTACCGTGAATCGGGAAGGGATCGAAGTTACGAGGTTGGTTTCAGGATTGCCCGTTACGTTGATCGTCCAGGCGTGCAACCATGAAACTCAGTGGAATGATTGCGCTGATGATGGCGATGTTGTTGCTTGTCAATGTTTCTCTGGCACAGGACGCTGAAGAATCACCCGGTGCTGCTGACACACGCGGGTGTATTCCCGCCAGTGAACTTGAGCAATCATCCGAGGGGGAATCCGGTCCTGATGATGAAGGGAGCAGTGAGAACCCGGCAAACCTCCCTGTTTGTGACGAAAATCAGGTGGATGAAGCAGGCGCGGAAGAGCCGGCAGATGTTCCGGAATCCGCAACGGACGATGAGTCCATAGAAGATATTGATGACGAGGAGTTTGGTCGGGAATTCGAACCTACCGATGAAATATCGGAGGATTATCCTGTTCCGCTACCTTCGGACATATAAAATTAAAAACAGGCGCTGACTTATGAATAAAAATACCAATGAACTGTTTTTCCAGCTGGTTGCGTTGCTGGTTTCGGTCATTCTTGTACATGCAGTTTATGTCACCGTGGTTCGCCCGAATGCAGATGCCGTTATCAATCGGGCAACAGAAATTACTGCAGCAGGTGGCGAATACGTGGTTCCACGTTCCTTCTTTGTGGTGATCAAGGATTTCGAACAGGAAGCCTGTTTCATGCTGATGCTCTGGGCGCTGGCGATCATGGGCTATAAAGCCCGTTCATCTATCCGTGAAGCAAGAATGCTGGATATGCCCCTGATATCTGTGTCAGAAGGGACCCGGATACTTCCCGGTGACGCAGGACAATTACTGCGTCCCCTGCAATCGTTGCCCGATAAACAGAAGGGTTTTCTTCTGCCACGTGCCCTGACAACCGCACTTTCGAGGTTCCAGGTAACGGCATCGGTGCAGTCAGCCACAGACGCTGCCAATCATGTATGTGAATCTGAAAGCAATCGCCTGGATTCAGAGCTTTCCATGGTCAGGTACATCACCTGGGCCATTCCATCCATCGGCTTTATCGGCACGGTTCGGGGTATTGGTTCAGCACTGGGCCAGGCTCACGAGGCACTGGCAGGAAATATCGCTGGTGTAACGGCCAGCCTCGGTGTGGCATTTAACTCCACATTTATTGCATTGCTGATCAGTATGGTCGTGATGTTTTTTATGCACCAGTTGCAACTGATCCAGGAACGCCTGGTGCTGGATAGTTACGCCTATTGTGAGAATCGAATGTTGCGCTTTCTTAAATCGGAGGCGACGTGACACTTGGTGTTATTGAACTTAACGATCAGTCATTGCTGATCCAGGCGGAGGATGAGACACGTTACTCCGAGCCTGGTTACGCCCGTCTGACTGATAACGGCATTGTCACGGGCGAAGATGCCAGGGACCACGCCTGGCTCGATCCATTGCACATTCATAACCAGTATTGGTGCCATCTCAACCAGACGCCACTTGCACACAATCACAAGTTTGCAAGGCACCATGGCGACATCGCATTCGCACAGCTGCGGAAGCTGTGGACGGAGGCCGGTTCGCCTGATGAACTGGTATTGCTTGCTCCCGGTAACTTCACTCGTGCGGAGCTTTCATTATTGCTGGGTCTTGTAGATGCGCTTCCCTCAAAGGCACTGGCAGTGATAGACAGTGCGCTGGCAGCCTGCCTGGATATCGACAGAAACACGATTTTTGTAGACCTGCATCTTCACGAGACCGTGGTCGTTGTGTGCGGGCCTGATGGAAAAAAAGTCAGGATCCTGGATGAAGAGATTTTTCCGGGCATTGGAATGGGCCAGATACACAATTCGGTCGCTCGTCACATCAGTGACACCCTGATTGAGAGCTATCGGTTTGACCCGCTGCACGCTTCGCGAACGGAACAGTCCATTTATAACCAGATTCCGCACTGGCTGACGAGGCTGGGCTGGGAACAGGATGTCTCGATCACGCTCGAATCTGAAAAAGGGGAATTGCCCTGTATTCTGAAACGGGACGCCATCAAGCTGATCATCCAGGAGCGACTGACATCACTTTACCCGTTCATGGATGAGTGGCCGGAATGCAATATTGTGCTGGCCCATAATTCAGGTGTTTTGACAGGCCTGGTAGATGAGTTTTCAGCTGCGAGGGTCGCAAGGCATACCGCCGGGACTCGTCGCGTATTGGAGCGGCGTTCAGAAATCCTGGGTTCAATCGACGATTTGTATCGGGTACGTGAATTGTCAAGCCAGGCAGAAATCAGGAAACCTGAAATGCCCAATGGTGATGATTCACTGGCAACACATTTGCTCTGTGGAGACGTCGCCATGCCAGTGGATAAGCCGGTCAGTATCAGTTTGTCTGATGATGGACCGACACTGGCCAATGTTCTCGACCCGTCTTCAGCACTGACCATTGTCCGTCGCAGCCAACACCTTGAAACATTGCACTGTGCAACTGATGTGAATGTTCCACGGAACTGTTTGCCCGGAAATTTGATCGAAGTAGCAGGACACAAGCTCCGTCTGATCAGGGTGTCTGGTGGTTGAATATCAATGAGTAGGCAATGATCAAGAAACGTCGCATGACTGCTTTCAGCCTGTCCTTTCTGGACATTATGGCCTGTGGGTTTGGTGCGGTGACGCTGCTGTTTCTGATCCTGCGCCACAACTTTGCAGAAGAACCACTCGCCGATCCCAACCTGACTGCTGAAGTACAAATGTTGCAACAGGACATCAGCGAGGCCGAGGAAGAGAAAGTAGAAGTGATGAACAGTCTCGAGGAGCTCGAACTGGAACTGGTGACGACCCAGGGCCTGAGTCAGCGCTACATCACTGATCTGGAGGAAGTGGAAGAGAGCATCCAGGAAGATCCGGAAGAACGTATCGCAATGTTGCGTCGCACCGTCGAGGAGTTGGAACGTGAAACATCCTCGATGGAAGAGGTCGAGTTTGCAGATAAAGTCAGGGAGTTTCTTGGTGAGGGGAACCGTCAATACCTGACTGGCCTGAAGCTGGGCGGCGAGCGCGTCCTCATCCTTGTGGATGGATCAGCAAGCATGCTGGCCGATAACGTGGTCAATGCAGTGCGACGGCGAAATATGGAATTCGAGCGGCGGGTTGAAGCCCCCAAGTGGAAGTGGACCATGAGAACCGTTGAATGGCTCCTGGCACAATTGCCTCCGAGCAGCCGTTTCCAGGTCTATATATTCAACACCGAGACTT
>DATFLY010000091.1:0-18466 GCA_035267185.1 Lysobacterales bacterium | reverse complement strand
TCACGGAGCGCGCTGATATGGTCCAGCACAACCGGAGTCAGCGTTTCTGAAGTGTCACCTGCAGCCGCCACTTCGAGCCTGATCTCCTCCAGGTCTTCTTCAAGTTGACGCACCCTGAGCGCCTCACGGTCCTTGCTGGCTTCGAGGTCTGCTTCCTGCGCGGTGAGATAGGCCATTCGATTCTTGTGTTCCTCACGTTGCAGGTTCAGCTCTGACTGCAGTGAGTCGACCTCGCCTCGCATTTCGATCAGCCGGTCGGCCAGCGAGTTGTAGTCATCCTGTGCCTGAACCATGATCGGTGCGGCTATCAGGCAGGACATTAATAAAGTGGCGGGCAGTGCTGTACGAACGTGCCAACTGCGGTCACCAGTTGATGAGTCAGTCATGATTGATAGTTCCGTAAGTGATTGAAAACCTTGCCGTCGCCAGCTACATGTGGGATGTGAGGTCTACGAATTCCGACAATTTTATCGGCCGTCTGTGACAGTTATGTTACAAACCAGGAGGGTCGGTTTGAGGGATGAAACAGAGATTTTCGGGCGCATTGAAAACGTGCTGTTAAACGTGTCCGGATTCGCCTTATTGAATTCAATAGGCGACAATCTCATGTCTGTCAGTCAGGCCCCATCATTCAGGGGCAGGTAAAGAGAAGAAACGTTCATGTTAATTAGTGTTTTGATCATTGATGATGATGTCGAACTGGGAACGCTCCTCAAGGAATATTTCGAGTCAGAAGGGCTGCGAGTGCGCCTTGCGCATGACGGGCGTGCTGGTCTTGATGAGGCACGCACGCCCGGCGTCGACCTGATCGTGCTGGATGTCATGATGCCTGAGCTCAATGGCATGCAGGTGCTCGAGGAACTTCGAAAAGAGTCCCAGATTCCTGTGATTATGCTGACAGCCCGCGGTGATGACCTGGACCGCATCCAGGGGCTCGAACTGGGCGCGGATGACTACCTGGCCAAGCCATGCAATCCCAGGGAGTTGCTGGCACGCATTCGGGCTGTATTGAGGCGTTCCTCTTCCACAGCCGGTAAGAACGAGATTGAAATTGATGATCTCGAAATGAACATTGGCGCCCGCAAGCTATCGAGAGATGGTGTGGACCTGGACCTCACCAGCACGGAATTCAGCATTCTGCGCGCTCTGCTGCAGCACAAGGGTGAAGTGGTCAGTAAACGAGATCTGTATATTCTTGCGCTGAACAGGGAGCCTGTTCAGCATGATCGAAGTATCGACATGCATGTCAGTAACCTGCGCCGCAAACTCGGTCCAATGCCCAGTGGCGAAGCGCGAATTGAGACCATACGGGGAATTGGCTACCAGTACAGGTCTTACTAGCTCCCCTTCATGTCCCGCCTTTTCTGGAAAATCTTCCTCACGATGTGGATCAGCATCGTGTTTTTCTCTGCTGCTGTTGGCCTGATCAACGACATGATTGCCAGGGGACAGTGGGCAGAGGATCCCGCGAGTACTTTCTCAAGCGGGATGGAGAGAATTTCGCAAAGATCTGCCCGTGTCCTCTATCAGAGTGGTCGTGATGGTCTGATCGAGGAACTCAGGTCGATTCCTCTGATAGCCCGCAGTCATATTTTCGTCGAGGATGAGCAGGGAATTGAAATATTGGGCCGCGATCGACCTTTGCAGGCTCTGACCGACTCGGGACGACCGGAAAAAATGGTCAACATCGTGGATGCTTCCGGGAATACGTACATTATTCACACCTTCTCCCGCGCACCTCCCGGGGCATTTCTTGCGCCGGGTATTGAAGGAACGCTGTTACGTATCTTCGCTGCGGCCCTGATCAGCGCTTTCGTCAGCTTTTTCCTTGCAAAGTCGCTGACTTCACCACTTCAGCGGATGCGAGATACCAGCCGAAAGATTGCCGGTGGAGACCTCAATGCCCGTGTGGGCGAACTCAAGCCGCCACGGCGCGATGAAATTGGTGAACTGGCCGAGGACTTCGACCTGATGGCTGATCGGTTGCAACATATGCAGTCTGCCAACCGCCGCTTGCTGCGGGATGTCAGTCATGAACTTCGCTCGCCGCTTGCCAGAATGGCGGTGGCTTTTGAGATTGCGCGCAAAAAGGGCGCCGGTAATGCCACTGCTGAGCTCGATCGAATTCAGCTCGACAGCGAGAGGCTTGAGACCCTGGTTAATGACGTGCTTGGTCTGCTTCGGGAGTCTTCAGAAACCTCGCCGCGAAGCGAGAAAGATCTTGATATCAGCCACCTTCTCGATGATCTTGCAGAAACAGTCAGTTATGAGGCACCTGAAGATACACCCGGAGTCGATTGGCCGGGCTCAGAATCGCTCATGTACAAGGGTGACCGGGAATTGCTCTGGCGAGCCATTGAAAACCTGTTGCGTAATGCTTTGCGTCACACTGATCCGACCCGGGGTGTACAGCTCAGACTGGACAATGAGCAGGATGGCGAAATCAAAATCATGGTTCGGGATTTTGGCCCCGGTGTTCCCGAATCGGAAGTCGAGAAGATTTTTCAGCCGTTTTACCGGGTCCATGAGTCACGAGATCGCAATACCGGCGGTCATGGTCTTGGGCTTTCAATAGCCAGTGCCGCCATAAGGCGTCATGGTGGCCGGATTTCGGCTGCCAATGCGGTAGACGGTGGGCTGATCGTGACGATCATTCTGCCTGTTGAGAAAAAGAACAGATAACTCTAAGAGTTTCGGTCTGAGCAAGAGACCCCTCTCCAAAACACGTCGTAAATACATCCCTGTAGACTCGGATGCGGCGTCCATGCCGCATACGGTTTTGGAGAGGGGTCTCTTGCTCAGACCCTGAGCGCCTTCCCAACCTGCATGACACCGCCAGAATCAGGCTCACCAATTAGACCTTCGTGCTTTCGAGCCTCATGGCATTGGCATTCCGCTGAGTCATGACGTTTTGTGGACTGCGTCATTCTGGAGCGGCGTGCTTGTCCAGAGGCACTGGAGTTGTGGGGGGAGCTACCAGGTCTCTTTCGAAACCGTATGATTCAGGGATGAATCATCCGAGCGTACAGGGATGTATTCATAGCGTGTTTCGAAAGAGACCTGGTAGCTCCCACTCCACCGGACTTAGATTCGCACCAGCGGATACTCTCCTGTAATGCCATTGACGGTGATGGTCACCATGGCGGTGTCATCTTCACCAAATTCGATGGTCATGGTGCCCGCTGGCGTTTCCTGCAGCAGTTCCTCCTGCCAATCGTCATTGCTCAAGGGCGAGCCGGTATAACTGAAGACATCTGCAGTCGCGCTGTCCTCGTCCAGCATCGAGCCTACAAACAGGTACCAGGTCGGGTTTCCGGCTGAATCGTATGTGTACCAGGTGCCGAAAATGACATCGTCCTTGTGATTGAACTGGAAACCATGACCCGATTGATCAGGATTCCAGTAATGTCCTGAACGTGGACCGTTGGGACGGGAATCGATCTGTTCGATATTAAGGTCCCGATGAAAGCCTCCACTTTGGTCATCGAAACCGTAGTGGAACACACCATTTCCGGTGCTCAGGAACGCCATGGTGCCCTGTCCGGCGATGCGCTCGCTGACCAGTTCAGGATCGAAATCCAAATCAAATCCTGGTCCGAACATCGGGCCGGTGTATTCGCGCAGTTCGCCTCGAGCACGCGTGCCTTCCAGTTGCCCGGTAAATGTCGCCCAGAATGGATTGCCGTTTTCGTCGTAGAGATACCAGGGGCCAAATATCAGGGTGTCATTAAATTGATTGACATCGATGCCCTGGCCGTTGGTGGCTGGATCCCACCACATGCCACTCAGGATATTCATGGGCCGGGAGCAGTCGAATGGCTCAAAGGGCAGACGGTCCAGGACAAAAGCGACTTCAGTGGTGTAAGACTCGATCACTGGGTCCAGACCGGGGAGGTCAATGGTTTCGTATCGAACCTCGATAAAATGCGCATACCACCCGAGTTCCAGAAGAAAAGATTCGGCTACATACTCGCCGTTCTCGTTCTTTTCCAACGGCTCGCTTGTCCAGGCTTCACCGATGGATTCAAGGCGAAAATCACGTTTATCGTTCGAGGCGCTCCAGTGCAAAACTTCCTGCTCATTGCCCTGGGTGGTGAGCCTGATTTCGCCCACTGCATTGGTAGTCCACTCGATCTGTTCACCGGGAAGATCATCGTCGATTGCATCAAGAAGCCAACCCAGACCGCTGATAATGGCATCAGAGCTTTGCTTGTGGTCGGTGTTTGGTGCCATGCGGATCTGCTTCGGTTCCGGCAGGTCCTGGTAATAAAAGCGGCTCGAATCCACGACGAAAAACTGGTCTCCGGTGGAATTGAGAATAAACTTGGGCATGGTGTAGCGGTCGTTGTAGACCGCAGGGTCTATCAGCTCCCGCAACTGGCCACTGGTATCGCTTGCAAGCTGGCATACCAGGTTGGCTTCAACGTAATCAACTGTGGCCGGGGCGAAAAAGCCATAGCTGGCATGTTGGTGTTCAAGCTGTTTCTGGAGTTCGTGCACCTCGATTGAGGCCGGCATTATGGCCTTGACCCTTGGGTCGACGGCAGCTGTCAGCCAGGTTGTCCAACCACGTTTGGATCCGCCCAGGACAACAAAATCATCGATTTCGTGGTCGTGTTTGGTCTGTATGAACTGTTGAACTGTATCCATGGCCCGCACCACCGATTTGGTCATGGGGGCAAGCGCCGGCCACGAAGGATCTTCGGCATCAAAGTATCGGTCGATACTGTAACCAAGAAGCTCATCTTCTGAGCGTTGCCGCCCTGGTTCTGCATCGAAATAATACGGTTGGTTAGGAACCTGCCGGACCTCGACGATGACTGCATTGGTATACAGCGCCAGCGGTCCGCCGTAATCGCTGCCCTCGCGTATCAGTTCACCTGAATTGTTGCCGCCATTGATCAAAAGGACAGCTGTATGCTCTGTTCCGCCGAGGCTTCCGAGCCGGATGGTATCGGGGATGTACATGATGATTTCGTGCTGCCACAGGTCACAGGCATCGACCCAGCTGTCTGCAAGCCGGCGCTCGCAATCGACGTCATCGTCGCCACGCCAGCGTTGTGAGGTCATCTTGAAAAGGCGCGTGGTCCAGCCAATGCCGCCATCGCTGTCATATTCCTCATAGGCGAAAACACCGTCGTCCTGGCCGACGTAAGTATCCAGTGCAGTCTGTGCGAGTGTGTTTGATGCAAATATCAGTAGAGCTGAGATAAGAGCGAGTTTCAAATTGCAGGCCTTTTTTGAGTTTCCAGTAGCGTAACCAATAGAGACATCACGCATCAACCGAGGTTCGTCATGAGCGAGTCGCAAGGGTAACCAGGCTCTCCCAAAACCGTATGATTCAGGGATGAATCATCCGAGTCTACAGGGATGTATTCATGACGTGTTTTGGGAGAGCCTGGTTGCTCTTGTGACCTGGTTGTCAGGCCTTATCGGTTGGGATTGCCGTGTTGGGTAGGGTTTTTCAAAACCGTATGCGGCAGGGAAGCCGCATCCGAGTCTACAGGGATGTATTTACGACGGGTTTTGAAAAATCCCCCAAACCCCTGCGATCTTTTCATTCACGCCCGGTCATACGGAAACGACAAAACCATACCGATGTCATCGACATTGAGACATAGCATCAGCAGGCGATCAACGCCAAGCGCGACTCCGGAACATTCCGGCATTCCGTATTCGAGCGCGGCCAACAGGTTTTCATCGAGCAGCGTTTCGTCGTCGCCACGAATATTCTGCAGTCGTTGTTCTTTTTCAAAACGCCGGCGCTGCTCGGCTGCGTCAGTCAACTCCTGGTAGCCGTTTGCAAGTTCCTGCTGGCCAGCGAAAACCTCGAATCGTTCGGCGACAGGCGGGTCGTCCTCGCGGATCCTGGAAAGAGCAGCCTGTTCGGCAGGGTAGTCGTGGACAATGGTGAAAGTTTCGCCAGGTAACGCCGGTTGAATCAGTTGTGCCATCAGCAGGTCCAGCCATTCTTCGTGCTCCAGCGGCATGGAAACGATTCCGCGTTCGGCTGCAACTGCAGCCAGCTCCATCTCATTGGCCAGGAAAACGTCGATGCCTGCATATTCCAGGAAAAGCTCACGATAAGTCAGGCGATTGACCGGCCAGGCGTGAAAATCGAGCTCTGAACAACACTTTCCGCAATAGCGTATAAATTCTACGACCTCGTCGGCAAGGCTGAGGTAATCCATACCCAGTCGGTACCATTCGGCCATCGTGAACTCGGGATTGTGACTGCGGCCCTGTTCGCCTTTCCTGAAAACCCGGCCGAGTTCGTAGATATCACCTGAACCGGAGGCAAGGAGACGTTTCATCGGGTATTCGGGGGAAGTCCTGAGAAATCGTGGTCTGCCTGAGTCAGTCGAAATACTGTTGATGTTTGGGTCGCTGTTGCAGGCACATGACAGCACAGGTGTTTCCACTTCCATGACACCTTTTTCCCGAAAGAACTCGCGGATTCCTGCCAGTAGATTCGCCCTGGATTCGAGCGCCTGTCGCGAGGCGCCCGGTCGCCAGTCAGAACGGTTCATGCGGTTTTGGTGGTCGGGCTCAAGCTGAATTTAAGCCGCAGACCAATCTTCTTGAGCATTTCAACTTCCCCCTCAAGGTCAGCGACCGTCAATGGATGCTTCGTTGCCCATTTTTCTGAGAAACGAATGGTAAATGAACGATCCTGGGCAGCCAGGGTAAAGGCAGGAACCGCTGAGTCTTCCCTGGAGCGACACAGCACGGAAGCAAACCGCAGACAAAACAGGGTGACACGCAATGGTTCATGGAGTCGTGTCGGCAGGCTTTCTGTATATCCGGATCCAATGGCTCGCCTGTGGTTACTAATCAGGGCAGCCAGGAAAAGTTGTTCCTGGGTTGAGAAGCCGGGCATGTCGGAATGCTCGATCAGGTAGGCGGAGTGTTTCTGAAAATGGCTATGCGAAACGCCCAATCCAATTTCATGAAGGTCGGCAGCCCATCCCAGCAGGTCACGGTGAACCGGCCTCAGAAACATGTCATTGGCGATTTGTTCGCAGGCCTTCAGGGCGCATGTTTTCACCCTGTCAGCCTGGTTCGGGTCTACGCTATAGCGTTTTTTGAAAGCAGCCACCGTACTGTCGCGCGGATCACGATGCTCCAGCCGGCCCAAAAGGTCGTGAAGCAATCCTTCCCTCAGAGCAAAGGGCGATACCTCCATGTGGCGGAGTTCGAATGCTTCAAAACAGGCAGCCAGTACGACCAGTCCGCCAATCAAAACCGGATGACGACGCTCGGAAAGGCCGGTTAGTTTGACCTTGTCTATGGTGCCGAATTCAATCATGGCCCTGATCAGCCTTTTGAGGCTGACCGGTGTTATGCCCCGTTCACTCCAACCCTGTTGCTCGCAGATGCTGGCAACTGCTTTGATGGTCCCGGATGAGCCGACAGTTTTCTGCCAGCCAGCCTGCTGATAACGAATCCTGAGCTCCTGCAGGTCAGCCAGCACGGAACTGATTGCCTCATGCCATTGTTTGGTAGTGATTTTCCCGTTTGAGAAGAAACGGCGGGTCATGGACACACAGCCATACTGGACGCTCTCCATTTCAATAGGCACCAGGCCTTCACCAATGATCAGCTCGGTACTGCCGCCACCGATATCGATGACCAGTCGTCGTCCTTCATGACCGGAAACACCCTGGGATACACCAAGATAAATTAGCCTGGCTTCTTCACGCCCACCGATGATGTCGATGCTGCATCCCAGTGCTGTCTCAGCCACCATCAGGAACGCATTGACATTGCGCAGACGCCGAAAAGTCTGGGTGCCTACCGCACGGATGTTGTCATCGGGAATGCCGCGCAGACGTTGTCCAAAACGTGCAAGACAGGCGTGCGCCCTGTCTGTCGTTTCACTGTCGAGCCTTCCCTGGTGATCCAGGCCGCCACCCAGGCGAACCATTTCCTTTATCTGATCAATCACCCGAAGCTGGCCATGCTCGCGGCGCGAAACCAGCAGGTGGAAACTGTTGCTGCCCAGATCAACCGCCGCATAGGTATTGGCTCGCTCGGGAGGTGTCATGACCTTTCCGAAGGTTGGCGCCTAGTCAGCCGGTTCAGCTGGCTGGGGCGGAAGGATCTTTTTCAATTCCCTTTCAGCGACAGCGGCCGGGAGGGGGACATAGCCGTCTTTAACGACGATCTCCTGCCCCTGCTTTGACAAAGCCATGTGAACAAACTGTTGAGTCAACGGGTCAGGCGCTTCGTTGGGCGGAATGTTGATATAGATATAGAGGAACCGCGCCAGCGGGTAAGTCCCATTCAGCGCATTATCCCGGGAGGCTTCAATAAACGCCTTGCCCGATTCCCTTGCAAGCGGAAGGCGACGGACTGAGGACGTTGTGTAACCCATACCGGAATAGCCGATGCCGTTGAGTGAGGCGCTGACCGCCTGAACAACGGAAGCCGATCCTGGCTGTTCGTTGACTTCGGCTTTGAAATCGCCCTTGCACATCGCATGCAATTTGAAATGCCCGTAGGTGCCGGATACGGAGTTACGCCCGTACAGTTGAATTGATCGATTGCGCCAATCGCCTTCAAGTCCGAGTTGACCCCACTTTGTTATGGGACTTGAGCTTCCGCACAATAGGGTCGAAGAAAATATTCCATCAACCTGCTCAATGGTGAGACCTTCGATGGGGTTGTCCTTATGCACGAATATGGCCAGGGCATCGATCGCAACGGCCACGGGTGTTGGTTTATAGCCATGGGTCTGTTCAAAGTCCTGAATCTCGCTGTCTTTCATCAGGCGGCTCATCGGACCCAGGTTCGAGGTGCCCTCGCTCATTGCCGGTGGCGTTGTAGCCGATCCTGCGGACTGAATTTGAATATTGACGCCCGGATAATTGCGCTTGAACTCTTCCGCCCACAAAGTCATCAGGTTTGAAAGCGTGTCTGACCCGATGCTCGAAATGTTTCCGGAAATACCGCTGAGTCTCTTGTAATCCGGCAGTTCCTCATCAACTTGTGGTTGCGCAGCCACACTCGAGACCATCAATCCCCAGATCAGACCTGTCAGGGCGAAGCCGGACAGCAGTCTTGTCAAGAGCTCGCAGCCTCTTTCTGGGTTGATTGGTAGAAGATTTTTGATTCCGGAAAGATGCATCTGAATTTACTGCCTTCACCCAGTTCGCTTGTGATTCTCAATTTTGCCTGGTGTGCATTCAACACGTGTTTGACAATTGCCAGGCCGAGTCCGGTGCCTCCGGTTGCACGAGCACGATCGAGTGCAACCCGGTAAAAACGCTCAGTCAGACGCGGTATGTCACGTGCTGGTATTCCGATCCCGGTGTCAGCCACGCTGAACTCAGCACCTTCATCGGTTGCGCACCAGCAAACTGAAACCTTGCCTCCAGCAGGAGTGTAACTTATTGCATTGACGAGCAGGTTGCGAAACGCACTTTCGATGTCTGTGGATATTCCCCTGATGTAGAGATCAGGATCGATTTTGAATTCAATCTCGTGGTTCCCGCGGCTGATTTCTTCAATTTGCTCAAGCAGCTGGGAAACGAGCGCCGCAACGTTGATTTCCTCTTCTTCCCCAATAATCTGGTCACTCTGTAACCGCGAAAGTTCAAGCAGGTCTGATAGCAGTTCATGCATCTGTTGCGCCTGGGTGCGCATTTTTTTCACCACCTCGGAATTCTCGTCATCCGATTCCTGGAGCATCTCGAGATAGCCGAACAGAACGGTCAGGGGGGTTCGCATTTCATGGGAAATGTTGGCCACAAAATCACGACGGACCTGGTTCATGTTATGGACGTCAGTGACATCCTGGAGGATCAGCAGACGCTGGTCTTCAAGATAGTCCACGGCAACGATGCTGAACCAGGTGTTTTCATCGGTCGGCGAGGTCATCTTGAGTTTGCTTTTGACCTCGTCCTGAACGGCCAGCCAGTTGGCAAAGTCCGGGCCACGCAGCAGGTTGGTGACCGACTGACCGAGATCCTCAGGATTCCTGAGGCCCAGGATCTTGCGAGCGGTATTGTTGAACCACTTGATTGTCCCGTGCTCATCAATCACCAGGGTTGCATCAGGCAGGGCATCAGTCAGGCTCTGAAAATTGCGGATTACCTTTCGATGCTGCTCCTCCTGTTCACTGTTCGTCCTTTCCAGTGTGCTGATTCGATTGAAAATCTCTGCCCACATTCCAAGGCTTTGCGGTAATTCCGAGTCAGGTTTGTGCTGCAACCACCAACGGAGACGATAAATATTGATCAGGTTCCATGCGCCATAGGCAGCAAGTGCCACCAGCGCGGTGATCAGCGGATAACCCAGCAACCATCCTGCCCCGATCAGAAGCAGTCCGCCGATTGCGAGTTTCACGCCATGATACCTGGCTCCCTGTGTCGTCACTTTAAGATCAACTGCAATTACTCGTCAGCCAGAAACCGGTATCCATAGCCTCGCACAGTTTGCAGATAGGAGCTAACCCCTGCGGGCTCGAGCGCCTTCCTCAATCTGCGAATATGAACATCAACGGTTCTTTCCTCAAGATAGGCATTTGCACCCCAGACATGATCGAGCAGTTGTGCTCTGCTGTATGCCCTGCCGGGATGGCTCATAAAGAACTCGAGCATACGGTATTCGGTGGGGCCAACCCGAATTTCATCCTGGTCATGCATGATTCGGCGGGAGACAGTATCGATCATCAGTTCACCCTGATTGATGTGCCCTTCTTCATTGGCAGGGCTCGCTCTCCTGACCACCGCCCGAATACGCGCCATCAGTTCCCTGGGTGAAAATGGTTTGATGATGTAGTCGTCCGTACCCGCCTCAAGCCCTGCGACCTTGTCGTCCTCGGTCACTTTTGCGGTCAGCATGATAATGGGAATATCCGCTGTGTAAGGGTCCTTGCGCAGTCGGCGGGTCAGTTCAATGCCACTGACGTCTGGCATCATCCAGTCCATGAGTACCAGATCGGGCCGGGATTCATTAATCGAGACAAGAGCCTCTTGTGCGCCTGATGCTGCCTGGCATTCCATGCCGGCTCTTTCAAGTGCGAAAGTGATCATGTCCCGGATGGCTGGTTCGTCATCGACTACCAGGATTCGCGGCTGTTTGTGTGACACAAAAGCTACCCAGATTTGCTATTTTGAACCTTATTATAGAGACCCGTGTTACAGGTTCATGACAGTGGGCGATGAAAGCGCTGCACGACCTCGTCTCAGCCTTCCTCCATGTCCATGTCCAGCTCAATCATTGTTTCCCGCATCTGATCCAGCCGTGCGGCAATCCGTGCCCTCTGGTAGTAAGTCAGGTCTTCTTTTTCGGACAGTCGGGTCAGTTGCCTGACCGCGTCATATATCTGACCCCTGAGATAATAGGCTTCAGCAATTGATTCCGAAGCCCTGATGCTGTTTCCCGAGAACTCGGCTGCCTGGGCGTAAAGTTCCAGCAGCTTTGGATCTTCCTGTCTGCGCAGCAATTGTTCACCCAGGATCGTCTGTGCTTTCTCGGCAAGTTCTTCGTCACGTTCCTGTAACAATGTTCGGCCATAGAGCATGACAATGGCGTGATTTCCGGGAAAGTTGTTGTAAAGCGCATCCAGTCGTTCCAGCGCAGCGGCTACACTACCCGCCTGGCGATCGAGGTCGGCCAGTTGCAGTTCAAATGCCAGGTGCGGACGAAAAGCTTGCAGGCTCTCCAGAATTTTCCTGGCCTCCTCGTAGTGGGTCTGTTGCTGAAGCGCGATTGCCCGGCCGTATTCAATTGCTTCAACCTGGTCCTGGTCGATGTCGGCACGGCGTTTGCGATCGTCATAGTAGATCAGGACTTCATCAGGTGTATCAGCCACAAGCGAGCGTAGTCGTGCCTGCATCAGGAAAAAATTGCGTTGATTCTGGTATTCCGCGGATGGCATGTTGCGTGAACGGTCGCGTGCTTCTGCTATTCGGCTCACGGTCACCGGGTGAGTGCGAAGATACTCCGGCGGGCCCTCGCCCATTGAACGCGATACCCGATTAAGTTCTTCGAAGAATCCGGCCATGCCGTTCGGATCGTATCCAGCCTGCGACAGCGTCCTGATTCCGATCCTGTCTGCCTCCGCCTCATGTTGGCGAGTGAAGTTGATCTGCGCCTGCTGAATAGCAGCAGTGCCCCCCGCCAGCGCACCCTGGATGGCTTCACCGCCACCGCCTCCGGCAAGCACGAGGCCGAGCATGGCCAGAGCGATGGGGATTGTCATTTCCCGGGTTTTCTCCAGGGTCCGATAGAGATGCAACTGGGTGATGTGGGCGATTTCGTGAGCCAGTACACCGGCAATTTCACTTTCGTCATCAGCTGTCAGGATCATTTCTGAAAACAGGGCGATGACACCGCCCGGCGCTGCAAAGGCATTAACCACATCTTCATCCAGCACGACAAATGTGAACGCCTTGTCTGGCCGGTCGCTATAGGAAACCAGGCGATAGCCCATGTCTGAAAAGTAGCCGGCGATCAGGGGGTCTTCTACCAGTACGTCATACGCACGCATCTGCATCAACAGTGTTCGCGCGTATTCCTCTTCCTCTTTCCTCGACAAAATACTGTCCGCTGAGGCGCCCATATCCGGCAGGGAGACGTTATCGACCTGTGCAACGCTCGCAAGGCTGACGCTGGCAAGACAGACGCTCAGTAGCAGTCGCTGAAAACAGTCAGCCCACTTGGCCTGGAATTTTGAATCGGGTTGTCGCATATTCACCGCATTGAGGTTCTCGCATTCTGACCTCAATATGACTGGCAGGTTCGTAAGGCACTATTATGCTTCATTCGAACTTCACGACTAGCAAAAAATAACTCGGGTTATCTTGAAATTCATATTTGTCATCAATGAAAGCCCCTGGGGCTCAACTTTGCCGTCATCTGCTTTACGTATTGCCGAGCGGGTGTTGGAAGCAAATCATGATCTGGCGGTGTTTTTTCGCGAAGACGGCGTTTACAACGTTGTGGCCGGAACTGTCAGCGACTCCGGTACGGATGACCTGGCGGGTGCCTGGTTAAACCTGGGTGAAACGGACCGTGTCGACCTGATGGTCTGCCAGGCTTCGTTGGCCCGGCGCCTGGCCGAAACCCCGAAAATGCCATTTCGCCCGGCGAGCCTGGTTGAATTGACTGACCTGCTTTCTGATTGCGACCGGGTGGTGACGTTTTGAGTGATTGCAGCAATAACACCCTTGCAATGATCGTCACGCGAGCGCCTTATCATCAGCGTTCTGCCCGGATGGAACTGGATGTTGCGCTGGCTGCCGCGACCCTGGAGATGCCGCTGGCGTTGTTTTTCCTGGGTGAGGGTGTCTGGCAATTGGCCGCTGAGCGTAATACAACTCAAGCGCGACTGCCTCGCGGGCTGAAAGGTTGGGCTGCGTTGGCACAAATGACTGAAGTTTGCTATTACGCAGAATCAGAACATCTGGATAGTTTGCGACACCACGGGGGTACCACGGTCGTCAGCGCTGAGGCCATGACCCCGGGTGACATGACAGCCTTATGGCGGACTTGTCGCCGGGTGTTCAGACTGTGACAGGCCCTGATCAGAAATCAGGGATGCTGCACCTGCTTATGAGCTCGGAAAGTCAGGCATTTGACCAATGTCTGCAGGCATCCCGGCGGGAAGATGTGGTGGTGTTGATGGATCGGGGTGTTATGAAGCTGATGTCCCTGGAAGAAGGGACTGTCAGCGATTTTCCATGCACCGTGCTTGTTTTGCGAAGCGACTGTGAAGCCAGGATCGGACCACTGCAGAAGCCACTTGAACCAGTTCGCTCCATTGATGAAGGTGAGCTTGTGGCGCTGATGGTGTCTCTTCCTCATTGTTTAAGCTGGCGATAGGTCCCATGTCTGATGGCGAACTGATTCTTGCTGACGGACGTCGGTTGAGTATTGACGAAAAAGGCTACCTGGTTGATCAGGAAACCTGGGATATCAGGGTGGCTGAACACATGGCGCAGAAAGATGGAATCATCCTGACCGATGATCATTTGCAGGTGCTGAAGATTTTTCAGGGCTACTTCGACGCTTATGAAATAGAGCCGCCCATGCGGGCCCTTGTCAAGCTGGTCGCTGGCAAGATGGGAAGCGAAAAGGGAAACAGCCGGTTTCTTTACCGGCTTTTCCCCCAGGGACCGGTGCTGCAGGCCAGTCGTTATGCAGGTCTGCCACGCCCTTTGAGTTGTATCTGATTTAAAATGGTCCGCTGTTTTTGTAATAGGAATTTCAGGAGAAAAATAATATGAGCACCCTTATCAGCGTGATCGAAGGTGACGGTATCGGTCCGGAAATCATGGACGCCAGTTTGCGTGCACTGGACGCACTGGACGCCGGACTGGAATATGAATTCGTGGACGCCGGCCTTGGGTCAATGGAGAAGGGCAATGAATTGATTCCGGAAGAAACGCTGGCATCGATTCGCAAAAACGGGGTGGTTTTCAAGGGCCCACTGACCACACCCGTCGGAAAGGGCTTTCGTTCGATTAATGTCACCCTGAGAAAGATCTTTGATCTTTATGCCAATGTGCGTCCTGTGATCACGATTCCGGGGACGCGTGCTCGTTTCGAAAATGTCGACATCATCACCGTGCGTGAAAACACGGAAGGTGCGTACCTGGCGGCAGATTCGCACATCAGCGAAGATGGTGAGACAGCAGAGTCCAAGATGGTGGTCACTCGTAAAGGCTGCGAGAGGATCACGCGCTATGCTTTTGACCTGGCTCGCAGCGCAGGCCGCAAGAAAGTCACAATCGTGCATAAGGCCAATGTGTTGAAAGTGGTATCTGGGCTTTTTCTGGACGTATCCCGCGAAGTTGCCAGCAATTACCCGGACATTGAAGCTGAGGAAATGATTGTTGATGCAACCTGCATGAGGCTGGTGCTGGATCCGGATCAGTTCGACGTCATTGTCACCACCAATCTCTTCGGGGATATCATTTCCGACTTGTGCGCGGGTCTTGTGGGCGGGCTTGGATTGGCTCCCGGGGCAAATATCGGAAAAGATGCCGCCATGTTCGAGGCCGTGCATGGTTCAGCACCGGACATTGCCGGGCAAAAAATTGCGAACCCCTGCGCCCTGATGCTCGGAGGCGCTTTGATGTTGTCGCACATGGGCATGGAAGACCGGGCAGCCAGGCTGCGTGATGCCATCCGGGAAACCATCGCCGCCGGTGACAGGGTTACGCCCGATCTGGGCGGAAAGGGCAGCACTGCAACGTTTACAGACGCCATCATTGATCGCCTTCAGGGCTGAATCAGTCTAAAGCCCGTCAGTTCAGCAGATGAAGCCTGCCACTGAGTGGCAGGCGTGCGTTCGCGATTGCGCGATGAACGTGATCGATTCCCTGGCGGGTTGAGTTTTCCAGGCTTTCGCCTTTTGCCATCAACGCTGCTATTGCTGCGGATAGCGTGCAACCAGTGCCATGAAAATCCCCGGGAACATTGTCATGGCTGAATTCAAGTTCACGGGTTGGGATCAGCAATCGATCCGTGACCTGATCTGAGTCACCATGGCCGCCTTTAAGTAACACTGCCCTGCACCCCAATTGCAAGAGAGCCCGGGCCGCATCAATCGGCGCATGTTGCTGTGCCGGGCCGATATCAAGCAGCACCGCTTCCTCAAGGTTAGGTGTCACGACGGTCGCAAGGGGGATCAGCTCCTCACGCAGCGCGTTGATGGTGTCTTCAACGGTCAGCGCGGCACCGCTGGTGGCCACGAGCACGGGGTCTACTATCAGCGGGATTCCGGCGCATCTGCTTCGGATCACCTCGCTGATTGCCTCAATCGCAGCAGCATCGGGAAGCATGCCTGTCTTAATTGCAGCCACAGGCAAATCGTCCAGTACAGCGTGGAGTTGGGCCGATATGTTTTCAGCTGTAATGGCCTGGGTTGCGTGCACGGCAAGTGTGTTCTGCGCCGTGATTGCGGTGATCACGCTGGCGCCATGGACCGCAAAATTCTGGAAAGTCCTCAGGTCTGCCTGAATACCGGCACCGCCGCAGCTATCAGACCCCGCGATCGTCAGAGCGACAACATCAATTTTTCGGTTTGCTTTGTGCATACTTCACTCTGCGATATTGGGATGTTGCATAATAACAACGGCTGTTGTCTTTCGGGCCTGGTTTTCGATCATAAGGGCAGGTTCCTGGGGATAATCCTGTCAGCCCGATAGGTCTTTTGAAAACAGCAACTTGCCAATTATTATGCCGCCTTGCAAAAACCGTGGATGCTGCTGAAAGCAAATCCGTTGACATGGTGTTGTATTCCTGCCATATTTCATACTGTATAGGTGCAGTTAATTTAAGTGTAGGATGCCTGAATTGCGTTCTAAAGTCGTCAAAAAGCTGTTGTTTTCAATGGCGCTGTTGCCCGGAATGTTTGCCGGAGCGACCAGTGTGCATGCGGGTGTGTTATCGCCTGCAGGCCTTGCTGCGGGCGGCGGTGGGCTGACTTCATTCTATGTCACGGGCTTCGAGCTGGGTCCATGGCAGGATTACCTTGCACGCGAATTAACACCGACTTATTTGCTGCCTGACAATGCCGTACCTCTTCATATTTCGTGGATGCGAAGTGATGAAGTCATGATTCTTCCGGATTTTGGTGAGTCACTATTGAGCGGCGGTGGATTGAAATTCCGGATGGAAGTCGAATGGCAATCATCTGCCGAGTTTTTGCAGCCCGATTTTGACAGCATCACCCCGTCCTACGAGGGAAGCAGCTTTGAGCGACAGTATTTCTCACCTGGTGTTGAAAGCGGTTTCGGTGAAGGCGGCATACTTGGTGTCTCGGCCGTCATTGCATACCAGCGTTATTCTGCAGCTGGCCTGGGACTATGGGCTGCTGAAACACCCGGGGAGAGATTGTTCGCAACGCCACGCTATGCGCCGTTTGAAGAATCCGGTTATGGCACAGGTGTTCGACTGGATGTTCGTCAGGAAGTCACCGAGGGCATCGCTTTTGATGCTGGTTTCCAGTCACGAATTGATATGGAAGAGTTTGCGCACTATCACGGCGTCTATGCCAACCCCGCAGACCTGGACATCCCTGCGCGAGCCCGCGTTGGCCTGGCATTCCAGGCAAGCAACCGGTCGTGGCTAAATGTTGCAGTCGAGCGGGTGCTTTACAGCGACATCAACGCTTTCCCAAGTCGTTACCTGCCTAATCGCTTCCTGTCACTGCTGGGAGATTCCAGCAGCCCTGAATTTTCATGGGATGACCTGACAGTCTACAGCGTCGGTTGGGCCTGGAGTGACGGTAATGATCAACAGTGGAACATTGATCTGAGGACACGCACTCAGCCTTCGCCAACTTCTTCATTACTCAACAGCGCTATTTCGCAGGATCTGGCGGACAGTGCGATGACTCTTGGTTATTCGCGTCGCACCGGTCTGATGAGTCGCCTGCATTTCAATGCAGCCTGGGCGCCCTCTGAATTCGCATTCGGCGGTAGTGTTCTTGGTGTAACAACAGACAACCTGGATCAGAACCTCGAAGTTGAAGCGCTTTGGACGATTGATTTTTGAATCTTTTCGTTGATTGGTTCAAGCGGACCTTTTCAGACCCGCAAGTTGTAATTCTCGGACTCTTCCTGATCATCGGCATTGCCGTGATCGTCGGACTTGGCAGCTGGCTGGCACCCATGTTTGCCAGCCTGGTCATCGCTTATCTCCTGGAAGGAATCGTCAATCGCTTACGCCGCTTTGGAATGCCCCGCTTTCCTGCCGTTATCCTTGTATTCCTCCTGTTTCTCGCTGTCCTTGTGTTGCTACTGTTTGGGCTGATTCCGCTGGTTTCCAGCCAGCTGACACAACTTGTGCAGCAATTTCCAAATTACATCAGCCAGGGCCAGGTGTTGCTGAAAGAGTTACCAGCAAATTATCCGCAACTGGTTTCAGAGGAGCAGATCCAGGCCATCACCACCAGTCTGGGCAATGAATTTGCAAGATTCGGGCAGCAGGTTCTGAGCTGGTCGCTGGCGTCTGTGGCCAGTGTGATCGTTCTGCTTGTCTATCTTGTGCTTGTGCCGGTTCTTGTATTTTTCCTTTTAAAAGACAAGAGGCAACTGATTGACTGGTCAGTGAGTTATTTACCGAAAGACCATCACCTGGCATCGGTGGTGTGGGACGAATCAGAGGCGCAGATTGCCAATTATGTTCGAGGCAAGGTGACTGAAATCCTGATCGTTGGTGCGGTGACATTTATCACCTTCAAATTCCTCGGCCTTCAATATTCAGCCCTCCTGGCCACGCTGGTCGGGTTTTCGGTCCTGATTCCATATATCGGTGCGGCAGTTGCCACCATCCCCATTGCTTTTGTAGCTTTTTTCCAATTCGGTTGGGGGTGGGGTTTTGGTCAGATCATGATCGCCTATGCCATCATCCAGGCCCTTGATGGCAACCTGCTGGTGCCACTCCTGTTTTCCGAGGTCGTCAATCTGCATCCAATCGCTATCATTCTTGCCATCCTGGTGTTCGG
>DATFLY010000090.1:0-10566 GCA_035267185.1 Lysobacterales bacterium | reverse complement strand
GATCCCACCGAAGTGGCGATTGAGACCCGGTTTGAGGATCCGGAATCAATCGAAGGTGTACTTCGTTTTCGGCAACAGGTGAATGTAAATGCTGATACGGATGAAGTGCTGGGAACCACGACTGTGAGGTCGGTTGAGTTCAATCCGGACGTTTCCGCGGAAACGTTTGAGGCGGGGTGGGTGCCGGTAGGGGAGGCGGAGCGTTGAAGTGGGTCCCGGACAGTGCTTCTCGCACTTCCGGGATGACGTTTGTGCGCTGCTCGCGCTTCCGGGATGACGTTTATGGGCTGCTCACGTTTCGGGGATGACAAAAATGGGGTGGGTGCCGGTGAGGGAGGCGAAGCGTTGAAGTGGGTCCCGGATAGCGCTACCCGCGCTTCCGGGATGACGTTTGTGCGCTATTCGCACTTCCGGGATGACGTTTGTGGGCTGTTCGCAAATTCAGGATGTCGAAATAATTCGGGCCGCTCCTGTTTTCACAAGAAGCGGCCCGGATTAAAGTATTACCTTTTCCAGATAGCGCCTAGAACCGATACGTGCCTTTCAGGTACCAGTAGCCACCGTTGAATCCAAATGGTGCTGCGCGGCGCGAATAGGTAAATACGCCTGGCGAGTCGACAATGCCTTCGATACTGCCACCGCGCGACTGTCCGATCATGTTTTCGTCAGGCGTGGTGTCAGTGAAATTGTTGGCGCCAGCCTGGACTGAGAAGCCGGAGTCTCCAAAGGTATATTCCACCATGATGTCCGGGAATATCTCAGAGCCAAATGTCTGGCGTGAACCGTTGCCTTCCTGGACAGTGTAGTCGCCGTAATAATTCAGGCGCCCCAGGAACAGCCAGTTGTTGATGATATAAGTACCCGTTGCCTGTGCGCGATTTTCAGGCTGCCAGCTTTCGATGATAGAGCGGTCTTGCGAGGTGAATATCACGTCTTCCAGGCCTTCCAGCAATCCATCGGTGTTGACGGTGTCTGAAACGTCCGTGCTGATGAATGCGGCGGAGGCATCAAGAGTAAAAGTGGCGCCGTTGGACATCGGCTGGGTCCAGCTCAGCACTGCTTCCACACCATCGGTCTCGGTATTACCGGCATTGGTGAAAAACTGCGCCGCGCCAATGTCGTTGGCGGTGAGGATGTCGCGAATGCTCTCGGGAACGCTTGGGTTTGTGGCTGATATGGCGCCTGAAATTACGATCCGGTCCGAGATGTCGATATAGAAATAGTCGACCGTGATCGAGAGATTATCAGCAGGATTCCAGATAAACCCAAACGAATAGTTGTCGGATTCTTCTTCCTGCAACTGTGGAATACCAAGGGCGCGGGCTACAACGCTGTCATTCCTGAAAGTGCCGCGTTCTTCCGGCACCAGGTCCGGGCTTCCTGGGCGAGAGACAAATTGCGTCGAGATGCTGTTGAAATACTGCTGTTGCATACTCGGCGCGCGGAAACCGGTGTTGGCGGCTGCACGCAGTGCAAACGTGTCGCTGACATCGTAACGGCCGCTGACTTTCCAGTTGGTGGTGCTGCCGAAATCGCTGAAATCCTCGTACCTGAGCGCTCCGGTCAGCAGGAACTGCTCGGTAAGCTGGGATTCAACATCCAGGTACAGGGCGAAACTGTCACGACTCTCGTTGACGGCTTCATTGGGCGAGAACCCACGGAAAACCTGGAAACCGGGCGAATAGGGGTCACCGGTGACCGGGTTGATTGCGCCGCCATCCTCGTAGGATACCGGCTCGCCAGGCTTGATCTGGTAACCCTCGTCACGATACTCACCGCCCCAGGCAACGTTCACGGGTTTATCGCCGGCCTCGAACAGCTTGCTGGCGTCAAAGTTGAAGGTGGTTTGGTCGAGCACCAACTCGCCGGCAAATGCCGTGGTCGGGCTGGATGGTCCAAACGAGGCATTGAGCGAATTGCTGATGGTGAATCCGAATTCGTTTTCGCCATAACCTGCGCTGATGTCATAGGCCCAGCCATTTGCTGTTTCCCACTCATAACCGGCGAAACCACTGAAGTCCTTGATATCGGTATTGATCAGGGGTAAAAAGCCGTCCGGATAAATCTCAAGCACTGTTCCGGTGGAGTTGTTTGCTGTTCTGGTGAACCCGCCGGACTGATTATCACGATCTGAGTAAGTCAGGAAGCCATAAACCTCTCCTGGTCCGGTTGGAATGCCCAGGTTGGCAACCAATGAGTTTTGCTCAGAATCGGCATCACCAATGCGAAAACTCATGCGATCAAATGTCGCTTCACGCGGATCAAGTGTAGTGATTTCATCGCAATCGTAGTCAATGTTGACGCCATCAGTACAGGGATACTGGCGGGTGCCATCCAGGCCGGCGCGATTGGTGGCCTCACGCTTTCTGTACTGGTAAGTCACATTCAGAAAGCCTTCCTGGCCAACCAGGAAGCCCGCATTGGCGTTGGCCACGTAGGTCTCGCCATCGCCTTCAAAGGTCTCGCCGTATTCACCGCTGATCATTTTCGCTTCAGCCGAATCCTTGAGGATGATATTGATCACACCGGCAATGGCATCCGAGCCGTACTGTGCCGCAGCGCCATCGCGCAGTACTTCAACGCGCTTGACTGCAGAAATGGGGATGGCATTCATATCTGTGCCGGCTGTTCCTCGTCCAACTGATGTGTTGACGTGAATCAGCGCACTGGTATGACGTCGCTTGCCATTGATCAGCACCAGTGTCTGGTCAGGGCCCAGACCACGCAGGGTCGCCGGGCGCAATGCGTCAGTGCCGTCACTGATTGAAGAGCTCGAAAAATTGAATGATGGCGCGGCCGCCTGGATCGCCCTGCCAAGTTCAGTTGCACCAGTGTTAACCAGATCTTCATTGCTCAGCACCGAGACTGGTACGGGTGCATCTTCTGCAGTTGAGAAGGCTGCGCGACTACCGGTAACGACGATTTCTTCCAAAGCATCGTCAAACTCATCCTGGGCCATGACCGGCAAAGATGCCAGTGCCAGTCCTGAAATTAGTAAGGGGATTAAGGATTTTGATTTCATTTTTCTGCTCCTGGTAGAGGGTGTCAAAGCAAACCGCGTGAGCCGGGACGGCGATGGTTTGCAGAAGCGACCAGATTGGCAGAATGACCCCGAACATCATCAGGGTCCGTGACTTTGATTCGTCTAGCCTACCACTTGCACGGAATCAGGGGGGATTGGCTGAAGAGCGTGACTGCTTTTACAGAAGGTCGGGAGGGCTTCTTCTGCCGCGGTATTTAGTGGCATTGTGCAATATCAATCTTGGTTCAAACACCCGGTGAAATTGGATTTTGAGTCCGAAATTGACGGGTAGGCCGCTTACAGAAGAATTCTTGCGCCGTATTCTGCGTGAAGAGATTGGCCGATATGACTTGACCCAGGTTTTTGCATTTGCCACAAGAACAGGCGCCGACTGGTATTGACCAGCCGGCGCCTGATTGAGATTGGCTAGTATTCGCCCCGGTCCTTCATGGCCTGTAGAGCTTTGTCACAGCGGCTCTTGGTGAGGTAGCAGGGATTACCGACCTGGCTGCGATCATTAATGCTGAGTGTTTCCTTGCCGCCTTCATCCTTGGTGACCGCAAGGAGTTTTTCCGGACGAAAAGCCTCCAGCAGGTAAACACACTGATCCCAGCCAGTGCTCTCGGCCAATGGAACCTGGAGTATGGCATCGGCGCCATAACGGCATTTGGCCCAGTCCTCGTACTTGGTCACACCCTGCTCATACTTACAGTTTTGTGCCATCACCGTGGTGGGGGCAAACAGGAAGGCGAGGGTCAGCATTAGTGCGGCGATCATCATTTGCTTGCGTTTCATTGGACCCTCCTCGTGGGCATGTTTGGTTTGAGAACACGATTCCTGTGATTAAATCTAACCACAACGTTTTCCAAATATAAATGACACGGGTCAATATTCGGGTGATTGGGGATCTGCCAGCCCACTCATCGCGCCCATGCCGGAGACCTGGCCAGTGCCTTTTCATAAACAGGGCAGCTCTCGATGTGTGCGCCGGGCAGGTAACCGGTGCTCATCAGGAACTCGTTAACGATCTCCCCACCAGTGAACTTGAAAGTCTTTTTAAACAACCTGGTCCACTCGTCTTTTTCGAGGGGGTGATGCGCGTCCAGCCAGCCCTCAAACGAACCAAATTCTTCGCGCAATTCAATGATTTTTTGGGCGTTAACGATGGCCGCGTTGACCTTGAGTCGATTACGAATAATGCCGGGGTCACTCAGAAGCCTGGTGCGATCATCTTCATCAAAGGCCGCCACCTTGTCGATCACAAATCCTGCATAAGCAGCGTTCATGGTGTCGCGCTTTTTAAGGATGATTTCCCATGACAATCCCGCCTGGTTGACTTCAAGCATCAGTCGCTCAAACAGTTCGTCATCGGTCTTTGCCGGAAAGCCATGTTGATGGTCATGATGCGGGCCATGGACAGGATGTCCTTTTGCAACTTCGCAATAGCTAGTCATCTTGTATTCTGATTATTCCAAATTGACCACCTTAACAGCGATCTATAGGCTTCGCTGATGGTCAACAACCCCGCTTCGACCCACAACCCTGCCACCCGTTGGTGGATCCTTGCCCTGATCAGCCTGTTGATGTTCGGCAACTACTATGTCTACGACATGGTGGCGCCGGTTGCCGAACAACTTGAGCGCGAACTGGGATTCAGCAACACCCAGATCGGCACACTCAACGCCATTTACAGCCTGCCCAATATGTTCCTGATGCTGATAGCCGGGATCATCATTGACCGCGTGGGCGCGCGGACGGTCACGGTTGTTGCGGTCACGCTATGTCTGCTCGGAACAGCGCTGACGGCTGCCTACGGTGATTTTGTGACCATGGCGGCAGGGCGCCTGTTCTTTGGCATCGGATCGGAAACCATGCTGGTTGCCGTCACCGTGGGGATTGCCATCTGGTTTTCACGTGGAGGCGTGGCGTTTGCCATGGCGCTAAGTCTTTCCATTGCCCGTGCAGGCTCCTACGCAGCCGATCTTTCTCCTGTCTGGGCCAGCGGGATCTATGAAAAAGGCTGGCAGGCGCCGTTTTTCCTGGCGACCGGTTTTGCGATATCCAGCCTGGTGTTTGCATTGATCTACTGGTGGCTGGACAGGCGATCAACAGCGCCAGCCCCACTGGAAGAGGTCAGGCCGGCAGAAACTGAAGGCTTTCAATGGCGCCAGGTATTCAGTTTCAACCGTTCATTCTGGTATTTGCTGGGACTTTGCGTGCTGTTCTACTCGGTTATCGTTCCTTTTCGGTCAACGTTCTCCATCAAGTATTTTCAGCATGGCCATAACCTGGACCTGGCTGAAGCGGCCACCATCAACAGCTTCGTTTACCTGGCGGCTATATTTTTCACTCCATTGTTCGGCTGGATTGCTGACAAGTGGGGCAAACGGGCGTTTTTCATGGTGCTTGGCTCGCTGCTTTTACCATTGTCATTCGTGGGCCTGGCGGCCGGCGGTAAGGGATTGTGGTTTACCACGATTCTGCTGGGGATCAGTTACTCGCTGATTCCTGCGATACTGTGGCCGGCAGTGGCCAAACTGGTCAGGGCGAGTCGTCTTGGTACCGCTTATGGACTGCTGTTCATGATCCAGAATGCCGGGTTGACGCTGTGCAATATTGTTGCGGGCGGTCTCAATGACCTGAATCGCGCTGGTGCCGACAACCCGGATGGCTACATTCCGATGATCATTTTCTTTGCGGTGCTGGCGACAGGTGCGCTGGCGTTTGCGATCGCGCTGTGGCGACGCGAAAAGGGTCCTCACAGCCATGGCCTGGAATTGCCAGGTGCGCTTAAACCGTAATACCGGGAATTGGCTCCTAATTATTTTTTCGTCTTTTTTGCGAACTCTTGTTTCGTCGAGGTGCGCTGCTTTGACGGCCCGAATTGCCACGCGGCGCCTGTGATCGCTGCGGCGCTGACTTTTGTCGAGGCGCCGAAGCAGTGCGAGTTTGCTGCCTGGGCGCTGAGCGTTGTTGCGGCGCCGGAGCGCTTCGTGCTTGCTTCCTCGGGGCTTGTTGCCTCGGGGCTTGTTGCCTTGGGGCCTGTTGCCTGGGAGCCGATTGTCTCGGTGTAGCATGTTTTGCTGTCACATGTGGCTGAGACGTTGTTCGCCTGATCTGTTGTGTTGGTGCGCGGCTTTTCTTTGGTGCTGTCTGGCGGGCGGCGCGTTGCTGCTGGCGCGGTTGTGATGCGGGCCTTTGTTGTTGGGCCTGGCGAATTGCCGGAGAGCTAACAGGCTGCGTTGGGGGCTGCGTTCTGGGTTGCCTGGTTGCCTCACTCCGTTTGGGCGCCTGGTTCAGTTGGCTTTGTTTTTGCCCCGAAGTACGGCCCGAAGTACGGCCCGAAGTTCGGCTGCGATTCTCTCGTGGCTGAGCAACGGCTTGCCGGTTTGGCCTCACCTGCGCTGAACGCTGTTCCGCCTTTCGTGAGGTTGAAGCCGCCGAAGCATTGGATGGAGTCCCGACCACCCGTGTCTTGACCTTCCTGCCAGGTTCTGTCACCTGTTGCCGCGGCTGCTTGTTGCTCCTGCGAGACTGGACGGTCTTCGATTCAACGGGTTGTGACTGAACCGGCCTCGACTGCTTCTGCCTCGTGGCTGCAACGCGGCGTTCAGGTTCTGTCACCGCCTGCCTGTTCGGACGCTTGGCATTCCTGCTGACAGATGGTTCCGGGGTGGTGCGATTGAGCGATTTCTTTGAACGGCTTGAGCGATTGGCCACCATGTCGCCTCGCTGCTGCAGATCCTGGCGCGAAACCGGCCCGGTACGATTCTGGCGGACCTTGTTGTTTTTCGAAACACGCTGGCCTGCATCGCGCTGGCTGCGGTTGCGTGACGACTGGTTTAACTCGGCTCGCTGAACTTCACCGCGAGTGGTGGCAACCATCGGTTCCCTGGAGGCAGCACGGTTGATATCCCGCATTTTCGCCTTTTTGCGCATATCTGTCTGGCTGACCGGGCCAGTCCGGCTTTGCCTGATTTTTTGGTTGTCCGCATAGCGCTGCTCGCCCCTGCGATTCTGGCCAGGTCCACGGTTGTTTCTGCGATCACGGTTGTTGGCCCATGCATCGCGAGTCTCGGTTACGCGTGCCCGCTGCCTCTCATCCCGATAGAGGTTCCGGTTTCTATGTCGGCCACGGTTGTAGCCGTTGCCATGGCCGTCACCATGGTAGCTGCCGTCGTTGTAGCCATTGCGGTAGCCGTGTCTGTAGCCCTTCCTGTATCCGTATCGTTTGCCGTACGGATTGTGACCGTAATTGTTGTAGCCATAGTAGGGTGTCGGGTAGTAACCGCGCGGGCCCCAGTATCCGTAATAGCGGTTGTACCAGGGCTGGCCATAGTGCCAGTATCCGCCGGAGTAGTAATTCAGGTTCCAGCCGCCATAGTTCCAGCCGACGCCAAAGCTCCATCCGCTGTAACTGTTGTATCCAACGCTGAATCCCCAGGTGCTGACCCGCGGATAGTAGTAATAGGGAGATACCCAGGGACGGTAGTAGTAACCAGTGCCGTAGACCAGCGTTGAGCCATAAACATAACTGCCCACGTAGCCGGGAGTGTAGCCCACGTAAACGACTTCAGGTGTTGAGTCGTACACGTAAACATACTTGGTGTTGTAAACAGGTGAACTGGGCTCGATGGTCTCGAGTTCACCGGGGCGGTGATCAGACACCACCCAGGGTCCCTGTGCAGAGCTCGAGACATACCAGACGCCATCTTCCAGAAGGTAGTAGGTTCGATCAGACTCGAGTACCGTGGCGCCAGTATTCCTGGCGTAGTAAAGGTCATCGGTGCCTTCAACAGGCTCAAAATCCGGATCGCCGTCGTAACTGACGTCGATATCCACTTCTCCGCGCTTGACTGCAGCGGTCTGGGGAACCTGGGCATCAAGAACAGCTTCTTCAGCTTCCGGTGTGCCGGCAACGTAGACACGGGAATCTGCCTGCGCCGAGTCCGAGGGGATTTCAGCAAACGCTGCTGGTAATTCATTGGCCGGCTGGTTGTTCCAGGGTCCGTTCAGTGATGAAGATTCATACCAGCGTCCGGACAATACGATGTAGTACTTTTGTTCTTCAACATGGAGGAATACATCATTGCTGGAGTTCTTCAGAACCAGCAGGTCATCAACCAGGGGGATGAAGTCTGCAGGTCCTTCCGTGACAATCAGCTCAGCAGGGACTGTGGAAACCACGATTTCCGGAGCATTTTTGGCCGTCACTGGTGTGGCTTCTGTCTCACTGGCAGAGTCGTTTCCGGATTCAGTCTGCGATTGTTTCTCTGCAGCCTCGACCATCGAAACGATGTCCTGCGGTGGATTTTCATTGAAGCGATAAGGTCCGGTCGCAGATGAGGCGAGGTACCAGGCACCTTTTGCAGCGTTGAGGTGATAGGTATTGCCATCAGTGATCAGGGGAAACGGCGTATTGATCACGGCCTGGTAGGGGCTTTCTTCAATTTCACGAAGAACCGGTTCACCATCAATGGTGACCAGGATTGCAGGCTTGTCCCTGTAAAGGATTTCGGGAGGCGTATTCTTGAGTTGCTGGGCAGCCAGGGATTCAGCTTCGGCTGCATCAAGAGCGGCTTCAAGCTCAGTGACCGTAAAATCGAGGTTCCAGCTGGATGACTGCCGCGCGAGGGCGGTTGCCAACTCCGCCTGGATGTCAGCTGTGCCATCGGGGAAGCGAGTCTGGGTGAGTTCCATCCCCGCCGGCTTGACGATTTGTTCCTGATCGTCAATCTCTACTTTTGACCTGAGCCATCCTGCGCCAAAAACCGGCTCTGCATCAGCATCCGGCCGATAAGCAAGGGCCGAGCGGTAATACAGCATTCCGTCATCCATGGCTTCAAGCTGGGGTGCATAAAGAGTGACCATACCCTCGTCGAGTGTGACCGTACGGGGCCAGCCTTCCTGCTGCGCATTGGCAGAGGAAATCGTCATCACCATGATTGTGAAAGCGATCTTCAGGTATCGGTTCAGGTTCATTTTCATATCCTCTCCGACGCAAAAACAATGAGTTAGCGCCAAATCCATGCCCAGTTAGGGCATTTATGGACATACCTTACCCGGGTGTTCCTGAATACAATCTGAACGGGCACCTCCAACTCCTGGCCTGTTTGCTTGTATTAAGAATTGCGGGACCTGGATATTGCTAGTCACAATTCCTGATGCAAATGGATATTTGCAACGGAGTGATGGCCCCAAATACCGCGGTTTTGCGCATTGATTTATGCCCAACAAGCAATTCTTCATCAAATACAGGGAGGTTTACCATGAAGTTCAATTCACTCATTTGTTCAATTTTTTTCATCGCAATCACATCCACTACATTTGCCGGTCAATATTCTCCACAGGTGGTCGATATCGATCCTGTGAATTTGACAGCACAGGGCGATCAATGGACTGCGCGCAATGATGCAGACGAGGATGTTTACATTGGTTGCGGTGTTCGCTATTTCGATGATGGCACTGGTGGCGTGCTCGCATTCGGGTTTTGCCAGGCGGAAGACAGCGATGGTGATACTGCGTTTTGTAATTCAGACAATCCGGAGTTGCTGAAAGCCATTGGTGGTATCTCTGATTTTTCCTTCATCACATTCAGCTGGAACATTGACGATGCCGGAAATGGGATTTGTAGTCGAATCGGACACTCGACACAGTCTTTTTACTTGCCGCATCTCAAGACCAAATGATTGGCCATGTAGCCTTGCTTTGACGCATCATTCAGAACGACCCGATGCGAAAGAGATTGGTTTGATCAAAGACGCTCCCCTCGGGGAGCGTTTTCTGTTTAAGCCAGGAAAGAGGTCGTACCCGCTCGTCCTGTAGGACATTACCGCCGGTCAGCGTGCGAAATGCGACCGGCGGTCCCTTTTTGCGGGCGAAAAACTGTTTACTGGCATATAGTTAGCGCAGGAATGTCGTTAGGGGACCTGGTGAGTATGGACTGTTCACGAAAACTTCATTTGGCCGCGCGAGTTGTCTTGACAGGAACATTCGTCATTGGCGCATCAACCGCATCAGTGGCAGGCGAAGAAAAGGATGGCACTTTCGCTGGTCCTGTTGCGGAAAAGCGAAAGATCGTTTTATCAAACCCAGCCACCAGGCAACTGCTCCCGGGATTGGTGCGGGCAGGCACTTACCTTGGAAAAGCTGACACAACCCTTCGCCGCCTGAATGGCGAGTACAGACAGTTCGTTCGTCGTGGTTCAAAACTCGATTTTGCACCGTCAACAAAGCATATCCAGTATCGCCAGGGTCGCATCATGGTGGTCGCCGTGGCGCAGTACGATGGCGCACAACTTGAAGCGGATTTGAGGCGATCAGGTCTCGATGACGTCCATCGCTACAATTCACATATTGCCGGCATGTTGCCCATCGATCAGATTGCCAATGCGGCTTCACTAGATTCACTCCGTTCCATTTCCATTGCCTACCCGCCAGTGCGCAACAGTGGTGCAGTGACAAGCCAGGGCGATATCGCCCTGAGGGCAGACATTGCACGAGTCAATCACTCTGTTGATGGCACCGGCATCATGGTTGGCGTC
>DATFLY010000089.1:0-16766 GCA_035267185.1 Lysobacterales bacterium | reverse complement strand
ACCTGGCCGGTGACATAGGGTGCGTCGAGTGCCAGGTAGGCGACCGCTGATGCAATGTCTGCAGGGTCGCCCAATCGTTTGAGTGCTGTGCGGTCGAGGATTGTTTCTTTTGCCACTTCAGACATTTCATTTTCGGGCCAGAGGATCGCCCCGGGCGAGACGCCATTGACACGGATCCCGGGTCCCAGTTCGCGCGCCAGCGACATGGTCAGCATGTTCAGGCCTGCTTTCGAAATGCAGTAAATCGTATGGCCCTGCATGGGCCGCTCAGAATGAATATCCAGAATATTGATGATGCTCCCTCCACCATCCTGAAGCGATCCGGCCAGCGCTTTGATCAGGAAATAAGGGCCACGCAGATTGCTGTTGACCAGGTCATCCCACTCATCGATCTGTGCTTCTGAGAGAGACGTGGGGTAGAAACGCGACGCGTTGTTGACCAGCACATCCAGGGTACTCCCCCAGGCTTCGAGTGCGGTGTGAGTTTGCGTTGCCAGTTGTTCAACACCTGCCATGCCAGATAAATCCGCCTGTGCCACCACCGCGCTTTGAGCCCGCGACTGGTTCAGCTCGCTAGCCAGGTTTTCAGCGTCTGCGGCATTCGAATGATAGTGGATGACAAGGTTGAGGCCGCGTTGATGAAGATGACGCGCAATTGAAGCTCCAATTCTTGCAGCTGCGCCCGTTACAAGGGCTGTTTTGATGGTGGGCATCGAGATTTTTTCCCAAAGACGTGAATATGAGAGACAATCGGGCTTGTCAAAGGCCCGTAGTATGAATCAGTCCAAACCGTCAGACATCCTGCCCGAACCTCCGGAAGAGCTCAAGCAGCACAGCCGACGTCTGGTAGCGCGCATTGTGGACCGGATCAGGAATGATGGTCCAATCAGCTTTGCCCAATACATGGAAATGGCCCTGTACGAACCGGGACTGGGTTACTACTCGGCAGGGCTGCATAAATTTGGAGCCAGGGGTGATTTCGTCACTGCACCCGAACTGGGTGATGTCTTCGGTGCCTGCCTGGCACGCCAGGTTACCGAGATTGCAGACACGATGGATGAATGCAATATCCTGGAAATCGGCGCAGGCAGTGGCGCCCTGGCTGCACAGCTTATGGCAGAGCTGGACGCGCTAGCCCTGGATCCTGAGTCGCGAGTGTCGCTGCCCGAATCTCGTTCCTATAGCATCCTTGAAACCAGTGGAGACCTTCGCGCGGTTCAGCAGCAGAGACTTGAATCCCGCGCCGCCGGGGACGGCTGGGACGTCAGATGGCTGGACAAGCCACCCGAAAAAGCCTGGTCCGGAATCATCCTGGCCAACGAAGTGGTTGATGCCCTTCCGGTGGAACGATTTCTGATTTCCGATGGTGCTGTACGCCAGGTTTGTGTCACAGCCATGGAAGGGAAGCTGGAATTTGCCGACAGAGCGGCTCCGGCTGAGCTTTCAGAAGCTGTTATGAGCCTTGGAAACCTGCCCAATGGCTACCGCTCCGAAGTCTCAGTGCAACTGGAACCCTGGCTTGAATCTGTCACCCGGAACCTGCAGCACGGCGTTGCTCTTTTCGTCGATTATGGTTATCCGCAAAACGAGTTTTACCTGTCTCATCGGCGCGCCGGCACCGTGATGGCGCACTACCGTCATCGCGCACATGGAAGTCTTCTGCGCTACCCCGGGCTCCAGGATCTGACCGCATTTGTGGATTTCACCGCTTTGTCACGCGCAGGCAGCAAGGCCGGCCTGGATCTGCTTGGCTACACCAGCCAGGCACTTTTCCTGATGGGAAGCGGACTTGATGAGGTTGTACATGCGCGCCTGACCGGGGATTCAGAAGCCGACATGGCGCTCAACAACCAGGTTCGGCAACTGGTTTTTCCCGACCTGATGGGTGAAAAATTCCAGGTTATTGCCTTTGGCAGAAACCGGGACGAACAGCAGCCATTAAGAGGTTTTTCATTCAGGGACCTTTCCGACCGGTTGTAAAAGTCGCGACCAAAAGATCGCTCCTACAAACAATCCGTCATTGAGCTCCCTGGTCGCGAACCAGGCCGGCTATCGCTTCGACTCGCGCACGACGAAGCGCCTCACCCAATTGCGGACCGGTGGCATCACTTTCCAGGTCAGCCACCCTCAAAGACAGTACAACCTTCACAGCCTGTCGAAGGAATTCGGCCTGTGGATACTCACGTTCAGAGAGCCCAAGCCTGCCGCGGTAGTCCGATTCGCAGGCTGCAAGAAACCCTTCAACCCGCTGCGGGCGCCGCAGGAAATCAGCCGCCTCGATCAATCGCATCACAGTTTCAGGGCGCATTTCAAGAAGCCGATGGCAACGCAGATGGTGTTCACAGACAATCAGAGCCAGGTCACGATAATCACCCGGCGCTTTCAATCTTTCGCAAACTGACTTCACCAGTGGCAGACCGGCCACTTCATGCCCCCGATGAGATGGCAGCAAATCTTCCCGCGTCAGCGCCTTGCCGAGGTCATGCATCAGAACAGCGAACACAACTTCAGCATCGGGCTTGCCATCTGCCAGGGATGCCGCGCAGTCGATGGCCATCATTACGTGAACCCCGGTATCAACTTCCGGATGGTATTTTTCAACCTGGGGAATACCGAACAGGGCGTCAATCTCAGGCAGCAGCACCTTTAGTGCACCGCACGTTCGAAGAACCTCGACAAAGCGACTGGGACGCGATGTGGCAAGTGCACCACTGATTTCGTACCAGACCCGTTCCGCCGCCAGATCCTGCAGCTCACCTGAACTGGTGATTTTCCGCATGAGCTCGAGGGTTTCCGGGTCAACTTCAAAGTCAAAATTGGCCAGGCGTGAGGCAAATCGGGCCACCCGAAGGACCCTCAAAGGGTCCTCGGAAAACGCCGGCGACACATGTCGTAATACCCTGGCTTCAAGATCTGCCTGGCCGCCAAATGGATCAATGATGCTTCCTGATTCATCACGCGCCATTGCATTGATGGTGAGATCACGGCGCTCAAGATCTTCTTCCAGGCTGACTCCGGGATGAAAATCAACACTAAAACCGTGATAGCCGCGGCCCGCTTTTTTCTCAGTTCGCGCCAAAGCATGTTCTTCCCCGGTTTTGGGATGAATAAATACGGGGAATGATGCGCCAACCTGGCGAAAACCCTGGTCAAGCAACTCTTCAGGTGTTGCGCCGACCACCACCCAGTCTTTTTCACGTGGCTTGACGCCTAACAGGTCATCACGGACCGCGCCTCCGACCAGGTATGTTTTTGAACTACTCACAACTCTTCACAGGGCCTGATCGGTCTCAGCCCCGGCTGCGAATACTATTGAGCCGCCGCTGACGAGCGGACCCACACAGGTAGTCCCTGACATATCCCTTGAGCGGTCTCGGTTCGATTCCAAAGTCGGGAAGGGCATTCTTGTCACTGACGTTATCCAGCTTCAGAGAACGATAATTGTCGCTGGAAAATGGTTTGCCCGGAATGAAATCAAAGACCAGGCCCTGCAAACGGGAAGCAAAGTCGGGCAAGCCAATTATCAGGCGCTTCTTCCCGATGGCGGTGGCTGTGTAGCGAACCAGCTGGATCAGTTTGTATTTCTCCGGCCCGACCAGCGGATAAGCCTGGTCGATGGACCCTGGAGATTCCAGCATCCTGCATATCGCCTCGGCGACATCGCCAACCCAAACAGGCTGCATCAGTGAATCGGGACAGGCAATCGGAAGTATCGGAGTCCACCTGAGCAGGCTGGCGAATCGATTGAAGAAAGAATCACCCACACCAAAAATAACAGAGGGCCGGACGATGGTGTATTTCAGCTTGCTGTCACGAACCAACTGTTCAGCTTTTGACTTGGTTTTCAGATAGTGACTTGCGTCGGGGTCTTCGGAGTCAGCGCCAAGCGCGCTAATCTGAACATAGCGCTCGATTCCTGAGTCAGCACAAGCCTGGAGCAGGTTTTCAGTCAGCTGGACATGAGCACGCTCAAAACCCTTTCCGCTGCGTCCGCTTTCGTTGAGTATGCCTACAAGGTTGATTGCTGTATCAGCGCCCGCAACAGCCCTGGTGAGGGATTCAACATCATACGGGTCTGCACGCAGAAGCCTGACACGCGGCAGCAGGCGCAAGTCCCGACAGCGTTCGGTGTCACGTGACAAGACCGTGCAATCGTGGCCTCTTTGGGCAAGGGCGGAGATCAGGTTTCTTCCGACAAACCCGGAGCCACCCAGC
The DNA here is from genome assembly GCA_035267185.1 of Lysobacterales bacterium. GTDB lineage: Bacteria > Pseudomonadota > Gammaproteobacteria > Xanthomonadales > SZUA-36 > JAUIBE01. The sequence goes on along the minus strand of DATFLY010000089.1, from coordinate 12,551 downwards.
AATACTATGTTCATGGAGCGCCTGTGTTCTGATTGGCCGGACAGACCACTTCGGTGGTCCTGCGGCTGATCATCTTACCCGAATCGACTGTCGGCATTCGCGAGGAAACACGTGTGACTGGCTGGGACCTGCGCCAATCGTAAATTGTTGAAAATGCCAGCACCCGCGGAATGTATTCGCGTGTTTCGTAGTAAGGAAGGGTTTCAATCCACAAGGCCGCTTCACTCGGCGCTGACGCGTCAAGCCAACGCTTTACAGCGTTCGGTCCGGCATTGTACGCACCGGCAGCCAACACCGGGTTGTTGCCATATTCATTCAGAAGATCTCTCAGATACGCCGTTCCCATCTGTATGTTGTACTCGGGTTGCAAGAGCTGGTGTGGCCCGGTATAGCCAAGACTATGTCGTCTGCTGAGTTGCCGGGCAGTCGCCGGGGTGATCTGCATCAGGCCCCTGGCGCCGGCGCTGGAGATCGCATCCTCGGCCATCGCGCTTTCCGAACGCATCAGGCCAAGAACCCAGCTGTGATCAAGATCATGATTGTCAGTATGCAGTTCGATGCTTTCCTGGTAGGCAACCGGGAAACGCCATTCATACCAGTCGAAATCGCCACTGTCAGCCAGTGCCAGGATGGCAACATCCACCCATTCCTCTTCCAGGGCCAGCGCCGCTGCTGCCTGCAACTGCTCGGTTTCCAGGCGCGCTGCGGCAAGGGTCCATTCTGATCGTGCCCAGTTTCGCAGACCCACTCTTTCCAGTTCGAGCGCGCGTGAAAAGTCCGGCCTTGACCGGATCGCAAGAACATCTTCCGGGCTTACCCGTGGTTCTTCCGGACAAATCGAGTAAGGTTCATCCAGGAAGTCGGCGGCCAGGAATCCATAATACGTCGCGCGAGTGGCAAGCATTGCCATCTCGGCATTTCCGCTTGCCGGGTCACCCGTCTCCATCAGGGCCCGTGCCTGCCAGAACATCCAGCGATCATCATCCGCAAGGGTTTCTGGCATTTGTGCGATGCCTTCCATCACCACGTTCCAGTCCTGCATGGCCAGCCCTGCCCTGGCCCACCATTCAAGCAGTTGCCCATCACGATACTCAGGCGGAACCGCTCGCATACGCTCGACGGTCCCGGCGCTCTCCTCGACTGCCGACCACAATGCGATTTCACGCAGGATGCTGGCACGTTCAGCTTCTGTCCAGGAAAAATGGCCATCAAGACTCTTGAAATGATTCCAGGCACGATCCCCATTTGAACGAGCCAGGGACCGCAAGCCGTAGCTGGTCAGATCCTGACCCTGGGATGTATCTGACCACTGGATGGCCCGATCAAGTCGCCGGTAGCGCTCGGAATCCTGATTGCGCCAACGATCTGCCCACACTTTCACCTCATCGTCGAGAAAACGGGTCAGGTAGCGCGCCAGGTGCGGGTGACGTTCATCAAAAGCCAGCCTGATGCGATTCCAGGCCAGCTCCGAGGTGACGCCGTCCTGGTCAATCAGCCATTCGAATAGCGGATCACAGGCTTTGGGCTGGGATCTGCCGGCCGACCAGAGTTTCTGGGCTTCAACCAAAAGACCTTCAGTCTGCCCCCTGGAACGTTTTGCTCTTGCCAGGTAGCAGCGCACTTCTGTATCGGAAATTCCATCGGCGTACTGCAGCACAACATCCCAGCGCTTGCGCTTGCCCATCGATCGCAACCAGACCCTTTCCAGCGCTGCTGTGAATGCCCAGGTCTCGTGAGTTTCAAGAAAAGCTGCCATCCTTTGAGGATCGACCGAGCTCCGCGTTGACAGCAGCTCGTTGTATTCCAGGTAGGGGTAGAGAAGGTAGCCTCGAAGGTTTACGGTTTCGCGCTCAAGGGTGGCCTTGTCCCCGATTCGTGCTGCTCCCCAGGCTCTTTTGAATGAGTCGCGTGAAGCCTGGTCGCCTGAATTCCCAACCAGGCTGGCCTGTGCGAATGCAAGCGTGCAAATCAGACAGCAGATCAAGCCTGCTAAACTGGCGATCAACCATCCTGTGGGGAATTTTAGGGTCACTGAATGCAGCATAGAACGATGGCTTCCAACCCGCAATACGAATACCGAAATATACGGCATGCCCTGGCTTGAATTTGCCCTGATCGGCGTGGTCGCCGGGTACCTGGCCGGGTTTCTGGGAATCGGGGGCGGGCTGGTGATTGTGCCGGCACTGACCTGGATATTTCTTCAAACACCCGACACCGCTGATCATGCAATTCACTTTGCCGTGGCCACTTCACTCGCGACCATGCTGGTGACATCACTCAGCTCCATTGTTGCCCACCATTACAGGCAGGCCATCTTGTGGGGAACTGTCAGGCGCCTGCTTGCCGGGCTGGTGATTGGCGCCGGTGCTGGCGCCGTCCTGGCAACCTCGCTCTCACCGGGTCGTCTGACCCTGGTCTTTGCGATGTTCGCACTCATTGCCGGATTACAACTCCTTTTTTCACCAGCAATCAAAGGTCAAAAACAGCTACCTGGGCATTTTTTGTCGACCCTTATTGGAATGATCATAGGGGGCATCTCCAGCCTGGTCGGAATTGGCGGGGGCAGTATCACGGGACCTTGGCTGATGTGGCATGGAGTCCGGGCTCAGAGTGCAATCGCCACGGCGGCCGCATGCGGCTATCCAATCGCTATCGCCGGAACACTTGCGTTTGTTTTCCTGGGAATGAAACCGGGGTCACAAAGCGCGACCCCGGGTATGGAAATTCTGGGATACGTTCACGGCCCGGCGTGGATCACCGTGGCCCTGGCCGGTGCCCTGGCGGCACCTCTCGGCGTTGCCACTGTTCACCGACTTTCGCCGGCGCTGGTTAAACGCCTGTTCGGAATCGTTTTGGTTGCGATTGCACTGCGCCTTGCCCTGATGGCTTAAACAGCAGTGACCGATTACTAACTGTCTTCGGCAGCTGTATCGGCAACCGCCTGGGCTGCAGGCTCTTCTGTGCTCGCCATGTCTGCCTGTTCCTGGGCAATCAGTGTGTCAACCACATCCAGCATGGTGTCGTAATTCGGCACTGCCTGGCTGCCTTTGATCAGATACTTGCCGGCGACCACCAGAGATGGGGTCCCACTGACACCATAAGACTGGACAAGGGTTTGATCCTTTCGCAGACGGGCATCGACCGCGAATGACTTGGACGTTGCAATAAACTGGTCAGCCGTGACCCCGTAGTTGGAGTAGAACTCTCCCAGCTCTTCGATGCTACGAAAGATCTTTTTCTCTTTCCACAGGGCATCCATCAGTGCGCCATGTGATTGCTCAGCAATACCCATCATCTCGGCAGTGACATAGGCACGGGCATAGACTTCCCAGGTACGGCGACCAAAAATCACCGGAATGCGTTTGAACTCGACATTTTCAGGCTTGCGTTCCAGCCAGTTTTCAATAAACGGCTCGAAGGTGTTGCAATGCGTGCACATGTAGCTGAATGCTTCCAGGACCTCGATATTTTCGTCCGAAGTCGAGACAGGGGCATTGTCGATCACGAAATAATGCACGCCCGGCTGGTACTTGGAACTCTGCGCAAAGGCCGGGACAGCCATCAGCATGAAAGCAACTGCCAACATTGCGCCTGCCCAAATATTATTGAATTTATTAATCATATGAATTCCATTCCTGCATCACATTATCTTGCTGATTAGTTGGTGTCGCCCTACAGACCATTGCAGGCTGCGCAGGTTCAACAAAAATCTGCGCAGCACGACGGAAAGAAGGCATTATTCGGCTTTGTAGAGCCCCTGAATGTAACTCGCCACGGCTTCAATCTCTTCGTCGGTCAGGCGATTGGCCACACCGACCATCACCATGCTGGAAGCGTCGCCGTCTCCCCAGTGCTCTCCGTCACGGAACCGGTTAAGCATGCTGGCGGTGTAAACAGAATGCTGTCCGGCAAGCATCGGGTATCCCGCAAGCGGGTTTCCTGCGCCTGCCGGGCCATGACACGCCATACAGGCCGGAACGCCGGTGTCAGCATTACCCGCCTTGTAAACCCGGGCGCCCGTTTCAACCAGCGCTTCATCGGCGACACCCACTTTCGGCGTCTGTGAACTGTAATACGCTGCGAGATTACGAATATCTGAATCGCTCAGGCCAGCAACGATTGCCATCATCTCTGGCACCGGCCGGGCATTATCCTTAATCAGTGTAATCTGGCGCACCAGGTATTCTTCATGCTGTCCGGCAATATTCGGCCACTGGGGGACCATGCTGTTGCCATCCGCACCGTGGCAGGCTGAACAAATCGCTGAGCCAGCCTGTCCGGCTTGCGCATCGCCCTCCGGGGCCGTTTGTGCCAATGCAGTTGTTGACAAAGCCAGTAGCGCGCTTGCCGCCAGGGAGAATGAAAACCTCATCTGTATTTCCTTTCTTTCGACGCCTAGAATGACGCCGTATTATCCTTGTTTCTTCCATCACCTGCCAGCTTCCGGATATTAAAGGAACCGACATGCTAAATCCTTATCGACAGGCCACTTATGTCCTGAATGCCGCAAGGCTGGCCCAATTGCCTCAGGACGGCGGATGGGAGGTTGCTTTTGCAGGCCGCTCAAACGCAGGAAAATCCAGTGCGATCAATGTACTTACGGACCAGAAATCACTCGCGCGAACGAGCAAGACACCTGGCCGAACACAACAAATCGTGATCTTCGATGTTGATCCTCAGCGCCGTATTGCTGACCTTCCCGGCTACGGCTACGCCAAGGTGCCGGACAAGCTGAAGGACCAGTGGCGACAGTTGATGTCACAGTATTTTGAAATCAGAAAATCATTGCGGGGCGTTGTGCTGGTGATGGATATCAGGCACCCGATGCGACCATTTGATGAGCAAATGCTTGAATGGTGCGAAGCAGTCAGCATGCCGTGCCACATTCTGCTAACCAAGGCAGACAAGCTCAAGCACGGCGCTGCAAAATCGACCCTGCTCGGGCTTCAGAGACAATTCGGCCAGGGGGTTACCATCCAGCTATTTTCGGCACTGAAGAAACAGGGTCGTGAAGAACTGATCACGCAACTCAACCAGTGGTTTGAGATCAAAAGCGAGCGCAAAGACTAGGCAAGCGCTGTAAAATCCCTGATCTGCACGGTTAATGATTTCGGAGTAATTTGAATGGCATTTCCACTGACCCGAATGCGCCGCACTCGCGCACATGATTTTTCACGCCGATTGGTGCGCGAGTCCGGCATCAGCTGTGATGACCTGATTTGGCCGGTATTTGTACTTGAAGGCGAAGGACGCAAGGAAGCGGTTGACTCAATGCCAGGTGTGGAACGAATGAGCGCAGACCTGCTTCTGGATGCAGCCACCCATGCTGCTGAATTGGGTATACCTGCAATTGCCCTGTTTCCTGTGGTATCGCAGGATGCTAAGAGTGACGACGCCAGCGAAGCCTGGAACCCCAATGGCCTGGTTCAGAGCACAGTCTCCATGCTCAAGAAAAATCTTCCGGAGCTGGGTGTGATCACTGATGTGGCGCTCGACCCTTACACCATTCACGGCCAGGATGGCCTTCTCAACAGCGAAGGCTATGTTCTGAACGACGAGACAGTTGAAGCCCTGGTGAAACAGGCTCTGTCTCATGCCCAAGCCGGTGCTGACATCGTTGCCCCTTCTGACATGATGGATGGCCGAATCGGAGCCATTCGCGAAGCGCTCGAGGCTGAAGACTTTCGCAATACCATGATTCTTGCCTATGCCGCCAAGTACGCGTCCTCCTTTTATGGGCCGTTTCGCGATGCTGTGGGCTCAGCGGCGAACCTGGGTGGCGGTAACAAGTATTCCTACCAGATGGACCCGGCAAACATGCTTGAGGCCCTGAGGGAAGTAGAGCTTGATATCAATGAAGGAGCTGACATGGTCATGATCAAGCCGGGGATGCCATACCTGGATATCGTATCGACCGTAAAAGCCGAGCTGGGTGTTCCCACAATGGTGTACCAGGTGTCTGGTGAGTACGCCATGCTGCGAGCGGCCGGCATCAATGGCTGGCTAGATGAACGAGCAGTTATTCTCGAATCACTGGCCTGTTTCAAGCGGGCAGGCGCCGATGCAATCCTGAGTTACTTCGCGGTGCAAGTCGCAGAATGGCTCAATGGCAAGGGCAAGTAACGCCCCGGCATGAGTACCGGCTTGTGAGCAAACTGAGGCTTGCGCTGTTCGGCAGTCCGATCAGCCATTCACCATCGCCTGCAATTCACGGATCATTCGCCACCCAACTTGGAATCGATGTTGACTACCGATTGATCGAAGCCAGTCCGGCTGTCTTTCCAGAGAAACTCGACCGGTTTCGCTGGGGCGGGGGAAAAGGCTGCAACATCACCCTTCCCCTCAAGCACCAGGCATCCAGGATGGCGGATGCCCGCACCGAAAGGGTCGAAGTTGCGACCGCGGCCAATACCCTGTGGTGGGACGAGAAAGGGCAGCTTCATGCTGACAACACAGATGGCCGGGGCCTTGTTCGCGACCTGGTCAGTAATCTCGAAATTGAAATTGCCGGTAAAAAGCTGCTGATACTGGGCGCCGGCGGAGCAGCCGCGGGAATCCTGGGTGCACTGCTGGCATGCAAACCCGCCACGCTGACAGTTTTTAATCGAACTCTGGAGCGTGCACAAGCGCTGGCCACGCAGCACTCCCGACTCGGAAAGGTCGGTTACGTGACTGCGGCCGCACTGGAGCACGAGGGCACTTATGACCTGGTCATTGACGCAACTGCGACTGGCATCCAGGGGCAGACCCCGGCAATTCCAGCCGGGCTGCTTGCAGATTCAGGGGCTTGCTACTCACTCAGCTATGGGAAGGCTTCGCAGCCACTTGGCAAGTGGTGCGAGAAACTGGGCACGTCATTTTATTCAGGGTGGGGCATGCTGGTTGAACAGGCCGCACTTTCGTTCGAAATCTGGACCGGGAAAGCACCCGAGACCAGCGAAGTGCTGGAAAACCTCAGGCACCTTTCAGACTGAGATCATCCTGGTTTTTTCGAATCACCGCGATACATCGGGGAATGGTGTCGCAGGCCTGCAACAACAAAAGCACCGGCAACAGCAGCATCAATGACTTGAGCAGGTAAACAAAGTTGAGCCCGCCTGCCTCCCGGGAGCCCTCCATTACTAACCAGGATGCGGCGACATAATCCCACCCCATCAAAAACAGGTAAACCGAAAACGGAACCACCAATAAAGCGGTCCCCAGCAAATTGACCCAGGCCTGGTGACGCGGCGATTTGCCACGATAGAAGATGTCGACCCTGACATGCTCATCAAGCTGAAATGCCCAGGCAATCGCAAGCAGAAAAACGGCCGAGTGCAGGTAAACAGTCAGTTCCTGTAACCAGACCCAACCCAGGTTAAATCCGTAACGCAAAACCACCACCGAAAAAATCATCACCACCAGGGCCAGCAACAACCAGGACACGCCACGCCCAATGCCGGATACGACGTTGGCGACCAATCTCTGAAAAGTGGCGAGTCTGCTGACCACCCGGTTTACTTCCACTCCTTGATCTTCCACTGGGCCGGCTCAACCGGCTGAAAAGCGCGGGAACGCTCATCACGTTCAAGTACGCCATCTCCGTCCATGTCCATGAAGTAGTACGCCGGGCCGTTTTCCGGCGTGATCTTGACCATGTAAACCCTGCCGTTCTGGCTGTATTCCTCGATTCGACGATCTTCTTCCTGGCGAATGGTCACCGTGGGTTCTATCTGTTCATCCTGAACCTTGGGCGGCAACGGCTCACGCGCGTCCTGCGACTCGGCCGGTATGGGTGGCGGTCTTTCAAGATCGTTATCAATGGGTGGAGGCTCGCTCTCCTGGGCAAATGCAGCAACGCCCAAAACAACCAGGAAAAGAGAGGGGAGCAAGACTGATGCTTTGCCGAATGATCGTGATTGTGACTTCTTCATCGCTGGGTCCCCGGCGTGAGATAAACTATGGCCAAATTTCGATTCTGTACCCTCCATTTTAGCAAACCCTGGTGTTGCACACTTGAGGTTCACAGACCGTACCAACATCAGTAATCAAAAGACCGAAGACATCCATGACTCAGACTTCCAAGAATCCCAATACACTTTACCTGGTTGATGGTTCATCCTATCTCTACCGGGCTTTTCACGGGCTTCCACAACTGACCAACTCAAGCGGCGAGCCAACCGGAGCAATTCTTGGTGTGGCCAATATGCTTCGAAGGCTCATCAAGGAAAACAATCCCGAGCACATTGCGGTGGTGTTTGACGCACCCGGGAAGACTTTTCGGCATGAAATTTTCGAGGACTACAAGGCCACGCGCCCGCCAATGCCTGATGACCTGCGCAGCCAGGTAAAACCCATTCTTGAGTTTGTCAGGCTGTTGGGCATGCCGCTTCTTCAGATTGACGGTGTCGAGGCGGACGACGTCATTGGAACGCTGTCGAAACAGGCCGAAGAAGCCGGAATGAACTGCGTGATCTCAACCGGCGACAAGGACCTTGCCCAGTTGGTGACTGACAAGACCATGCTGGTCAACACCATGACCGATACAGAAATGGATGTTGCAGGTGTAGAAAAAAAGTTTGGGGTCCAGCCTTCACAGATCATCGACTACCTGGCATTGACGGGCGATAAGTCGGACAACATTCCCGGCGTGGAGAAATGCGGCCCCAAGACTGCTGCAAAATGGCTGGCCAAGTGGCCCAGCCTTGATGAAGTCATTGAAAATGCAGATGAGGTTGGCGGAAAAATCGGTGAGAACCTGAAGGCCGCGCTGGAAACACTTCCACTTTCCCGCGAACTGACCACCATCAAACGCGATGTGCCGGTGGATGTTAAACCGGCAAACCTGGAACTGGGTGAAGTTGATGAAGAAAATCTGCGTGCCGCCCTGCAACACTATGAATTCAACAGCTGGCTGAATGAACTCGGTCAGGACGAGGAAGCAGCAGACGCTTCAGCAGAATCTGTCGAATATGAAACCGTCATGGAACAGGATCGCTTCGAGCACTGGTTGAAACAGATCAGCGAAGCCGAATTGATTGCCTTTGATACCGAGACCACCTCGCTGGACTCAATGCAGGCGGAGCTTGTCGGCGTCAGTCTTTCCGTTGAAGCGGGTAAAGCCTGCTATATCCCCGTTGCTCATGATTATCCTGGCGCACCAGAGCAACTCAGCCGCAACGCTGTAATTGAATCATTAAAGCCCATTCTCGAAGACAGCAAGTGCCCCAAGGTGGGCCAGCACATCAAGTACGACATGAATGTTCTGTCGCGTTACGGCGTGCATGTAGAGGGCGTGGCATTCGATACGATGTTGGAGTCTTACGTGTTTAACAGCACCGGCAGCCGTCACGATATGAACAGCCTGGCGCTGAAATATCTTGGCCATCACACCGTGCATTTTGAGGATATCGCCGGAAAGGGTGCAAAGCAGCTCAAGTTCAGCGACATTGCAATCGAAGATGCAGCGCATTACGCCGCCGAGGACGCAGACGTCACGCTGAGAATTCACCAGCACTTGTGGCCAAGGCTCGAGGACGAACCGTCCCTCGCAAAAGTGTTGAAGGAAATCGAGATTCCCCTGATTCCGGTGCTGGCACGGATGGAACAGCGGGGCGTGCTGATCGATGGTGAGTTCCTGACAAAGATGAGCACCGTGCTCGCCAGGCAAATATCCAATATTGAAAAAGACGCACACGATGCGGCTGAACAGCCCTTTAACCTGGGTTCGCCCAAGCAATTGCAGCAGATCCTGTTCGAAAAAATGGGTTTGCCGGTTGTACGCAAGACACCCAAGGGGCAACCCTCCACTGCCGAAGATGTTTTAAAAGAGCTGGCGGCGGAATATGAGCTGCCCAGCCTGATCCTGGAGCACAGGTCGCTCTCAAAGCTTCGATCCACATACACCGACAAACTGGTTGATCAGATCAATCCCGATACCGGTCGGGTGCACACTTCTTATCACCAGGCGGTGGCGGCCACCGGCAGACTGTCGTCACAGGACCCGAACCTGCAGAACATCCCGATCCGAACGGCCCAGGGCCGCGAAATTCGCAAGGCATTTATTGCGCCCGAGGGCTGGAAGGTCCTTGCCTGTGATTATTCACAAATCGAGCTGCGCATCATGGCCCACCTTTCAGGCGACGAGGGTCTGCTCAAGGCATTTCGCGAGGAAATCGATGTTCACAGCGCGACGGCCAGTGAAGTTTTCGATGTCCCCTACGAGGAGGTCGATGGCGATCACCGCCGTGCGGCAAAGGCCATCAATTTCGGCCTGATGTATGGCATGTCCGCGTTTGGACTGGCACGCCAGCTCAACATCGGACGCGCAGAAGCACAGGCCTACATGGATACCTATTTCCTGAGGTATCCGGGTGTGCTGAGGTTTATGGAAGACACGCGAATGGCCGCGCGAGACAGGGGCTATGTCGAAACCCTGTTTGGTCGCCGTTTGTATCTTTCTGAAATCAACGCCTCAAATGGCATGCGACGCCAGGCCGCCGAACGTGCCGCGATCAATGCGCCCATGCAGGGAACCGCGGCCGACATCATCAAGCGAGCCATGGTCACGGTTGATGACTGGTTGCAGAATGATTACAACGCCACGGACGACCGGGCGCACCTGCTGATGCAGGTCCACGATGAACTGGTGCTGGAAGTTCGAGAAGACTGCGTAGACGAGGTGCAAACCAACGTGGAACAACTGATGTCTGAAGCGGCGGAACTTGAAGTGCCGCTGGTGGTAGACAGCGGCTCCGGGTCAAACTGGGATGAGGCACATTAATCCGTCGCCTCAGGAGTCAGAGCATATATGCCTTTCAAAACCTTTGGAGGCAGGACGCCGGAAAAGAGCATACAGGGACGTACTTGCTGCGTGTTTTGAAAGGCATATATGCTCTGACTCCGGGGCCTCGGAAGGAATCAGTATTTGATGTCAATTATCAATGAACTCAAACGCCGCAACGTCTTCCGCGTCGCTACTGCCTATGTAGTGGTCAGCTGGCTGTTGCTGCAGGTTTCCGACGTCTTGCTCGATTTTGCAGAGGCGCCGCCCTGGGTGGGCAAAGCCATACTTGGGTTTCTTCTTGTCGGCTTCGTGGTTGCACTGGTGCTTTCCTGGTTATTCGAATCGACTTCGGAAGGCATCAAACTTGATACAGGCGATAGCCATGTAGATGCGGTACGCGCACGTCGGCTCAATATTCTTACGATCCTCGCCGCGATCGGGGTTGCTGTCATGTTTGCCTGGCAACAGCTAAAGGGGCCTGAGCCTGTGCCAGCGACTGATTCGGTCGTGGCCACCGAAACTGAATTGCCCACCGGCGAGGTTGAGGCCGGGACCGCGATTAACGATGCATCGATTGCTGTATTACCTTTTGCCGACCTCTCGCCGGAAGGTGACCAGGAATACTTCACTGACGGGATTTCGGAGGAAATCCTGAATGTGCTGGCTTCAGTTGAGGGACTGGCAGTTGCCTCGCGAACCTCATCATTCGCTTTCAAGAATCAGAAAGACCTCGGCATTCCGGAAATTGGCAACGCGCTCGAGGTTCGTCACGTGCTGGAGGGCAGCGTGCGCACGGCCGGATCGAACATACGTATTACTGCACAATTGATCGACGCCAGTACCGACAAGCACCTGTGGTCGAACAACTTTGATCGCGAGTTGACCGCGGAAAACGTATTCGAGATTCAGGATGAGATTGCTTCAGCGATCGTGAATGAGCTGTCAAAATCGCTCAACCTGGCTGCGCTGGTAAACAGCGCGATTCATATCGAGGCTGACACGAAAAATCTTGATGCCTACCAGCTCTTTTTGCAGGGCCGGCAACGCTTCAGGGTTAGGAGCACCATGAATTTACCAGGCACCATCGAGGTTTTTCAGCAGGCCGTGGACCTGGATCCTGAATTTGCCAGGGCCTGGGCCGGGCTTGCAGCTGCTCTGGTTGTGGCGCCTTCCTGGGACGTTGATACACAAGGCGAGGACTACCACGCTTTGTCCCAGCAGTCCGCCCGGCGGGCCATTGAACTCGATGACAGCCTTGCCCTGCCCTATGCCGTATTGGGAAACAGTTTCAGAAAAACCAACCCCGTTGAATTCATTACCAGCAATCAGATGCTTTCCGATGCGCTTGAGCGAGACCCCAGGGAGACCTCAGCATTACTGTGGCGTGGCATCAACTGGATCGCGCTGGGTTTTTTCGACAGGGCGATCGAGGACATCAGGAAATGCCAGGAGATTGACCCCAGTTACGAAAATTGCTTTGTATGGGAGGGACTGGCACAACTGTATGCAGGAAACCTCGAAATTGCGTTCCAGGCCTTTGAGCGGGCAGCAGGCTCCAACGCATCTTCCCAAACGCGGCCTTTCGCGTTCGCACTGGCGCGTCGCGGGGACAAATTCAGTGCGCTGATCGCCCTGGCCTGGGCCGTCAGCAGCTATGAGTTTTCTGTGGATCCGGCCCTGGTCTATCAGTCAATCACTGACCCCGGGTTTGATAAACATCTGGCCCTTGAACAATACTCGGCAGAGCATATGGAGATCATGGGAGCGCCGCCGGACTTATCCGCTC
>DATFLY010000088.1:0-23442 GCA_035267185.1 Lysobacterales bacterium | reverse complement strand
GCGAGGGCACGGACGAAGCGCCAGGGCCCGGTGGGGCTTTCAAAAGCACGCCATTAATACATCCCTGTAGGCTCGGATGATTCCGCGACGGCGTCGGCTCCTAATTACGACACTTCGTGTCTTTCATCACGTCGCCTTTGGCCTGCTTCCCGGAATCATACGGTTTTTTGAGGGGCACTGACGGCCAGCAGCCATGGGATGTCATTCAGAAAACGGAGCGGAAAGGAAGTCGCAACCGAGCCGCCGGCTCCGCCTCCTGCGATCCGGAGTGCCTACCCGTGCGCACCAGTCTTGCTCCCATGCTCAGGCCGTGTTGGAGATTACCTCTTAGAAACCGTATGCGGCAGGGAGGCCGCATCCGAGTCTACAGGGATGTATTCACGACGGGTTTCTAAGAGGTAATCTCCAGCGCGGTCATCAAACTTACTGACGCCCCGGTAGTCTCATTTGCGATATACTTCGCGGCCTCGTTTGATACCTGAAAAAGAATCATGAGCCTTCACGATGTACCGGTCGGCAGAGACGTTCCAAACGACATAAACGTCATCATCGAAATCCCGATGAACAGCCCGGCAATCAAATATGAAGTCGACAAGAAGTCGGGCACGCTTTATGTCGAACGCATGTTGAAGACGGCGATGCACTACCCCTGCAACTATGGCTACGTTCCACACACATTGTGTGGTGACGGCGACCCCGTGGATGTACTGGTGGTGATGCCAATGCAGGTGCAGGCAGGAGCAGTGGTGAAGTGCAGACCCATTGGCCTGTTGCGCATGGCAGACGAGTCGGGTGATGACGCCAAGGTGATCGCTGTTCCGGTTGAAGAAGTCACCAGCATTTACCGTGATGTGCAGTCAGTGGATGATGTTGATTCGCTCCTGCTGGGACAAATCCGTCACTTTTTTGAACATTACAAGGATCTGGAAACCAACAAGTGGGTCAAGGTCGATGGCTGGGAAGATGTCGATTCCGCCCGCAAGGAAATCATGGATTCAATCCGGCGTTTTAACGAATCACCCGATCAGCCCAACTTCTGAATAATAAATAATGAACACAGAATTTCCATCCTATAAAGAACACTGGAACATGCGGGCGCGCACCACGGAGGATGCGATCGCTGCAGTCGATGGCAGCACAAGTGAAGAAGTGTTGCGTCACACCGGAAGCTGGACTGCCGAGCAGGTCCGGGTAGCGCTTGATGTCCAGCCAACCGACCGGGTGCTGGAACTTGGTTGCGGGGTCGGACGGATAGGGCGCGAATTATCACCACATTGCGGAGCGTGGGTCGGTACCGACATATCGGAGAACATGATTGAAAATGCGCGAACGCGCCTGGCCGAACGCGACAATGCTTCATTTCACCAGCTCACCCGAACCAGCCTGGAAATGCTCGAAAACGATAGCATTGACAAGGCCTATTCCATCGCAGTCTTCTGTCACATGGACAAGGAGGATCTGTACCTCTACCTCCAGGAATTGAATCGAATCATACGGCCCGGCGGGCTGATTTTTGTTGAAACCTGGAACCTGGCACATCCCGTTGGCTGGCGCAGGTGGGAGTATGAGCCACTTAACTGGGCACACTCGGATCACTCGCAGCGAAAAGACGTGGCTCGCAACCAGTTTTGTACCCCTGAGGAGTTTGCCCTTTACGTCAGTCATGCAGGCTTCAAGGTGCTCGCCAACTACCATGACTCTCAATCAGTGCAGATTGTCGCGGGCAACCAAATGTCAGCCAGCGAGATTCAGTCACATCGTGACCGCCTGGATCGGGAAAAAGAAGCGGTAGCGTATTCCACTCTTTACGCCGATCTTTTTGGACAGTTCGTGGATGTGATCTTTGGTCGCCTCAAGGCTGAAAAGATGCTGGCCTACATTGATGAACGCAGTGAAACCTCTGAAGCGCATCTCTACCGCCCTTACCTGTTGTCTTTGTGGCGCAAAAATGCCGAACTGTGGGGCCCTGCACCGGACTGATCGTCCTGCAATGCGCATTGTCTGAATGGTTCCGATTCTTACTTATCATTCGCAAAATATCAGGGGTGCTCGCCCCGCAGACAACGACCACGCGGCGCTGGCTGCAGATCTCGAGGCGCTGATCAGCACCGGAAAAACAGTCATCCCACTTGACCGTATGATGGAGTGGCTTGAAGGCAATCTCGATGAGAGAGCCGTGACCAATTCGGTTGTGATGACTTTCGATGATGGCTGCGATTTTGACGTTCGCGACATCGAGTATCCTGGCCATGGCATGCAACGCAGCTTTCTTGGCATCATGCAGGATTTTCTTGAACGTTTTCCGGCATCCGGTAAGCCCTCGCTGCACGCAACGTCTTTCGTGATTGCCAGCTGGGAAGCGCGTCACCAGATTGACGCCGGATCATTATTCGGCGAGGGCTGGATGAGCGATGACTGGTGGAATGAGGCAGATGCCAATCCATTGCTGTCAATCGAAAATCATGGCTGGGATCACAATCATCCGGATCTCGAAGGTGATGAGCGAGGAAATTTCCACTCGGTTGATAATCGTGAACAATGTATGGAGCAGGTGGTTCATGCTGCGGAATCGATTGGGCATCTGACCGGGCGTCGGCCCCATTATTTTGCGTATCCATTTGGGGAATCCAGCCAGTACATTCGTGAAATATTTTTTCCTGAATACCCTGAATTGCATGGCTGCCGGGCAGCCGTTGGAACCGATCCGGGCCTGGTTCATCCTGATACCGACCTCTGGAACCTGCCCCGCTTTGTTTGCGGGCGCGACTGGACCTCGCCAGAAGAGCTGCTGAACCTGTTGGGTTAGCCTGCATATTGCACAAAGCCGACCTGGCGGTGGAAAAAGATACGAGAATCCGAATCCCTGATGCAATATGCAGGTTAAAGTAGGCGACTGAAAATAATCATCAAACCCTGTTTGCGGAGAAAATAATGAAAAAACTGATCATGCTTGTTTGCACCCTGATGCTGGCAATACCTGCGCTTGCTGACGGGGAAGAAGGCGAGGGAGCCACAAAGGACAAGGGACCAAAACCGGAAGCGAAGTCTTCAGTCACGAAGGGCTCGGTCCGGATTGATGGGCAGAACATTGAGTACACCGCCACAGCCGGCTGGCTGATCATGGAAAACGACGAGGGTGAACCCATCGCCCGGTTCGGTTATACGGCATATACACGCGATGGTATTGATGCTGCTGAGCGACCCATTATGTTCGCCTTCAACGGCGGCCCGGGCTCCTCTTCCATCTGGCTGCACATGGGCATCCTGGGTCCGCAACGTGTGATTGTAAATGATGGCGGGTTCGCACCACCGCCACCCGCTGAGCGTGTTGCCAACGAGTACAGCATCATCGATGTCACTGACCTGGTGATGGTTGATCCGGTAGGCACCGGTTTCAGCAAGCCCATCGGTGAAGGCAAGGGCGAGGATTTCTGGGGCGTTGACCAGGACATTCAATCAGTCGGCGCATTCGTCAAAAAATATGTCACCGAAAACCACCGCTGGGCCTCTCCAAAGTACATCCTGGGTGAAAGCTATGGCGGCATCCGTTCAGCCGGCCTGGTCTGGCACATGCAAAACCAGCACAGCATGAACTTCAACGGGGTGGTGATGGTGTCGCCGTTTCTCAACATGGGATCCGGCATCGATGGCACCACGCTGGACATGCCGCATGTCCTTTACCTCTCAACGCTGGCTTCGACAGCCTGGTATCACGACATGATCCCAAACAAGCCAGCAGACCTGGCCGCGTTTGTCGAGGAGGTGGATCAGTTCGCATATAACGAATATGCACCTGCCCTGATGAAGGGCTACACCATTGATGAATCAGAAAAGGCAGAGATTGCCGCCAGGCTCGCCGGTTATACCGGGACCGATGTTGACTACTGGATGAAAGCAGACCTTCGGGTCAGTCATCAGCAATTTACGCAGGAGCTGATGCGTGATAACGAAAAGATTGCCGGGCGCATTGATTCACGTTTCGTTGGCCCTTCGGTCAACCCGCTGGGCGAAAGCATGGACTATGACCCTTTCTTCCCTTCTGTCGGTCCGGCCTTTACTGCAGGCTTTTTTGATTACATGCACGCCGACCTGAATTTTGGCCATGGGGAGGAATACATTGTGTCGGGAGGGGTCGGTGGACAATGGGACTGGGAACACAGCCCACCATCAAGCGGTGCCTGGGTTATTCCATGGGCAGACCTGAGACCTGATCTTTCGATGGCAATGACCATGAACCCCGGGCTGCATCTGCTGGTCCAGCAGGGTTACTACGATCTTGCCACCCCGATTGGTGCAACCAGGCATGACATCAGCCACCTCGATATCTCGGCTGAGGCGCGTGAACGCATCACCATGGAATACTATGAGGCCGGCCACATGATGTACCTGCACCAGCCTTCGCTGGAGAAATACCGCGAGGACCTGGCAAACTTCGTGAGGGAAACTGATCGGCTTTAGGCGGGTAGATACAGGTTCGCACTCAGTGAGCGGGATAAACCACGCTGCGGGCATGTCTTTCAAAAACCCGTCGTAAATACATCCCTGTAGACTCGGATGCGGCTTCCCTGCCGCATACGGTTTTTAAAAGACATACCCGCAGCGCGGTTTCTACGTGAGTGCCAGATTGGAGCCTCGTTTGTGCCCGCTTTGATGTGTTTCTGTCAGTTGCAGTTCACTTCCTGCCTACAGCTCCCGGCCGTCAGCATTCCCTTTAAAAACCGTATGATTCAGGGAAGCAGGCCAAAGGCGACGTGATGAAAGACACGAAGTGTCGTAATTAGGAGCCGACGCCGTCGCGGAATCATCCGAGCCTACAGGGATGTATTTATAGCGCAGGCTAATTTTTGGGCACGGCTTTCATCTCTTGGAAAGAAGTGCCCGAAAATTGCCGCTGCGCGTGTGTTTTTAAAGGGAATGCTGACTGGTGGGGGCCCTCTGATGAACCCTTCAAAGACTTCTAAACCTTGTAACAATCGAAATAGAGCGAAATCGCGGTTTCAGGACTGCGCAGGTCCAGGCCTTGTAATTCGGGCTTTTCGCTATCGTTGAATGTCACCTGCCTGGCCTCGAAGCCACAGGAAGCGGCGAGTGCAGAGAAAGTCTCGTGGTCGTACAGGAAAGTGTGCCCGGCAAAACGCATGCCGACATTGACGATTTCCGCCGCCGTACCGAACTGCAATGGCACACCCACATGATCCCGCCACAGCGTTTTCAATGCTTCGGGCTCGTTGATGTACATCCGGCACAACTGATCGACATCGGGAGTCAAAACCCGAATGACACCACCCGGTTTCAGAATGCGATGGCACTCTCGGAGGAATGCCTGAGCGCCTTCCAATTCCAGTTGGTCAATGAAGTCCTCGGTGTGCATGAAATCGGCGACGCCATCCTGGAAAGGCAACCCTGTAGAAAGATCAGCAAGAACATCCGGCTGGCTGTCAATATCGATATCGACGTTCACCCAACCATCGAACTTCCAGTGTCCGGAACCCAGGTTGATGTTGATTTTCGCCTGGTCACTCATCCGTTTCTGTTCTGTTTTTTCTTTCCATTAAGACGAACCCAGCCATCCCGCCGGGTGCTGGAGAGCTTTCCAAAAGCCCGAAGGTAGGCGCGACGAACCGAATCTGCCTGGGTATCAAGCAGGCCGGACAGAACCAGCTCACCCCCCGCGCTCAGGCTGTCGGTCAAAACCGGAGCCAGTTTGATCAGCGGTCGGGCAAGAATATTGGCGATCATGACGTCCACACCCTCCAGGCCCCTGAGTGTATCTGACAGTAATGCATCGTAGTGCTCCGGCAAACAGGAAATGATCTGGCCGTGTACGTGATTGCGCCGGACATTCAGCTCGCAGGCTTCCAGCGCCTGTGGATCATTGTCGACGGCAATGACGCGTCCCGCACCATTAAGTGCCGCAGCGATCGCCAGCACACCTGAACCACAACCATAGTCGACCACGATCTTGCCTTTGAGCCGGGCCGAATCCAACCAATCCAGGCACAATGCCGTGGTGGCATGAGCTCCGGTGCCAAACGCAACACCAGGATCCAGTCGGATGATTTTTGCGCCTCGCGTTTGCGGAGCCGGCATGCCTGTGGGGACGATCCAGAGATTTTTCCCGAAACGCATGGGTTCAAAGCGATCCATCCATGCCCTTTCCCAGACCTGGTCTTCCACCCGTTGCCAATGGAGCTGATCAGCCGAATCGATTCCGGGCGCCTCCATCAGGGCCTCAATCAGCCCGGTTTGCGATATATCGTCGTCAAACAGCCCACGCACCTGTACCTCAGCCCACAATGGCGTTGTACCAGGTGCCGGTTCGAATATATCTTTATCAGCGCAGGGGGTATCTGTCGTGTCGGCATGCGCGGCCTGAGTAGTCACTGCCAGTGCTTCCTGCAACTCCATGGCTGCGGAAACCTGTTCTGCCAGTTCTTTGGTGGTACGGACGCTAACTTCGAGCCAGGCCATTGAAGCTTTTCCCTTGGCCTGTCTGTCAGGCCTCGCGTTCCTGCAGACGTTTTTCGAGGTAGTGAATATTGAATCCGCCCCTGATCATCCCGGCATCCCGCAACAACCACTTGTGAAGCGGAATATTTGTTGTGATGCCGTTCAAAACCATTTCATCAAGCGCCACCTGCATGCGGGCGATCGCCTGGCTGCGATCCTGGCCGTGCGCGAGCAGCTTGCCGATCATTGAATCATAATTGGGCGGAACGCGGTAGCCGTCATAGATGTGGGAATCAACCCTGATTCCGGGGCCACCAGGCGCATGAAAACCCTCAACCACACCCGGTGAAGGCATAAATGTCTCCGGATGTTCAGCATTGATCCGGCATTCAATGGAATGGCCGTCGATTGAAATGTCTTCCTGGCTATAGGAAAGGGGTTCACCGGCAGCAATCAGAATCTGCTCGCGCACAATATCCACCCCCGTTACCATTTCGGTAACAGGATGCTCAACCTGGATGCGGGTGTTCATTTCGATGAAGTAGAAACTGCCGTCGTCATACAGGAACTCAAAGGTTCCTGCGCCTCGGTAACTGATTCGTTTGCAGGCCTCAACGCAGATACCACCAATCTCTTCACGCTGTTTATCGGTGATACCGGGTGCGGGCGCTTCCTCGATGACCTTCTGGTGCCGACGCTGGGTGGAGCAGTCGCGCTCGCCAAGGTGAATGGCGTTTCCGTGCTGGTCTGAGAGAACCTGGATCTCGATGTGCCTGGGATTTTGAAGGTACTTCTCAAGGTAAACGGTTGCGTCGCCAAACGCTGTTTTGGCTTCCTGGCGAGTCAATTGCAGAGCGTTATTCAGGTGCGCTTCAGTGTGAACAACACGCATTCCACGTCCACCACCCCCGGCAGCTGCCTTGATGATGACCGGATAACCCACCTCCCTGGCGATGCGATGTGACTCTTCAACGTCATCACCAAGCGGCCCGCCCGATCCGGGGACACAGGGTACGCCGGCCTCCTGCATTGCCTTGATTGCTGATACCTTGTCGCCCATCAGACGGATGGTTTCGGGCCTGGGGCCGATGAATACAAACCCGCTCTCCTCGACCCGCTCGGCAAAATCGGCATTTTCAGCCAGGAATCCGTACCCAGGGTGCACGCCGATGGCGTCGGTCACCTCGGTACCCGCGATGATTGCAGGAATGTTCAAATAGCTCTCGGTCGCTGATGCTGGCCCGATGCAAACCGATTCATCTGCCATCCCGACATGTTTCAGGTTGCGATCAACCGTTGAGTGCAAGGCAACCGTCTTGATACCCATTGCATGTGCTGCCCGCAAAATTCTGAGCGCGATTTCACCGCGATTCGCGATGACAATTTTGTCCATTACAGCCATTTTTGGGTTCGCCTATCGGATGACGAACAGGGGTTGGTCGAATTCCACCGGTTGACCGTTCTCAACCAATATGGCCACCACCGTTCCGGAATAGTCCGATTCAATCTGGTTGAACATCTTCATGGCCTCGATGATGCATAGTGTTTCGCCCTCAGTCACCGGCTGACCCTTGGTGACGAAAGGATCGGCCTCCGGACTGGACGAAGCATAAAAAGTGCCGACCATCGGGGCTCGCACCAGCTCACCATCCGGAACAGATTCTTCCTGGCTGGGATTTGATGGCAGTGCAGAAGAAGCATCCGGGGAAGGCTCCTGTGCCTGCTGTGGCGCAGGAGCCTGGGGAGGAGCTGCAAAGGCGTATTGAGGTGCCTGAACCATGGTCGAGCCACCACGGCTGAGTCGGACAGACTCCTCGCCTTCGACGATTTCGATCTCGTTGAGGCTGGAATCCTCCAGCAATTCGATCAGTTTCTTTATTTTTCTAATGTCCATCTTGATCGCTCCCAGGGCCCTGGCCCTATGGCTCTATCCTGTTCACTATGGCCTGAAGGGCCAGAAGATAACTCTCACCGCGAAATCCTGAAATCACACCCATGGCAATATCCGCAAAGTAGGACCTGTGCCGGAAGGGCTCCCTGGCTTGCACCGCGGATAAGTGGACTTCCACAAAGGGAATATCAACCGCAATCAGTGCATCGCGCAGGGCAACACTTGTGTGTGTGTAAGCCGCGGGATTGATGATGATGTAATCAACTTCGCGAGTTGCCGCGCCCTGCACTATGTCGACCAGCGCACCTTCGCCATTACTCTGGACGTGGCTTAGTTCATGACCGCAGGTGCCAGCAAAGTGCACCAGCTCATCCATAATTTCCTGTAGGGTCCGATGCCCGTACTGAGCCGGTTCACGATTCCCTAGAAGGTTCAGGTTGGGTCCATTGATAACGAGAATATTGGCCAAACCACATTACTCCTGTGGCAGTCATGCACAGGTAATCTGTCGAACCAGCTTCTTGGTTCGGGCCGTGTGCATGAATGGATTTCAGGGGTGGCCAAGTCTGCACCAATTGAGGCATTTTGTCTACATTTAGCCTCAATATCGAGTGTATTTAGGAGAAGATCGAAGCAGATTCATTAAAGAATCGTTAAATTTTGCCCAGCAAACCCTCAATTTCACTGACCAGCGCTGGTTCTTTCAATGCACCCATGAGTCTCCAGCGAATGACTCCGTCCCTGTCAATCAGCACCGTATATGGAAGCGTTCCTGAGGCGTTGCCATAGAGGCCAAGCGTTTCCATAACGTCCATTGAACCTACAACGTTGGGATACTGCACACCTACTTCTTCCAGGAATTCGCGAGCGGCCGCCACGTCATCAATGGCCACACCCACAACCTCGAAGCCCTGCGCGCTATAGCGATCACGAATATCCATCAACATTGGCATTTCTTCGCGACATGGCGCGCACCAGGTGGCCCAGAAATTTACCAGCACGACCTGGCCATCGAAGTCCGAGGCAGAGATAAATGACCCGTCAACGCTTCCGTGAGTGTAGTCAGGGCGTCGCTGACCCACCAGGCCACCCGTTGAAACCTCTTGTTCAACGACCACCCTTGCTTCTTGTGCTTTTTGCACCAACGACGTTTCGTCATTGGTCGAATCCATGAAGTAATAACCGGCTGCACCTGCCGAACCAGCAGCGATTGCAACAAAGACGATAATCAGGGAAAAGGGTATTTTCATTTCAACTCAAAATTTGGCGGGGTGTATTTAACGACCATCATTGCGCTGCCAGGACCACACGCAGGTGATCAGAGAATTCTTCAGGAGTGAAGTAGCCGACCAGTCGATAAGCCTTCATTTCCTGTCCTGACCGGTCAAAGAACAGGATGGCCGGCGGCCCGATGATGCCGTACTTTTTCATTAGCGCCTGGTCAACTTCATCATGTGGTGTTACATCTGCTTTGAGAGGCTGCATCTGCGCCATCAGGGACTGAACCCCCTGGTCCGGAAACGTGTTGCGCTCCATCCGGATGCACTCAACGCACCAGTCAGCGTAAAAATCAAGCATGGCGCCCTTGCCGGAAGCCGACGCCTGCTGCAATGCCATGTCCAGATCATCGGTTGACTTGATTTTTCTGAACTCGGACCCGGGAACAGCAACGGCTTGCACGCCCTGGCCACCAAGCTTTTCAAGCGGGCTGAGCCAGTTGTCACCGCCACTCGCTGCGCCCACCAATTGCATGGCACCGAATAACATCAGGGTGACCCCAAGTGCTTTCCAGAGCTTACGCCATCCCGAAGCACTTTCAGGTATACGCTCCATCGCGCCAAGGTAAACACCGCAGGCCAGTGCAAGCACGCCCCAGAGCAACATGATCAGCCCGCCAGGCAGGATACGCTCCAGCATCCAGATGCTGAGTGCCAGTAAGCCAACACCGAATACGGCCTGGATTGTTTTCATCCAGGATCCTGCCCTGGGCAAAAGCTTTCCGGCGGTTGCGCCAAAGACAATCAATGGAACTCCCATGCCAAGCGAGAGGGCAAACAGGGCAGCACCCCCCAGCACCGCGTCACCGGAAGCACCGATGACGATCAAAGCAGCCATCAACGGCGGGGCAACACAGGGACCAACGATCAGGGCAGACAGAAAGCCCATGACCGCAACGCCGGTGAATCGACCACCGCCCTGGGATGAGCTGGCATCAGCAATCTTGCTCTGCAGTTTGCCGGGAAGTTGTAATTCATAGAAGCCGAACATCGACAGCGCCAGCAGGATGAAGACCAGCACAAAACTCGAAATGATCCAGGGATTCTGGAATACGGCCTGAAGGTTTTGTCCAAACAATCCGGCCAGCACACCCGCGATGGTGTAAGTGACGGCCATGGCCAACACATAGACCAGGGATAGCCAGAATCCCCTCATGGTGGTCATGCTGGAACCTTCCCCGGCAATGATTCCGGAGAGAATCGGAACCATGGGGAACACGCACGGTGTAAACGCAAGCAGCAAGCCGGCAGCAAAAAACACCAGCAATGCGCGGGCCGGGTGATCTGTCAGTACACTGGCCAGTCGGTCCTGCTCGGAAACCGGCGGGACGTTTTGGGGGGCTGAGGCTGTTTCTGATTCATTGTCGGGTTCTGCGGGCACGATTGGCTTCGCGTCGATTGCGGTGGCCACCGCATCGATTTCGAACACAACTTCGCGCGTCATCGGGGGATAGCAGATGTCCCCGTCCCGACAACCCTGAAAATCAGCCTCGAGCAATACTTCCTGTGCCGGACCGGCTGGTCGGTTAAACCGAACGGGAACTTCGATCTGGTCGTAGTAAACCGGAACCAGACCGAATTCAGGATCGTCCTTCACAACACCCTCGGGGAACGAAGCCTCTCGTACAGTGACTCCTTCCGGCGACAACACCCTGAATTCAAATTTGTCCTGGTAGAGGTAGTAACCCGGCTCAGCGGTGAACCGAACCAGGGCTGTTTCCGCACTCAGACCAATCACCTCGTATTGAAACGCCTGTTCGGGCTGCAATGCCGGTTGCGAACCACTGGAATCGACCAGCCCTGAAAGCGGATCGTCAACGAGGCCGGAAAGCGCACTGGTTAACGGATGGTCATCCTGAACTGGCTCAGCGGCCGGTTGCGAGGGCGCAGGTTGGCTCGGGGCTTCTTCTGCCGGAAACCCGACCAGCACCACCTGGGTGGTTGGCGGATAACACAGAACCTGGTCCAGACAACCCTGGGACCTGACGCGGAGCTGCATGGCATAGATGTCAGGGTCGATTGAAAGGATGGGCACGTCCACACGTACCTGGCCCTCATATTTCTCAACATCCTGGCCAAGCAACTCGTCGAACTCGATTTTGCCGCGGGGAATGATTGGCTCACCGATCTCAACACCGGGCGTACCTGAAGAAAACTCCAGGAACTGGTTGTTGTAAAGGTAGTAGTCACTGGCGATTTTCCAGTTCACAACGATATTGCTGCGATCTGGAGCATGGCCGGAAATGATAAAGACGTCCCCGTAATCGAGAATGTCTTCCGGTTCGATCGCCGCACCGGCCACTGGCAGGGCCAAAAGCCCCGCCAGTACCAGGCGACTAAAGTTTTTGATCAGCGCTTTCATCCACTTTCACTCCCGCGTCGAACTACAGACCGGGTATCCGACGGAATGTTCACACGCTGTGTGACGGATTACAGAAGCGTAACAATCAGCAGCGCCACAATGTTGATGATCTTGATCAGCGGGTTGATCGCAGGCCCGGCCGTATCTTTGTACGGATCGCCTACAGTATCACCGGTAACCGCTGCTGCATGAGCCTCGGTTCCCTTGCCGCCGAAATTACCATCTTCGATGTATTTCTTGGCATTGTCCCAGGCACCACCGCCAGTGGTCATTGAAATTGCCACGAACAGGCCGGTAACGATGGTTCCGACGAGCAGACCACCCAGCGCCTGCGGACCCAGCAACAGGCCAACAACAATTGGCACCAGCAGGGGCAGCATGGATGGAATGATCATTTCCTTGATGGCCGCCTTGGTCAGGAGGTCAACCGAGCGCGCATAGTCCGGCTTGGTTGTGCCTTCCATGATGCCGGGGATCTCTTTGAACTGGCGACGAACCTCGGTGATGATGGCGCCTGCCGCACGACCGACCGCCTCCATAGCCATGGCGCCAAAAAGGTAGGGCACCAGGCCACCAATAAACAGGCCGATGATGACCAGGTGGTTGGACAGATCGAAGGTCATGTTTTCGTAACCTGCCCTTTCGAGGCTGTGCGTATAGTCAGCAAACAGCACCAGCGCGGCCAGACCGGCTGACCCGATCGCATAACCCTTGGTGACCGCCTTGGTGGTGTTGCCCACCGCATCAAGCGCATCGGTGGTTTTACGCACCTCGGGAGGCAGCTCAGCCATTTCGGCAATTCCGCCGGCGTTATCGGTGATTGGACCGAAGGCGTCCAGCGCCACGATCATGCCCGTCATAGACAACATGCTTGTTGCCGCGATGGCGATACCGTAGAGCCCCGCAAGTTCATAGGCGCCCCAGATGGAGGCACACACAGCCAACACAGGCCAGGCAGTGGATTTCATTGAGATGCCCAGGCCGGCAATGATGTTGGTGGCATGTCCCAGGGTTGAGGCTTCAGCAACCTGCTTGACCGGTTTGAATTCTGTGCCGGTGTAGTACTCGGTGATGAACACCATGGCAGCCGTGAGTGCGAGCCCGATCAATGATGCGAAATAAAGATTGATTGAATCTTCGCCCATCAGCATATTCGTGACCGGGTAAAACGCGATGGCAGCAAGCACGCCTGAAGCGATGACGCCCTTGTAGAGTGCGGTCATGATCTTTCCGCCCTCCTTGGTGCCAACAACGAATGTACCGAGGACCGATGCAATGATCGAAAGCGCACCGAGCACCATTGGATAGATGACAGCGTTAACGCCTACTTCGGCAACCATCAGTGAACCCAGGAGCATGGTTGCAACCAGGGTCACCGCGTAGGTTTCGAAAAGATCAGCAGCCATACCGGCGCAGTCACCAACGTTGTCTCCCACGTTGTCGGCAATCACGGCCGGGTTGCGTGGATCATCTTCCGGAATTCCGGCTTCGACCTTACCAACAAGGTCAGCGCCCACGTCCGCGCCCTTGGTGAAAATTCCGCCACCGAGTCGCGCAAAAATCGAGATGAGTGAACCGCCAAATGCCAGGCCGACCAGGGCGTGCAGGATATCGTCCATGCTGTAACCCATGCTCTGCAACAGCGCAAAGTAGCCAGCAACGCCCAACAGACCAAGCCCGACCACCAGCATGCCGGTGATCGCGCCACCGCGGAAGGCGACCTTGAGTGCGGGACTCAGCCCCTCACGAGCAGCCTCTGCTGTACGTACATTGGCACGAACAGAGACAAACATGCCGATGTAACCGGCCATGCCTGAAAAGATTGCACCAATGGCGAAGCCGATCGCGGTTGCCCAGTCGAGAGCAAAACCAACCACAACACACAGCACCACGCCAACAATGGCAATGGTCCCGTACTGTCGATTCATGTAAGCGTTTGCGCCTTCCTGCACGGCAGCGGCGATTTTCTGCATACGCTCGTTGCCAAATGGTTTACCAATCACCCACATTGCGGTGAAGACACCATAAATAATTGCAAGAATGGACGCGCCCAGGGCGAGCCAGAGCGCCATTTCGTTACTCATCAGATTTGCCTCCAAAAAGCCCGGTTGCCAGGGTCAGAGTAAAATTAGTTTTCGTAAATAAGCCGCTTTGAAAATTTTGCAGACACGCTAATTTTACTCTGACCCCAATTATCCCCGGCCATTTATGTATACGTTTTTTTAAATAATCAGAATGGGGGTGGTCCCCGCCTAGCGCGGGGAATATATCATCAATGTCAATGGCCTGCAGGCATTACACCTTAAAATCCGGAAGCTTTTTCTCAACCATGTGCTTTTGCAGGCGAACATAATCGGGCAACCCGTCTTTTTTATACGGTGGATAAGCCTCTCCGTGAATCAACGGTTCCAGGTATTTTCTCGCCGAAGGGGTGATTCCAAAGCCGTCCCTGGTGATAAATCGCTTCGGCATCATTTTTTCCTTGTTGGCCACTTCCGACAACCGCGCTTCCGCCACTGTCCATTTATATGGCTTGTCAGCCAGCCGCTTGATCACCGGCATCACTCCGTTTTTGCCTTCAAGCGCGAATTCGACAGCAGCCTGACCAACACTGTAGGCCTGGTCAAGGTCGGTGGCTGAAGCCACATGACGCGCTGATCGTTGCAGATAATCGGATACTGCCCAGTGATACTTGTAACCCAGTTTTGCTTTGATCATGTTCGCGACCACCGGCGCCACGCCGCCCAACTGGGCATGCCCAAATGCATCCCGGGTACCCGCATCGGCGAGGAAACGTCCGCGGTAATCACGAACTCCCTCGGAAACCACGATTGAGCAATAGCCATACTTCCTGACTGATTCGCGCACGCGCTTCAGGAAAGGTTGCTGTTTAAACGGCACCTCGGGAAACAGAATGATGTGTGGCGGATCACCTTTTTCACGGCAGGCAAGGCCACCTGCGGCCGCGATCCAGCCTGCATGCCTACCCATCACCTCGAGAACAAAAACTTTTGTGGAGCTGGAAGCCATCGACTCAACATCAAGGCTCGCCTCCATAATTGAAACGGCCACGTATTTGGCCACTGAGCCGAAACCCGGACAGCAATCGGTAATCGGAAGGTCGTTGTCGATGGTCTTTGGAATGCCAATGCATTGCACCGGGTAACCGAGCGTATCGGCGATCTGCGAGACCTTGTAGGCTGTATCAGCCGAGTCTCCGCCGCCGTTGTAGAAGAAATGGCCGATATTGTGGGCACGCAGGACCTCTACCAGCCGCTCATACTCCCGCTTGCTCTCTTCGAGGCTTTTGAGCTTGTAACGGCAGGAACCGAATGCGCCACCTGGCGTATTTCTCAGGGCGGTGATGTCTGCTTTGCGTTCCTTCGAGGTATCAATCAGCTCTTCACGCAATGCGCCGATGATGCCATCTTTGGCCGCAAACACCTTGCCAATACGATTTCGGTTGTCGCGAGCGGTCTCAATCACGCCGCATGCCGATGCGTTAATCACCGGCGTTACACCACCGGATTGGGCATAAAGAATATTCTGCTTCATGGTCTGGCCTTAATTGAACTGAAATCGGTGCTGCTCAAACAGGCCAGTATTGCGTTGACTTGGCCCAAGCAAGCGGTTAGCGTTATCGCCCTATTTTACGGGACTAAACACGAGGATTTCATGCGAATTGTCTTGTTGGGCGCGCCGGGCTCCGGAAAAGGTACGCAGGCTGCGATATTAACCGAGCACCTGGCTGTTCCCCATGTCAGCACCGGGGAGTTGCTTCGAGCAGCGGTTAAGGCCGGATCAGAGCTTGGCAAAAAAGCCAAAGCTGTTATGGACCGGGGTGAACTGGTCTCGGATGAAATCATGCTGGGCCTTATTGAAGAGCGACTGGGTGCTGATGACGTTGCAGGTGGATTTATCCTGGACGGCTATCCCAGGAACCTGGTCCAGGCAACCGCGCTGGATGAGCTGCTTGCACGTATTCAACAGCCATTGGACATTGCCGTTCAGATCGACATCGATACAGAAATGGTGATTGCCCGAATTGCCAGGCGTGCCCAGGAGGAAGGCCGCAGCGACGACAGCGAAGAAACGGTTCGCAAACGGATGCAGGTTTACGAGGAACTGACGGCGCCAGTGGTCGGTCATTATGCCGAACATGGCCTGCTGACCAGGGTACTGGGTGTGGGAACAATCGAAGAGGTCAATCAGCGCATCATGGCGGTACTTCAAACGCAATCTGGTGACTGATGAAAACCAGCTCCGGACCTAGCCCTTGCAAATCAGAACGTGAAAGGCGCTGTCCAGCCATTGTTTCTTAATGAGTTGATTGCTTGTTCTGCGCGCAAACACCTCGAAATCGATCTCGGCATGAGGGTCTGTTGCAATCACGTGCACCGACTCACCCGGCTCAAGCTGATCAAGGGCTTGTTTGCACTGAACCAGGGGCTCCGGGCAAAGCAATCCGCTGGCATTGATTTCCGTGCTTGCCTTGTTGAACCCTTCGACCATGAATGAATCTCAATTTTTGTCTTTGTCTGAACACTTCAGACCAGGAATATTAACCTGCCCAGGCATTCTTTTACCCGGAGCAATGCAACGATGAAGCAAAAGGCCCAGCGAATCCACATACTTGGCGCCTGCGGAACCTTTATGGGAGGTGTGGCGGTTCTCGCCCGGCGGGCCGGCCACAAAGTGTCCGGCTCCGATCAACACACCTACCCCCCGATGAGCACGCTGCTTCGCGAAGAGGGCATAGAGCTCACTGAAGGTTATCAACCTGACCCACTTGAGCCACACCCTGACCTGGTCATTATTGGCAACGCCCTGAGCCGTGGCAATCCTGCGGTCGAGTACGTCCTTGACCAGGGCATTGAATATGTGTCCGGCCCCAGGTGGTTAGGAGAAAACTATCTGCGAGGCAAAACGGTTATCGCTGTGACCGGAACCCATGGCAAGACGACCACATCCAGCATGATCGCATGGATACTTGAAAATGCAGGAAAAGCACCCGGATTTCTGATTGGGGGCGTACCCGGCAATTTTGGCTGCTCTGCCAGGGACGGTGATGAATATTTTGTTGTCGAAGCCGATGAATATGACACAGCCTTTTTCGACAAGCGTGCGAAGTTTGTGCACTACCGGCCGCAAATTGTCGTTCTGAACAACCTGGAATTTGATCATGCCGACATTTACAACGACCTGGAAGCCATAAAGACCCAGTTTCATCACCTGATTCGAACCATTCCGGGGCGCGGAACCATTATTTGCAATGCAATGGACCAGAACCTGGAATCAGTGTTGGAACGCGGGTGCTGGAGCCAGGTTGAACGCTTTCACCTTGATGGAGATAGCGGCTGGGTGGTTGAGCTGCTCCGTCCGGATGGTGGCGAACTGGCTTTCAGCCATGAAGGCAACGAAATCGGGACTCTGTCCTGGGAACACAGCGGTCGACACAATGCCATGAATGCATGCGCCGCCATTTCTGCCTGCGCGGCCGTGGGTATTGATCCTGAAATGTCCATAGAGGCCCTGGCGCTGTTTAAAGGGGTCAAACGCCGCCAGGAGCTGATACACGACAGTGGCGACATCAAGGTCTATGACGACTTTGCTCATCACCCCACAGCCATTCGCCTGACCCTCGAAGGCCTCAGGCGTAAACACAGCTCGGCGCGCCTGCTGGTTGCTCTTGAACCCAGGAGCAACACCATGAAAGCAGGCGTGCACATCCAGGAACTGGGCCCGGCACTGGCCGCGGCAGATCGCGTCTGGTTGTATGCATCGGAGGGGATCAACTGGGACCCGCACGAAGTTCTCGCGCCGCTTGACGGAAGAGGGCGGGTGGTGACCAAAACTTCCGAGATGCTTAACCAGCTGCTCGAGAGTGTAAAACCAGGCGACCGCGTGGTCTTTATGAGCAATGGTGGCTTCGATTCAACCCCGCAACGATTCTGCGACTCCCTGAAAAAGTAGCCCGAAAAAACCACCTCCATCGACATCACCCCGGAAAGTGACGTTAAACGCAGGGCGATTCGGACAAGCCTACTCAGCTTTCCGGGATGACGATTGGCCTGTAGGAGCGATCTTGTGGTCGCGACCGCCTCGACGTGGAACCTTCTCGGCTTTCCGGAATTACGTTAAGCGTCATGACGATTCGAACCGGCTCCCTCGGCCTTTCGGCGGCTGGCGTGTCAAATCACAAACCCTCCCCTTGGCAGCGCCTCGCGGGGCAGACGCGACTGGACAATTCTGCAGGGAAGCAGAATTAGCGTATTCAGGCCATGGACGGCCTGTATACGCGGGTTCATCAAGCGGCAACACGTGAGGGTAGTCCACCGTCTTCATGGTGGACCGTGGACTCAGGGAAGGGTTTGTGATTTGACACGCCCAGCAAGATCGTGGGTCCCAGTCTTCGCTACCCGCGAAACCGGGATGACGGGGCAAGAGCGAAACCGGGATGAAAAAATTCGGACCTGGCAGGACGCCCAATCTCGTTCAAACAAATTTGTCGCCACTTGACATGCAGAACCGGCAGCCCCCGTCTACAATCTACGTAGATGAGTGAGATTCCTATTTTTCCACTGCGCACAGTGCTCTTCCCGGGCGGCCAGCTACCGCTGCGAATTTTCGAGCGACGTTATCTCGACATGGTCAGCGAGTGCAGTCGCTCAGGTACTGGTTTTGGGGTTTGTTACCTGGTTGACTCGACCGAAACCAGACCGGACGACAGTTCAGCCAGGGTTGGAACGCTCGCGCAGATTGTTGACTGGTACACCCTTGAGGACGGCTTGCTGGGGCTCACCGCCGAGGGAACGACGCGTTTTGTGCTGGGAGAGGACCGTACCGACGAAAGCGGTTTGATGATGGGAGAAGTCAGCTGGCTGCCTGAACCGCCCGCCACCGATCTTCCGGTTGCCTACGATGTACTCAGCCAGGTGCTTGCGCGCTTCATGGAAAAGGCCGCTGACCACTATCCGGATTACACCCCGGAGCATTTGCAGGATGCAAGCTGGGTTGGATATCGACTTTCAGAGCTGTTACCGCTGGGGGGCGTTGAGAAACAACAGCTTCTTGAGCTTTCAGACCCGATTGACCGTCTGCAGAAACTGGTCGAGTTTTTGCCGCGTTTTCAGACCTGAAGCAGTCAGCGCAACAACACCAGTCCGCCCGGGGTTCTGGCCATCTCCATTCCCGGAATTAATGATTGAAAAGCTGAAACCTGGGCGTCACTCAACGGAACCGAACGCCAATAGCTGATGACATTGAACCGCTGAACCAGTTGTTCCTCTGACACCTGGGCGAGGTATAGCACCGTGTCATCCGGACTCAGCCTGAAACCGGAATCCCAGAACCGAATCGAGCGAACCCGGCCATCTCCGGGTGAATCCATTTGCATCAGCAGATACTCAGACCGACCTTCAAACGACCTGGCAATCAGTGGCAGGCTGGTTTCATCAGGGTCGGGATTCAACGACCTGATCAGCCAGCGCCAGTCTGCGGGTTCCACTGTTTTCCAACCCTGCTGCTGAAGCATCGATTCCAGCTGATCCGGCGACGCAGCAATCTGCAGATTAAATTTGCGAGCCGCCGGTGAGCCGAGAACTGAACGCTCAATGGGTAACTCGTTCCAGCCACTCTGCCACCAGTGCTCCGCAGTCATCTGTTTTTCTATCAGTGGCGTCTGCAGTCGGGCAAGGTCTTCGTCCCCGTTTTTCGAGACCTGCCAGACAAAAAGAAACAGCAATGCTGCATAGAAGATATTCGCCGCAACAGCACCTGAGAAGGGTTCCTTTCGCCTTTGGCGATAGGCGATCCCAACCACGCTGACCCATGCAAGACCCAACAGTAGGCCCAGCAAAGCGCCGCTGAACCACTCCAGTCCCAGGTAGACACGCGCCACGAAAAGCATCACCAGTAACAGGCCCGCCACCAGGTAAGGCCATTGGCGATGCTGCCGTTTGAATTCTCTTGCAACCATGACTGCGAAGAAACACAGAACCACTGTTGCAAGACTCATCGCTGAACTGGGCCCTGGAATCTCTGTGCCGCCACTCGCCATGACCTGGGGTGTGGCTCGCAAACCCCATGCCAGCAGGAACTGGATGAGCATGCCCCCCACGATTGCCACCAGCCAATGAGTCGCCGCGCTGATGCGGCCCGCACCCAGCAGCCAGAGGAGGACAGCCACTGCCGAGATGATCGTTACTTGCCAGCGTGACAGCTGTGAAATCCCGATCATGGCAGGATCAGCAAGGTCATTTCGCAACGCCAGCGCGAAATCTGCAACTGACCGATCGAAAGCCTCAGGCTGGGGCGCAAAAGGACCCATGAAAGCCAGCACAATGACGCCCCAGAAAAGAATCACCAGCGCCATGCCCAACATGGTGACGGACAGCACCTCGGGTTGAGCCGGGTCGAGCAATGGCCTCGCAATTCGGCCCAGAACCGGATGACGCCGGCTCCACTGGATGGCATGACGCAACCACCGTGCGGAGCGGCTGGCCAGCAGGGTATACCCAACACGCAACAGCCACCAAGCGGCCCACAGCACAAACATCACGATCACGAGCACGACGGTCAGGCGACCAGCGTACTCTGAGGCCACCTCCAGCGTTGCACCAAAAAACAGGCCAGGCAGCAGAAATGCCGGTGCCCAGGCGATACAGGCAGCGAAATCAGCGACCAGAAATCGT
This sequence comes from Lysobacterales bacterium, assembly GCA_035267185.1. Classification (GTDB taxonomy): domain Bacteria; phylum Pseudomonadota; class Gammaproteobacteria; order Xanthomonadales; family SZUA-36; genus JAUIBE01. The sequence goes on along the minus strand of DATFLY010000088.1, from coordinate 2,769 downwards.
TGAGGTTTCATTCCAAGGATGCCACCAACTGCCGGAATGATTGGCCGCAAGGGGCCAATAAAGCGACCCACGAAAACGCTCTTTTCGCCGTGTCGGTAGAAGAACCTTCGTCCCCGGTCCATCAATTTTGGATAACGCGAAAATGGCCATTTTTCGAGGAGTTGCTCCTGGTAACGCAGGCCCAGGGCATAACTCAGTGAGTCACCAAGGAAAGCCCCGGCGCTCGATGCAAGCCAGATGGGTAGCATTTCCATCACACCCAGGCCGATCAGGGAGCCAACGCCAAACAGGATCATCAAGCCAGGCAAAAGCAGGCCGATCAGGGCAAGTGACTCCGCAAAGGCGACCAGGAATACCAGCGCCCACCCCCAATGAGGATGGTCGCCCAGCCATGTGAGCAGATCCTGTAGCCAGTCAGCTTCCATTTACGTTGATGGCCTTGTGCGCCTTTCGCAAATATGAGGTCGCTATAATACGGGAAACACCCTTCGGGCCTGTCTTTTTGATTGCATCAAATAATTCTGACCGGAAGCAAAAACATTTTGTTCAATAAACCATAAGAAGGGGTCCCGGGCCGAATTGAAAACTTCACTCGAGAATGTGCGCAGTGTTCCGGGCTGGTGGGCCGCAGTCACCTTGTTCCTTGTGCTTTGCGCGCTCGTGGCCACCCGGGTTTGGCTGGTTGACCAGAAGATTGGCAGTTACATAGCCTGCACCGGGTGTTTTACCTGGCATGTCATCCTTGAAGACCTCCTGGTTTTTTGTGCATTGAGCAGCCTGCTGCTCCTCGCAAGCGCGACACCGACGCGCTTGCTGGCCAGAATTCCGCTGCTCTGTTGCGCGATCCTGATCCTGTTTTATGCTGCCGACCTGGTGGTCTTCAGTCTCTTCAACACCCGGTTGCTAATGACCGATGTGGCATTGTTCCTGTTCGAAGTCAGTGCCGTTTGGGATCAGTTCAGCACGGGAATCGGCAGTCCACTCACCACAACCACCATCGTTACCGGCATCATGCTGCTCCTGGCCCTGGTTTTGTGGATGCCGGCGGTCAGAAGCCGTGGCTTTCGTCTCACCATGTCGCTGGTGATGGGATTTAGCCTGGTTGGAAACGCGTTGTTTGAACCGGAGCCCTATGTCAATGACTGGGCGGTAGAAAATGTCTTCATCGCCAATAAGTCAACCACGTCAAAATTACGATATTCGAGCGCGGTACAGGAAGAAGTACTGTCCACTTCCATGCCGGTCAAGGCCTGGTCATCGGGACCTTCAGTGGCTGCCGGTCGTAATGTCCTGATGGTCATCATCGAATCATGGTCACCCTGGCACAGCCGCTTATGGGGCGGGCATGAGAACTGGACCCCGGAACTGGATAGCGCCGCAACCGGGGGATTACGATTCGACAACTTTCACAGCATCGGATTTTCAACCAACCAGGGACTGGTGGGAATTCTGGCGGGACAGCAGACCTGGGCGCCGTTCCTTCACTGGCTGGAGACACCGCCGTTTCACTCCATGTGGGGTGTCGAAGACGGATTGCCACAGGCTTTCAACCATCACGGTTATCACACGGCCTTCCTGACCTCCGGACCGCTTTCACTCAACCGCAAAGGCGAATGGCTGACTGATCTTGGCTTTGACCTGGTTGAGGGCAATGAGCATCCATTCTATGACTCATTACCAAAGTACTCTTTTGGGTCGGCTTCCGATGAGGCCCTGTATCAGCGTGCGCTGAACTGGATCGACCAGGCTTCAGATGAACAACTCAATCCGTGGTTACTGGTAGTGGAAACGGTATCAAGCCATCAGCCTTACAGGGATCCGGACAGTGGTGAACGGTCACTGGAACTGGCAATGAAATATGCTGACCGGGAATTTGGTGAGTTCCTGGATGAGTTGGACAACAACCGATTTTTCGACACTGGCATTCTGATGGTTGTCAGCGACCACCGATCCATGACCCCTATGACACGGGCAGAGTCTGATCTGTGGGGTGACGCTGCTCATTCGCGCGTACCGGCTTTCATCATCAGCAGCGATTCCCTGCCCGGAAGTGTCGATGAAGCCACCTACTCCCAGTCCGACCTGACGCCATCATTCGAGTGGTGGCTGGAAGGTGAGGTGACCTTAGCCCCCTTTGAAGCTGTGATGTTTGACCCTGAATTTGAAACCCGAAAGTGTGCCTTTTTCCTGCGCATGGACCGTCGTGCGATGATCGAGGCAAATTGTGATCAAGGAAATGGGCAGATCATTTTGAACGGAGACGACACCCGGTTCATCGGCTCAAACAACCTCAGCCCGGAGCTGGAATACCAGGCGCTGGAAATCATCGCTCGCCTGCGCCTGGAAGCCTGGCAACGCCATCAGGCCAACAGCAGCCCCTGACTCTTTTTAAACAGAAGCAGGCCGGGCACGGTATGTCCCTTCAAAACACGCGCAAGTAAAGCCCTGTAGCTCTTCAGCTGCGCCTGGAAGCCTGGCAACTCCATCAGGCCACCACTAATCCGTGCCTCGTTGGAAGTAGGCCGGGCACGGCATATCCCTTTCAAAACACACGCGCTACGGAAATTTACAGGTATGGTTTTCTGTTTTTCGAAAGAAGTGCCTGGAAATTTCCGTAGCACGTGTGTTGCGTAACAACCACCGCCACCACGACCCGGTATGTACCCCGCTTGTTCCGATCAAAGCTGAGCTAAGGACTCCCGTGCAGCCAACACCGTTGCCTCGATGTGTTCATCGGTATGCGCCGCTGACACAAACCCGGCCTCATAC
>DATFLY010000087.1:0-16537 GCA_035267185.1 Lysobacterales bacterium | reverse complement strand
GTCAAGCCCACTTGTGCCCGCAAATGATCCGACCCTGCTGTTTACCAATGCCGGAATGGTTCAGTTCAAGGATGTTTTCCTTGGATCAGAAAAGCGTGATTGCCCCAGGGCTGTAACCTCTCAGCGTTGCGTCAGGGCAGGCGGTAAACACAATGATCTTGACCAGGTCGGCTACACCGCACGACACCACACGTTTTTCGAGATGCTGGGTAACTTCAGCTTTGGCGACTACTTCAAACATGATGCCATCAGGCTTGCATGGGAATTGTTGACTGACGTATGGGCGCTTGATCCGGACCGATTGTGGGTCACGGTTTACCAGGATGATGACGATGCCTGGCACATCTGGGCCGAGGAAATTGGTATACCCAAGGAGCGACTGATCAGAATCGGTGACAAACCTGGCGGACAGCCGTTTGAGAGTGACAACTTCTGGGCCATGGGCGATACCGGGCCATGCGGGCCATGCACCGAAATATTTTATGACCACGGACCGGAGCTGGAAGGCGGGCCACCAGGATCTCCGGACGAAGATGGCGATCGCTTTGTTGAAATCTGGAACCTTGTGTTCATGCAATTCGATCGCAGCAGCGATGGATCCATGAATGCCTTGCCCAAGCCCTGCGTGGATACCGGCATGGGGCTCGAGAGGATGACTGCAGTGCTGCAGGGTGTTCACAGCAATTACCAGATTGATCTTTTCAAAAACCTGATCAGCGCTGCCGCCCGGGTCACCGGCGCCAAAACGAAAGACGATCCATCCTTAAACGTGATCGCTGATCACATTCGTGCCTGTGCTTTCCTGGTTGCTGATGGCGTTGTTCCATCACGCGAAGGCCGTGGCTATGTTTTACGTCGCATCATTCGCCGGGCGATTCGACATGGATTCAAGCTTGGCCAGCGACAACCCTTTTTCAGCCAACTCGTGGAACCGTTGGCAAAGGAGATGGGCGATGCTTATCCCGTTCTTCTGAAAAAGAAGGACTATATCGCCGACACGCTGCTTGAAGAGGAGAAACGTTTTTCCAAAACACTGGATACCGGGATGGGAATCCTGGCCAGTGTCATGGAAAAAGCCAATGCGAGCGAGAACAAGGAGATTGATGGCGATACCGCCTTTCTTTTGTATGACACATATGGATTCCCGCTCGACCTCACCCAGGACGTGGCGCGAGAGCATTCATTCACCGTCGATACAGATGGATTCGACGCTGCGATGGCCGAGCAACAGGAAAGGGGCAGGGCAGGCGGTCGATTCGATGCCAGCCTGAGTCTGTCGGCAGATGTTATGGCGAGCCTTTCGCCAACCGAATTTTTAGGTTATGAAACCCTTGAAGCGAACGGTGCCCGGGTCGTTGAGATGATCGCTGATGGAAAATCCATCGAGACTCTTGAAGCAGGCCAGGAAGCGGTTGTTATTCTCGACAAGACGCCTTTTTATGCTGAATCCGGCGGTCAGGTGGGTGATACCGGTTTGCTTAAGGGTGATGGTTGCGAATTTCAGGTCACCGACACCCTGAAGCTGGGCGGTGCATTTCATGCGCATGCCGGTAAAGTGAAATCCGGAAAAATAGACAAGGATAGTCTTGTTAGTGCCAGTGTCGATGCAGAGCGCAGACAGTCCATCGTTCTTCACCATTCAGCCACGCATTTGCTGCACGCTGCCCTGAAACAGGTTCTTGGTAAGCATGTTGAGCAACGGGGATCTTTGGTCGCGCCCGATCATTTGCGTTTTGATTTCACTCATCCGAAAGCTGTTTCTGATGAAGAACTGACCGAGATTGAGCGCCTGATTAATGCTGAAATTAGGGCAAACCCTGATTCGGAAGTCAGTGTCATGGGATTTGATGAAGCACTTGAGACCGGCGCCGAAGCCTTGTTTGGCGAGAAATACGGTGATCAGGTCAGGGTGCTGAAGTTCGGAGATTTTTCGATCGAATTATGTGGTGGAACTCACGTTGAAAGAGTCGGCGATATTGGCCAGTTCAAAATCATAGAGGAGTCTTCCATTGCCTCCGGAATTCGCCGAATAGTTGGTGTTGCCGGTGAAGCTGCCGTAAGAAAAATACAGCAAACAGATTCGCAGATAAGACAGCTTAGCCGGATGTTTAATGTTTCGGCAGACGATCTTGAAAAGCGCGTCATTCAGCTGATGGAACGAAGTCGTTCGCTCGAAAAAGACCTGGAGCGCGCCAACGCCAGGATCGCCAGCAGTAGTGGTGACGAACTGGCAAGCGAGGCTGTAACTGTCGGCGAAGCACGAGTGCTTGCTGCTCAAATGGACGGCCTGGAAGCAAAGGCCATGCGCGAGACAGTCGACCGAATCAAGAATAAGCTCGGATCGGCGGTCGTGGTGATTGGCAGTGTGGATGGAGAAAAGGTAAGGCTGGCGGCAGGGGTTTCTGAAGACCTGATCAGCAAGGTCAAAGCCGGTGACCTGGTTAATTTCGTTGCAGATCAGGTCGGCGGACGAGGAGGAGGACGGCCGGATTTTGCCCAGGCAGGCGGTTCGGAACCCGATAAATTGCCCGCTGCGTTGGCATCTGTCACCGGCTGGGTTGAAAAAAATCTGTAAAAAACACGAATATTTATTCATCTTTGGCTAATTTTTAGCCAAATATGTTATATACTCGCCTTAACGTCTCGCAGCGGTTTATGGACTGTTCTAAGGAAAATAAGTCCAAGAGACAGAGCTGTCCGAAACCAAAGGAAGGTTGTAATGCTCATTTTGACAAGAAGGATCGGGGAAAAACTTGTCATCGGTGACAACGTCACTGTTACAGTATTGGGCGTAAAAGGTAATCAAATAAGAATCGGGATTGAAGCACCTCCTGATGTGCAAGTGCACAGAGAGGAAATCTACCAACGGATCCTGAAAGAACGTGCAGAAGAACGCACCAAGGCAGCAGGCGGCGGATTGTAAGCCGCACTGTCTTTCTTCAGGAAATTTGATTGCAGTTTTGAGAACCCTCACATTTCTGTGAGGTTTTTTCGTGTCCGCGTGTTTTGAACCCTGTGGCGCGATACAATACGAAATACAGTGAGGTTGATATGCTCCATGGGAGCATCGTCGTAGAGGCCTCGATTCAGTACCAATAGTTTGAGAAAATATGGATAACGGAGAGGTGGCCGAGTGGCTGACAAATTTGTCGGGAACAAATTTGAACGCTGGCGCTTTGCGACAGCGACCTCGAAGAGGCGGAGGGCAGGATGCCCGGAGTAACGCGCTCCAGGGGAGCGCCGTCCTGCAGGCCTCGATTCAGTACCAATAGTTTGAGAAAATATGGATCACGGAGAGGTGGCCGAGTGGCTGAAGGCGCTCCCCTGCTAAGGGAGTATGGGTCTAAACCGCCCATCGAGGGTTCGAATCCCTCTCTCTCCGCCAGATATAAAAATACCCGCCTTGAGCGGGTATTTTTTTATCTAGTGCAGGGGTTCGAACCCGAGAAGAGGGTCGACCAATTCGCCGGGAGCGAATTTGGTCGTGAAGCTTTTAGCTGAAACGCCCGAAGGGTCAAAACCAGGGATGGTTTTGAACAATCCCTCTCTCTCCGCCAGATATAAAAATACCCGCCTTGAGCGGGTATTTTTTTGAATGGTTTCGAAAGGGCAGCACAATTGTTTTGGCTTACCAATGACCTCATTACTAATGGTATGGATTCGCACTGGTTTTCAAAGTAGACTGCACGCCGTGCCGTTCAAGCACAAATGATTTCTATGGTGGCCCCTGTTGGCCCCCTCGCGACGACTAGTTGTAAACCCCGTCAGGCCCGGAAGGGAGCAGCGGCAGCAGCAAAATCGGGCGCCGGGGTGTGGCGGGCGGGGGCTGCCTCCATCTTCTGCCGGATCACCTCCAAAGTGGCTGAGTGTTCATTCAAAAAGTTGTTATAGTTGCATCATGAAATTTTGCACGCGCATTCCACTTCAAAAAGCACCATGAGTTACCAGGTCCTCGCCCGAAAATGGCGACCAAAAACATTTGAAACGCTGGTTGGTCAGGAGCATGTATCCCAGGCCCTGATGAATGGATTGGACCAGGATCGACTGCATCACGCATTCGTTTTCACAGGCACACGAGGAATTGGCAAGACCACCATTGCCCGTATTCTGGCCAAGTGCCTGAACTGTGAAACCGGGGTGACCTCGAAGCCATGCGGCGAATGTGGGGCTTGTGTTGATGTCGACGAAGGTCGGTTTGTCGACATGATCGAAATTGATGCTGCTTCCAGAACCGGCGTTGACGACATGCGCGAATTACTCGAGTCGGTGCAGTACACGCCGACCAGTGGGCGCTTCAAGGTTTATATTATCGACGAAGTGCACATGCTCAGTAAGAATAGTTTCAACGCGTTGCTCAAAACGCTGGAGGAACCTCCTCCTCATGTTAAGTTCGTTATGGCAACCACCGATCCGGAAAAAATTCCGGTGACCATTCTTTCCCGATGCTTACGTTTCAGCCTGCGGCGTCTGCTCCCTGACCAGATAGAGGCCGCACTGGTCAACATATGTGAATCGGAGAAGATTGAAGCCGAGACAGGCGCGCTTGAACGTATTGCGCGGGCTGCTGATGGAAGCATGCGCGATGGTCTGAGTCTTCTTGATCAGGCGACAGCGTACGGTGGCGGAAAGCTTAACCAGCAGGAAGTTGAGAAAATGCTGGGTTTGGTGGAACGCAAACACATCATTAGCCTGGTTGAATCACTCGGCAAGGGTGACGCTGCAAGGATCCTGGAAATCATTGAAAACATTTATGCACAGTCGTGCGATCCGGAATCGGTCCTGGCCAATCTTGCCGAAACGTTGCACCGGATCAGTATCCTGCACTGTGTCCCGGAATACCGGGACCGCGACCGTCCTGACTGGTCCTCGATTCAGGACTTGTCTCAACAACTGTCCCCACAATCTGCCCAGCTTTACTACCAGATAGCGATAAAAGGTATTGCAGACCTCGGTTTGGCGCCAGATCCCAGAACAGGTCTGGAAATGACCCTGCTGCGTATGCTGGCTTTTGAGCCGGCGAAGGCTCAATCCAATGACAACTCTGGCGGTGGTTCAGAGGACATCAAAAAGAAGATCGAACAAGCCAGGCAGGCTGCGCAACCGCAACGGCAGTCGGCGGCCAGGAAATCGAGTGCTTCACATCAGGTTGAGCAAAATACCCGGACGAAAGCCAGGCCTGGAAGTTCGCGGCAAGAGCCCGCAGGTGATTCAGCGCCTTCTGGTAATAAAGTGAAACTGGATGATGAGGCAGCATGGATATCCATCATCGGAAAGTTGCCAATCAGCGGCCAGGTCCGGGAGTTGGCCCGCAACCTTCATTTGCAATCCGCTGATGGAGGCGACTTGTCGTTCGCAATCTCTCCAACGTTGCGCCACCTCGGTTCAAAGCAGTGCGTAGACCGATTGGGACAGGCCATCAGTGAACAGTTGGGTGAATCGGTTCGAATTTCTGTTGTCGACAGCACGGACAAAGAACTGCTCACAGCGGCAGGTATCAGCGAACAAAGCCAGCGACGCAAGCAGACAGATGCTGAACGGGCAATTGTTGATGATCCTACCGTGAAGGCATTGAAAGACAAGTTTGATGCCTCAATTGTCGAAGATTCAATACAGGCTCTTCAGTAGAGCCGGGTCTTTAACAAACAAAGGGTCTGCGGGGCCACAGGAGCAATTTGAAATGAAAGGCAATATTGCCAGCCTGATGCAACAGGCACAGAAAATGCAGCAGGAAGTTGAAAAAGCCAAGCAGGAACTGGCAGAGCTTGAAGTCACAGGTGAAGCAGGTGGTGGCCTGGTCAAAGTCCTCATGGATGGGCGCCATGCGGTAAAGAAAATCGATATTGATCCCGGTCTTCTTGATGATGTTGAAATGCTTGAAGACATTGTTGCCGCTGCAACCAATGACGCGGTCAATCGTCTTGCTGAAGCCAACGAGCAGCGTATGGGTGAACTGACCTCCGGGCTGCCCTTACCGCCCGGATTCAAGATGCCGTTTTAGGCGTTCTTTTCGATGGGCGAAGAACGTTTGCTGGAACAGCTGATCGAGGCATTACGATGTTTGCCCGGGGTTGGACCCAAGTCAGCGCAACGCATGGCTTTTCATGTCCTGGAGCGTGACCGCGATGGTGCCCGCCACCTCTCAACGGTGCTCAAAAAATCCTGCGATGAGATTGGACATTGCGACCTATGCCGAAATCTGACCGAGGGAACCCGCTGTCATATTTGTGACAATCCATCCCGTTCGTCCAGTTTGTTGTGCGTAGTCGAATCGCCCAGTGACGTGATAGCCATCGAGAGGGCAACCGGTTTTCGTGGCAGCTATTTTGTGCTGCTTGGAAAACTTTCGCCCATCGATGGTATCGGTCCGTCCGAGCTGGGGCTGGACTTGCTGAAAGAACGCCTCGAAACAGGTGAAGTGACCGAACTCATTATTGCCACCAACCCAACTGTTGAGGGTGAAGCTACCGCCTACTATCTGCAGGAACTGGCTGGCAAGTACTCGATCAATGTCAGTCGAATTGCCCACGGCGTCCCTCTCGGCGGCGAGCTTGAGTATATTGACCAGTCCACGCTGGCGATGGCATTTTCAACAAGAAAGCCCCTTTCGAAATAGCACCAAAGCAAACAGAATCGAATGCCCGGTTACTCGGATTGCATTGCCTCACCCAGTGAAATTGCATCACGGTTCTTGTCCACCGTCCGGAGTCCGATTCCCTTGACGTTCACAAGCTCGTCAATGTGCTGATACGGCCCATTGGCCTCCCGGTATTCCACGATTTTCTCTGCTTTGCTCAAGCCGATGCCGTTGAGTGAATCGGCGATCTCTTGTGCTGTGGCTGTATTGATATTCACCTGGTCTGCTGCCCAGGCTGATACCGCGATAAGCAGTGTGAGCATGCTGGTTAAAATCCACTTCATCATTCGTTTTCTCCTGTTGATTGATAGTCCTGGTTCTGAGCTGCTCGAGTTGATGCAACCTGGCCAGTGACAGTAAAAAGACTATTGGAAACCGGCAGTACAGCACGATGGGAAATGTCTTCAAATGATGTAAGCAGAATCCTCTGTTTGTCTTCTCAGTTTTTGAGAACGCTGCATGTTCAAATGTGTCACAAGTTGAGATTGGAATCAGACGGAGCAACATCATGCTGAATGTAAAAAAGGACCTGATTGGCAAGACGATCACTGGCATCATTGCAGTCCCCGGAGCAGAGGAGAATGTTGACGGGCATCACGTTCAGAAACCAAACGAAATATGGATGATGCAGTTTTCGGATGGTTCTCACGTTGAATTTGTTTCACCCGGGGCCAAACGAGGATTGCGTCGCTCGGCGTCGCGCAATTCACGGCACAGAACAAGTGCGGAAAACAGCCCGCAGCTCGCGCTTAATGTGGCCTGAGAAATGTCAAAATCGTGACCGGGGATGTTATCCACATTACCTGTGGATAACCCTGTGAGAAAAATGCTCGGTGTACAGAGTAGACAGGCTGCTCTCTGGTTTGATCAAAAATTGAACAGTTCGATAAAAAATATTAATATCAATAAGTTACATTGTCGTGGTGTTGGTGCGATGGCTTTTTTGGCGTGAAATAATGTTGTCACAAAGACAATCAGTTACTTGTGCATAATTACCTAATCCGGAATCTGGAAAAGCACTATAAGTGACTGATTTAATCTTTCAGCTTAAGGTTGATTGCCCAGCCTTCCAGTTCATCAAGAATTCTCATGGCTTCGGGATCAGTTTTTTTCTGTTCCCTGGCAGCTGCAAGGTCCTGATTAAAGGCATCAATTCCGTAAAACTCCCCATCTGCAGGCTGTTTAAGCCGTTGGTGGCGGTCTGATTCCCAGGCGTCCCAGTCGTCCTGGGAAAGCGTATCGGGCCAGTTTCTGGCGCGAAACCTGAGCAGCATTTTTGTCAGGCGCTTGTCGTGAAACTCCCAATTCTTCGCGGCAAGTTCACCCGGTGTGCACTGGTGAATGTGAAGCATTTGCTGCCGGTCGTAATCATCAAAAAATCCACCGCTGTAAATCGCAAGATCGGGGTCGATCTCCCGGGCCTCAAATTCCGTGTGGAACGCATTCATGACTGACTGTTGTAATTCAACAATGTTGGCATTCAGCAAAGCTGCATTTTTCAGGCATTTCGCACTATCCAGGCCGATGCGATCCTGATCAACTCCTTTGAGCACTGCTGCGGGCGCAACCATCGGAACCGCGTTCCACTTGATGGCTTTCAACGGCAGACGTTTGACATCTTCAGGCAAATCGGCTGAAGGTGTAAACACCCTGTCCCGAATCGACTCTGCATCACATTGAAGGAGCGCTTCAGCGTCACCCATCAGGTCGAACACAATCACCGCTTTGTCATTTCGCGGGTGGGGTGCCAGGGGAAGAACCAGGCTGGTACAACCACGAACTGCAGGGATACGTCCTGATGTGTGAATCACTGGGGTGCCCGCGTCCACATCAAGAAGTTTGCGTGCCTCAAATTTGTTTCGCAGCTTAAGCGACCATTCAAACAGTCGCGGTTGTGCCGCGCGGATCACTCTTGCCATTTCAATGGTGGCATTGACGTCAGCAAGCGCATCGTGAGCGTCCTGGTGGCCAATTCCATTGGCCTGGGTCAGGTCTTCCAGACGAAAGCTCGGTCGTGTCCCTGAGGACCCACTGCTGGTCTCAACCATAGGCCATTCAATTCCCTGTGGCCTGAGCGCGTAACACATTCGGGTCAGGTTGATCAGATCCCATCGGGAATTGCCGTTCTTCCACTCGCGCTCATAAGGATCAAGCAGATTGCGATAAAACAGGTTTCGACTGACCTCATCATCAAAGCGGATGCTGTTGTAGCCGGCTGAGCAGGTTCCTGGCTTCATCATTTCCTTGTGAATAATCCGGGCAAACTCAGCCTCAACCCTGCCTTCCTGCGCTGCCAGTTGGGGCGTGATGCCGGTCACCAGGCAGGCGCCCGGGCGTGGCAGAACATCGTCGGCTGGCGCACAGTACATCTCCAGTGGCTCACCAACCGGGTTCAGATCAGCGTCGGTTCGGCAGGCAGCAAACTGACAGGGGCGGTCCACGGCTGGAACCGTGCCGAAAGTTTCATAATCATGCCAAAGGAATTCCATGTTCAGGGCAGGTCTCGAAAGTTACTGGTCAATGTGCAGGCGATGTTGCCGGTCAATGTTGATTATGACATCTGCCCATTGGCGACACGTATCGTTCATATGTGATGCGATACGCTGGAACTGGTTGAGAAACGACATCACTTTCTCACGGCTGTTGAGGAAAGCATCATGTTGGTAGTCATATCTGTCCTTCTCCTGTTGCCAGCGCCAGTCGATGACCTGCTGCCAGCCAGGCGTTTTCATGAACCAGCATTGATCCAGCCTGGTCTTGAGATCGTGGTGATACCTGGCAAGGTTTTCATTGACCTTGCGGCGCCAGATGCAATCTTCATCCAGGTCGGCTTCCATCTGGTTTACCGGAATTGGAAGCAATGTTTCTTCCTGAGGTGGCGCACCCACCAACCACCCCTCCAGGATGACGACCCGGGGTGCCGAGGGAATGGAAATTGAATGCTCAGGAGACCGATCGTCATTGGTCTTGGAAAAAACCGGTAATTTGAGATTTTCGATGCGGCCATCGCAAATCTGATCCAGATCATCCATGAGCTGGTTCCAGTCATGGGTTCCGGGTACGCCACGCTGTTTGAAAAGAGGGTGTTGTCCGGCCTTTGCAATCCTCTGTTGTTTACCCAGGTAGTAGTCATCCAGTGAAATCACCAGGGCATCCGGCTTGTCCTTCTGAATCAAACTGGATAGCAGGCTTGCCAGGGTGGATTTGCCGCTGCCGGGCGCACCCGAAAGGCCGATGAGGCAGAAGCCCTGGGCAGGGATTCTGTCCAGCAGCGTCAATGCAGTGGAAGCCATGTTGCGTCGCTGCGCTTCAGACCAGGACCGCTTATGGGCCAAAAGAACTTCGGTTTGCCGGAGAAGGTTCCCCCGGCGACCTGGGACTTGGCCGGGGGTCGACGACATGACACCATGGTACACCGAGTTTTCCATCAGAGAGCCCCACATTGAATGATCAGGACAAAAGCTCATTTTCTGAATTGCTGCGGCTGATCAGGCTTGAGCAACTGGAAGTCAATCTGTTTCGCGGCCAGAGTCGTGATATTGGCACGCCACGTGTGTTTGGTGGACAGGTGCTCGCCCAGGCAGTGCTTGCAGCCAGCAAGACAGTAGAGGACCGCCTGATACATTCCCTGCATGCTTATTTTCTATTGCCCGGCAATCCGGATGCGCCGATTGTCTACAACGTGGAACATAACCGTGATGGTGGCAGCTTCAGCTCCAGGCGTGTGCTGGCCATTCAGCATGGCCGCCCGATTTTCAACCTGGCAGCATCTTTCCAGGTCAGAGAGGAGGGGCTTGAACACCAGTTTGAAATGCCCGACGTCCCGGAACCTGAAAATCTGAAGAGCGGGCTGGACGTGTCCGCTGAAAAACTAAAGATTGCGCCTGAAATGCTACGTCGCTGGTGCAACCAGTTTGGTCCATTCGATTTCCGCCCGGTCGATGGCGATTCACTCAACCTGGCCGAACCTTCGCCACCCAATCGGAAACTATGGTTTCGACTGCGAGGCAATCCCGGAGATGACCAGCTGGTTCACAGGGCATTGCTGGCATATGTTTCTGATTTTCATCTTTTCGGCACCGCAATGCTTCCGCATGGAATTTCCTGGTTCAATCAGCGTCTGATGGTTGCGAGCCTCGATCACGCGATGTGGTTTCATCACGATGCGCGTGTTGATGAGTGGTTGTTATACGACTGCGACAGCCCCATCACAAGTGGAGGTCGGGGCCTGGCGCGAGGATCCATATTCGACAGCCAGGGCAGGCTGGTAGCCAGCACGGCCCAGGAAGGCGTTTTAAGGTTGAGGCCGGAAGAACCGTCCGGTGATGATTCCGGATCGTAGTAAAAACGAGATGATGAAAGACGGAGAATTCGAATGGCAGAAAAAGAGATTGCCAGTTTTGCAGCAGGCTGTTTTTGGGGCGTAGAAGCACGTTTCCGTGAACTGGACGGTGTGTTGGATGCCGCCGTTGGCTATATGGGCGGGCAAACTGAAAATCCTACTTACAAGGACGTCTGCTCGGGGAGGACTGGTCATGCAGAAGCGGTGCAGCTGACATTCGATCCGGCAATCATCACGTATCAGCAGTTGCTGGAAGAGTTTTTCGGGATGCATAATCCCACCACCATCAACCGGCAGGGCCCGGATCATGGCACGCAGTATCGTTCGGCGATTTATTATCACGATGACGACCAGAAAATTGCGGCGTTGAAGAAAATAGACGCACTCGGATTATCCGATCGCTGGCGCGATCCGATCGTCACCCAGGTTGAGCCGGCACCTGAATTCTGGCGTGCGGAGGAGTATCACCAACGTTACCTGGAAAAGAACGGTGCAGCCCACTGTTCAGTCTGATTTTCGTAAATGACACTGAAACACTTAACCAACTGCTTGATTTGGTTTAGAATTACCAGACAAGGATTGGGGGATACCCGCTCCGAATCGATACTGAAGGAGAGATTCGGTATGCCAAGGAATGCAAAGGGAAGCCTTGCCAGGCAAGGCCGGAACTGTGGTGCACTGGTATTAATCATGGCGTTTCTAGCGCCCGTGATCGCGTCCGCGGAAGTCTACAAATACACCGATGAGAACGGCATCCTGACCTACACCAATGTAGCGCCTCCCAGGGATGTGAACTACACCACCATGAAGTTTCCGTGCTATGCATCCGATTCCAGCTGCCGACAAATTAAGTGGGAAGATGTCCCCTTAAACACCAGCGCTTTCGAATCCCAGATTCGCTCGGCCGCGGTTTACAACTCGGTGGATGAGTCATTGGTCAGGGCGATTATTCATGCCGAGTCGGCATATCATCCGGACGCGGTTTCACCAGCAGGTGCACAGGGTTTGATGCAGCTGATGCCTGCCACCCAGGAAGAGCTGAACGTACGCAATCCGTTTGATCCCGCGCACAACATCGCCGGAGGCGTTCGACATCTTTCCGACCTGCTCAGGGAATTCGATGGAAATGTGAAACTCGCTGCCGCAGCCTATAACGCTGGCAGTGGAGCTGTCAGAAAACATGGCGGTATTCCGCCCTACAACGAAACGCGCGAATACGTCAGGCGTGTTGAGATTCTGTACAAAAGATATCAGAGTGCCTTCAGAGGCAGCTGAGCAGTAGCGAACAAACTAGAAGAGAAGTCTTGCTTCCTTGACCTGGTCAAGTCCCCGTAGTGCGGCAATCAGTTCGTCACAGGCCCTGATCTGGTGGTCCTGTCCAAACTCCAGCTGAGCGCGTGCTCTGCCATTACTGTAATCAACATAAACCCTGTGACGGCCACCACGATACGGGGCAAAGGCCGCATTAAGTTCATCACATACCGTTGGGTCCGGGCTGCGTAAGGCGATCGAGATGCCTGAAGCAAAGCGGTTCTTTGCTTCGACCAGGGACATCACTTTCTGAACGCGCATGCGGTAACCACCGGAAAAGTCATCGTGGCTGACATTACCTTCAACGACCACTATTTCGTCTTTTACCAAAAGATCGGCATACAGGTTCCAGCCTTCATCAAACATCGAGATTTCAAGGCGGCCACTGCCATCTTCAATGGTCGCAAATCCGCCACCTCGATTTCTCCTTCGTATGGCTTGCACCATGCCGGCGACCACCATTGGCGTACCGCGTCCTCGGCCATTTCCGTTTCCACCCGGTTCACCAGCCATGACCTTTGGGATTCGATGGATGGCACAGGTTGTAAAAGCGGACAGGTCTTTTGCCTGCAGTTTTACAGGGTGACCGGTGAGGTAAAGGCCCAATGCTTCACGTTCAGCCTGCAGAAGCTGAAGCCTGCTCCAGGGCTGCACTGGCGAGTCCACTTCACTGATTTGGATGGTGGTGCTTTCTTCGACGGGTGAGCCGAACATGTCAGACTGACCGCTTTCTGCATTCTGCTGCGCCTGCTCTGCCGCTTGCAGCGAAGAGGGGAGCTGAGCCATCAGCCGGGCACGATTGTGATCAGGGTCCAGCTTGTCCAGCGCACCGCACCGAATCAGAACATCGACGGCCCGTCGATTGACCTTGCGAAGGTCAATGCGGCTGCAAAAATTCTGCAGGCTTGAAAATGGCCCGTTGTCATCACGCTCCGTGGTGATGATTTCGATGGCGTTCCTGCCCACGCCCTTGATGGCACCGAGTCCGTATCGGATGTTGTTTTCAAGGTCGGCGGCAAAAACGTAGTTGCTGCGGTTGATGTTGGGCGGCAATAATTTGATTCCCAGGTCCGTGCATTCATGGATCAATTCGTCCATCTTGTCGGTGTTGTCCATATCAGTGGAAAACACTGCAGCCATAAACGCTGGTGTGTAGTGCGCCTTGAGCCATGCAGTCTGGTAGGCAATCAAAGCATAAGCAGCAGAATGAGACTTGTTAAATCCGTAGCCGGCAAAAGTCTCCATCTGGTCAAAAATCATGTTTGCCTGGCTTTCATCAACACCGCGTTCGGTGGCGCCTTCAACGAACACAAGACGTTGCTTGGCCATCTCGGACGGTTTCTTTTTGCCCATGGCGCGTCGCAGGATATCGGCCGATCCCAGCGAATAGCCCGCCAGCTCCTGTGCGATCTGCATCACCTGTTCCTGGTAGAGGATGACGCCGTAAGTAGGCTCCAGGATCGGCTCCAGTTTTGGGTGCGGATAAACAACCGTGGCGCGACCATGTTTTCTGTCGATGTAGTCGCCCACCATGCCTGACTCCAGCGGACCAGGCCGGAACAGAGCGACAAGCGCAACAATCTCATCAAAGCTGTCCGGCACCAGGCGACGCATCAGGTCTTTCATGCCGCGTGATTCCAGCTGGAACACAGCCGTGGTCCGGGTGGACTGCAAAAGACTGAAGGTCTTTGTATCGTCCATTGGGAGTTCTTCCAGGTTGACTGGAGGTTCCCCTTCTTTTTTACGCAATGCATTGATGGTTTCCAATGCGCGATCAATGATGGTGAGTGTGCGCAGTCCCAGGAAGTCAAACTTCACCAGGCCCATGGTCTCAACATCATCCTTGTCGAGCTGGCTGACAATGCTGCCACCGCCCGATTCACAGAAAAGCGGCATAAAATCTGTCAGGGGGGAGGGCGCAATCACAACGCCGCCCGCATGCTTGCCGGCATTTCGCGTCAGGC
The DNA here is from genome assembly GCA_035267185.1 of Lysobacterales bacterium. GTDB lineage: Bacteria > Pseudomonadota > Gammaproteobacteria > Xanthomonadales > SZUA-36 > JAUIBE01. The sequence continues at coordinate 2,286 of DATFLY010000087.1, read as the reverse complement.
CTTCCAGGGACATGGCAAGGTCAATGATGGCGCGGGTGTCTTCCTCTTCCTTGTAGCGTTTCTTGAGTGCGGGCTCTTCTGCCAGCGCATCCTTGAGCGTGATCCCCAGCGTGAAAGGAATCATCTTGGCAATGCTGTCCACATGGCCATAGCCATGTCCGAGGACGCGGCCGCAGTCCCTTACAACAGCCTTGGCGGCCATGGTGCCAAACGTGATGATCTGGCTGACCTGGTCGTGGCCGTAAGTGTCTGCCACGTATTCAATCACCCGGTCGCGGCCTTCCATGCAAAAATCAATATCGAAATCGGGCATCGATACACGTTCGGGGTTGAGAAACCGCTCAAACAGCAGGTCAAACTCCAGTGGATCAAGGTCAGTGATCCCAAGCGCATAGGCAACCACTGATCCGGCGCCGGAACCGCGACCGGGGCCGACCGGGATTTGATTTTTCTTGGCCCATCGTATGAAGTCGGCGACGATCAGGAAGTAGCCTGCAAATCCCATGCTGTTGATCACGCCGAGTTCACGTTTCAGTCGGTCGCTGTAACCCTCGCTCAGGTGATGCTCCCCCTCGTGGTGTCGCTTGAGGCGGTCTCGCAAACCCTTTTCAGCCTTGACGGCCAGGAACGTCTCGATGTCCTGGCCATCGGGTGTCGGGAAATCAGGAAGGAAATACTGTCCGAATTCAAGACTGAGCGTACAACGTTTGGCAATTTCGACTGAATTGGCAAGTGCTTCCGGAAGATCAGCGAAGAGCTCAGCCATCTCCTCGGGATTTCTTAAGTACTGTTGCTCGCTATATTTCTGGACCCGCTTTTTGTCAGAAAGTAGTCGTCCTTCATGGATACATACCCGGGCTTCATGCGCCCGATAATCTTCCTGCTTCAGAAAACGAACATCATTGCTGGCGACCAGGGGGCATTCATTGCGCGATGCCAGCGAAATCAAATGGCGTTCAATTCGCGATTCATGTTCACGCCCGGTTCTTTGCAGCTCAACATAAAAACGATCGCCGAAAACACGGCACCAGCCTTTGAGAAGGCTTTCTGCTTTGTTCGGGTGATTGTTGTAGAGCGCCTGGCCGATGTCACTGCCCGGTCCTGCAAGGGCGATCAGCCCGTCTGCCGCTTCATCCAGCCACTCGCGGTGAACATGGGGTCTGCCGTTGATCTGGCCTTCCAGGAAAGCGCGGCTGAGCAGGCGGCAAAGGCTGAGGTATCCCTGCCTGTTCTGGCAAAGCACCGTCAACCTGGAGCGCTGCAACTGAGGGTCAACGACAATCAGGTCAGCGCCAACGATGGGTTTGATCCCGGCCTTTTCAGCTGCCCGGTAAAACTTGACCAGTGAGAACAGGTTCATGTGGTCGGTGACTGCAATGGCAGGCATGCCGCTTCGGGCAGCCTTTTTTACCAGTGCCGGGATTCTGACTGTGCCGTCGACCAGCGAAAATTCTGTGTGAAGGTGGAGATGAACGAAAGGGATGGACACGTTTTAAGGGACAGTTTTTAGTATTTGTTTGATTCGATTATTTGAAACTTGATTCTACCCCAGTTCGGAACTGCGAATTTAACGATATGGCTTGTGGGTGTTCTTCGCCCTGTGGTAAATTGCGCGCCCCGGAAACGGGAATCAAGTTTGCAGCAATGTGGGCGCGTAGCTCAGGGGTAGAGCACTGTGTTGACATCGCAGGGGTCACTGGTTCGAACCCAGTCGTGCCCACCACTGCTGCAGCAGATTTTAATGAGCAAAACGGGCCATCCATGGCCCGTTTGCATGTATCCCTTGAAAAGCGTGGTTTTCAAGCGATACCGCCTTCGGCGTTGACACTTCCCTGTGTCAATCACCACCAAACGCTGCTGGGATCCCTTCATCGGATGTCGTAGGAGCAGCGCGAGCTTGAAGCGCAGGCAAGCCTTTCGGCTTTTTCGAAAGCAGTCATTGTGATGTGCCTTTGCGCGTTTCGTCGCAGCGACCTCCTCTACTTCCTTACGCCAGGCATTTCAGTAACTGCTGTCGTAACACGTCAGAAAAGTGACGGAAATTGTCAACAGGTCACCCCGTTTTCTCGCGCCGCCCGTTATTGAAAAACAGTCATGGAAGCCAACGAATCCAGTCATTTCAAGCACTAGCATCGGTTTCCTGAGGTGTTTTGATGTCTCAATCCGATAATGGCACGGTTCCTGCATTAATCTAGTTGGAACTGCTCCCGGATGGAGCATACATAAAGTGAAACGGAGTTCAGCCATGAAAGTAGTTATCCATGCCTTTTTTCTAACCCTTCTTCT
>DATFLY010000086.1:0-4491 GCA_035267185.1 Lysobacterales bacterium | reverse complement strand
TTCAAACGCCCCAGCAACAATAAAACGGTGGCTCTCCCGGCCTTCCAGGATTCACCGCCGGCATGAATCATTCGCAATTGTTCAAACTGGGCCAGCGCATCTTCAAACCTCTGCATCTCAATTAACAGATACCCAAAATTGTTTCTTGCAATTGCTGACAACGGGTCATATTTCAGCGCCTCTTCAGCCAGCCTCACGGCTGCATCGTGCTGTTTGTAGTCACTGGCATCACCCATCGCAAGCATGAGGAAACTGGGGTCTTCGTTTCCGGCTGCAAGACCTTCTGCGATGACTTTCATGAATTCCTCATCGTGTCCCTGGAATCGAAATTTCAGGGCCATCAGATAGCGTGCTTCCGGAAGACCGGGGTCCAGGGCCAATGCCAGTTCAGCGGCTTCAAGGTAGGCCGCGAAAAGGGCTTCTGAACTTTCCGGGGAACGATAGGCGAGCCGACGATAGCAGTCTGAAAGTCTTGACCATGCACGCGCAAATTGCGGTGAAAGCCGGGTAGCATGCTGCAGATTTTCAGAGGCCTGCTGCAGCGCTTCCAAATCACCCCGGTTGAGAAAATGCACACCAACAAGGTAAGCATTGTATGCCTCGGCACCTGGCATGACATTTCCCTTTCGAAGGTCTGTCTCTGACTTCGAGCGAAGAGTCAGAAACACGTCACCGGCGACATCTGTCTGCAAATCGAAAAGGTCTTCCAGCACATAGTCATAAGTTTTTGACCACAGATGTGCCTGGCTGCGTGTATCAATCAACTGGGTCGTCACCCGAACCTGTTTGTTTTCCCTGCGCACGCTTCCTTCGAGCACAAGGTCAACATCAAGCATTTATGCAATGTTTTCGAGATCTGCATTTTCGCCGCGAAAAGCAAAAGATGAACTTCGTGCGATAACACGAAGATCACTCGACTGGGCCAGGCTGTTCAGAATTTCCTCAGCAAGACCATCTGCAAGGTAGCCGAGATCCCGCTCCGGGCTCAAATCGAGAAATGGCAGCACAGCAACGGAAATTGGAGAGGGATTTGTTGCTTCGTCATGGGCGTTCCCACCCGGATCGGGCTCGTCTCTCATGGTAAAAACTAAAAGAGCTAAAAGAATAAAGACTGCAAAAACAATCACAATGCCGCGGCGAAAAATCCCGGTAGGCTCAACGGTGGAGCTCTCAGGGGATGCAGAATCTGTATTTTCTTCTAATGGCTCGAAGCGGTACCCCCTTCGGGGTACGGTCTGAATCAGCAGCTGTTCATGATCATCCAGCGCCTGTCGAATATCTCGCAAACACTGGCTCAGGGAGCTGTCGGATACATGTGGGTGACCCCAGACAGCCTCAATCAGTTCATCTCGCGAAACCAGTTTTCCCTGGTTTTTGACCAGGTGTTGCAGGACTGCGAATGCCTTGGGTCGTAAAGGCACTTCATTGCCATCACGCTCCAGGGAACCGCGGTTGGCGTCCAGGGTAAAACCGCTGAATTCGTAGCGCCTGTTACGCCCAATGTTTTCCATGCCCCACAACTTTAGTCACTGCCAGAGGCATGGAGTCTAGCAACGATTGATCCGGCGACTCAATTCATTGTTCGTCGTTGCAATCAAGGATTGGTGTTGTCAATCGAATCAGGTCGTAGGAAAGGCTGGTATATCCCTGTGCCTGGTATTCTGCGAAGGGGTGCAACTCCATGTGCAAGGATTCGCAGCTTTCCGAGGTGAAAGTGCCTGTTCCCCACTGTGTCTGGGTAACGGTATCGGGATCAAACTCAGCGCCCCAGACACCGCCATCGGTGATAAAAAGATCCACATCTGCTGTATGACCAGAGGGAGTGCCTACCGCAATCATAAATATCTGCCCGCCGTTTGGAGCATATGAATATACCGTTGCGACAAAAACCATTGAATCGTCGTCACTGGCTGACAACTCAACCTGAACGCCCTCACCATCGCGGGCAGCGCCATTCCACCAATTACCGTTGAGCCCCGGTTCCATATCAAATGTTGGGCCGCCATTTCCCGGGTTGCCCGGTGACACTGTGATCGTGCCCTGTTCACCATGACGACTGCAAAAAAAGCCAAATTGGCCAACATCATCGAACCTGATCTCGTGGGTCCAGGTGCTCGCGAAACCCCGTCCAGGATAGGCATTGTTATCGAAGTTCAGATCGTGTTGGTGCGTCAGCGGGAGTGTGCGCGGATTCTGGAAACTGACTGTGTCACCCTGGACTACAGTGGTGGATTCAGGCCGATACTCGTCGTTAAAATTCTTGACGACGTGTGTTTGCTGTGCAACCAGGGTCAAAGGCAAAGCCAGCAATCCAAAGGCAACCGCTGACAGGCTCAAATACAACTTCATCGATTTATTCGGGTCACGGTCAGGCATGCGCCCAGATTAACCGCGAAGGCATTTCATTGATTGACGATTTAATGAAAAAACGGTGAAAGTCGGTCAATAGCCGCCGATTTCCATCGGCTTGCAGGCCCTGAAAAACCGGTTCAGTTGATAATCATGCGAGCGGAATTCATGCCGACGGGGTCGGCATGAATTCCTGAATTGCGCAGTCTGGAATGCCCTGGCTGGCTATTGGCTGTAGGTAAGACCCGTTGAAGCGTAATCGTATGGATTGAATTCGAGTTCCGCCTGCAGGGTACCTGCATTGGTACTGGCAGTCAGCTGCCAGAGTCCGCCCGGAATGTCTGCTGCCAGCTTCCATGTTCGGGCACCGCCGGGCAGGAGAATACCCCACATGTCCTGGTTGCGAATCAACTCACCAGCAGGCCCGGAAAGGCTGGCCGAGTGCAAACGAACATGTCCTCGTCCGTTGTTACGGGCGCGTAACACCACGGCCCCTTCATAATCACGAACCAGGCTCCAGGTCACTCTTGGTGTGGCTGACCCCGGGGGTACCAGGAACACAGGCACACTTGACGGCCGGATGATACGCCCTTCCGAAGAATCAGTGCCTACACCGAGGTCAGGAATACGAGGAGTTTCCGTGACCAGGATCTGATACGCCTCCTCTTCCCACCTGGGGCCGGAAAGCCTCAGGGTGACACGAACCTCGGTAGAATCTCCGGGTTTCAGCGTGACCCTCTGGGGATAGACCATCAGTTTGGTGCTGGATGTGACCCGATCACGTTCACCTTCCTGCTGCCATTGCGTGACATTGAAGCTCAGGGTTGTTTCTTCATTAGAAACATTTCGAAAATGAAGATCCGCTCCTGGTTTCGTGGCTGAGAGAGTCAGCTGTTGCGGCTGCACAAGCAGTGTTTCTGCCTGCGCGCTGGTGAAAATGAAAAGCGCAAGGCCGACTCCGGCGATGACGCGAGATACAGATGACACTATTGGTGAACGCTGCATTTTTCCTCCCTGGAAGGTGCTCTGAAAACTGGGTTCCGAGTCACCGCAATTCCCCGTCACAAACAAATAGTTTCGGGGTTGTCCGTTCGAATCTAATTAATTAAATGCAACCAACGTGCCAATCTTTGAAGGAATTATTTATTACATTATTTTTCATGCTTTTATGTTGCTTTTATCATAATTATTCTCAGAACAATAGCTGACACATTACGTCATACCGTGACGATTCGGGTATTAAATCAGGATGTGTTTCAGAAAGAGCAGGACCCGTAATCTAGAGATTCCTGAGATAGCTCACCATGCGTTGACGGGTCTTCTCATCAGGCAATCTGCCGATTCCGGCACTCAGATTTTGAGTGGCGTGCTTCGGATTCGCTGTTTCAGTTAATACACAATTCACCGCGGGGTGGGAAAGAATGAACTTAATTGAAAAAGCAGCCCAGTTATCGCAATCAAACTCGCTGGCCCATTCCGGCACTTCGTGGCCCCTGACCAGATTAAAGTATTCTCCGTTGATAAAGGGACGGTTGATGGTTACTGCGACACCCCTGTCCATTGCCATTGGAAGAATCTCCTGGTCTGCCTCTGTTTCAAGTGGCGAGTAGTTCACCTGTATCAGGTCCACCGTGCCGGTTTTCATCAGGTCCATCATCGAGTCATAGAACTCACTGCGGTGGCGGGCAAGGCCAATAAACTGTGTGAGGCCTTCTGCTTTCCAGCGCTCGAACTGACTCCAGTTAGGTATCGCAAATTCAGGAAAGCTCTGCATCACATCAAGTTGCTTCTTTCCTGTCATGTTCAGCAAACGATCAGCATCGGCCCTGTTAGCGGATTCATCATCATTGGAAAAATAACTTCCGAGAAACAGATCCTGTGCAATGCCCAGACTTTTTGCAGCTTCGGCGACTATGAACCGGCTGTCCCCTATGCAATCAACATAACTACCGCCATGCGTGTGCATCAGTTCAATCAGATCCGCGGACGCCGATACATCACCTTCCCGAAAGGCATTTGAGTTGCCGAGCCCCACAACCGGAAGCTCAACATCCGATCCGGGTACCCGTCTCGTGGGTAGCGTCCTGGTGTTGGCAAGCGCCAACTGACATGACGGAGCCAGCGCCAGCGCTGTACCTGCGA
>DATFLY010000085.1:0-13134 GCA_035267185.1 Lysobacterales bacterium | reverse complement strand
AATGAGGACCCGGCAGGACCTACTACGTGCAACAGCGCTGTTAACTCTCCAACCTGCATCCATCGAATCCGGTCAATGTGTGACCCCTTGAATCAACCACCTCGCGCGGATTCGGGTTCAAGTCCTACACGCGCAACGGCTCGCCGCCTAATTACAGACCTGCGGTCCTTGCATCACGGCGGCTCTCGCCTGCGCTGCCCACCATTCCCACAAACCTGCGCTGCCCACGACTTCAACAGGGGTTCCGACTTATACATCTTTTCGCTCACGGACTAGAATCAGGGTAACAGTCCAATTCACGGTGAATCTTTGTGCAGCCAGATCAGGCCAAATCGGGTCAGCAGGATCAGGACCCTGCACGGGCCTATTTATTTGGCCAGTTTCGGTTGGACCTGAGCAGGCAGGTCCTGTTCCGTGAAAACAATCCCCTTACGCTCCGACCCAAGTCTTTTGACGTTCTGCACCACCTGCTAAAAAATGCTGGACGTGTGGTAAGCCGTAACGAACTTTTCGATGCGGTCTGGCCGGACCTGGTCGTAACGGATGACTCCCTGACCCAGTGCCTGATCGAGATACGCAAGGCTCTGGGCGAGGAAAACAGGGACCTTATTCGGACCATTCGTGGACGGGGCTACCTGTTCAATTCGGAAGTGACAATCGAAAAAACCGGGGGTGAGGCAGTCATCCTCCAATCTTCTGATGTTCGTGACAGAAGCCGACCACCCTCTCGCTGGACCCTCGTCGCTCTGCTGGTGCTGGCTGGAGCTGTGGCGCTTACCTGGTGGCGGACAGATATGCAGGAGCCGGCGAACGGAATTACGGTAACACAATGGCAGCCCGAACCGGCATCCATCGCAGTTCTGCCATTCGTGGACATGAGTGAGGGAGGAGACCATCAGTATCTTGCCGAGGGTGTTGCTGAAGAAATTCTCAATCTGCTGGCGCAGTCTTCCGGGCTTACCGTGATCGCCCGTACTTCTTCATTCTCCTTCAAGGATTCAACTGCAGACATCAGCACGATCGCGCGGCAGCTGAATGTTGCGCACATCCTGGAAGGCAGCGTGCGCCAGTCAGGTGATCGAATACGGGTAACCACCCAGCTTATTGATGGCAAGACCGGAAGCCATATCTGGTCTCAAACTTTCGATGAGCGATTGCTCGATGTTTTTGAACTGCAGGACAGGATCGCCCTGGCTGTGGCCGAGGTACTCAAAGTTGAGTTAATCCAGGATGGACAGATTGGCAAGCCAATGGAAGTGCATACACCTGATCCTTTGGCCTGGGAGCATTACCTGAGAGGCCAGCTCTATTACAGTCGTCGGGGCGAAGGAGACGTTTTACGGGCGCAACGCAGCTTCGAGGAAGCGCTTGCCATTGACCCGGAATTCGCCGATGCCTGGGTGGCATTATCCGGTGCCTACAGGCTACGTTTGAAATCCCAATCAATCCCTGACGCTGAACGTCTCGTGGCAGAAAATGCCTCGGCATTGATTTTTGATCCTCTTGAGAGGGCACTAAAAATCAATCCCAATCATGCCGAGGCATTGTGGCGATACTCGGGACTGTTTTGGAGAACCGACCCGGACAAGGCGTTCGAACTTTTGACCCGGGCCGCGGAGCTGGGTCACAACGACACGATGATTCAGGGCATGATGGGAGGATACCTGGTTGAACGGGGACAACCCGAGCTTGCGATTCCATTTTTTCAACGGGCGGCAACACTCGATCCGGTAAATAGCTCTGGACTGGGGATATCCCTTTATTTTGCTGGTTATCTAGATGAAGCCGACCGTATCATCACCCGCGAACTGGAACTGAATCCCACGGGTGCTCACGAGCAACGCGCTCTGCTTGCCTGGATCAGGATCACCCAGGCTGAATATACTTCAGCCGCGGAAATGGCTCAGACACTTCAGAACGGAGCTGACCGCGACATGACCCTGGCCATACTTAATCACTTGCGCGGACAAACTGATGCGGCAAACCAGGCAGAGTCCCGCCTGCTGGCCCTTCCTGACGATGAGTCAGCGGCATCACTCACACAGGTGTATGCAATGTCGGGTGACAAAGATGAGGCTTTTCGCTGGCTTGAGATCGCCACCGACTCGATTGCAAACTCACCCTTCGGCTACAGGGCAAGGAACCAGGTCACCGAATTGCAATTCTCACCATTCCTGATTTCACTTCATGAAGACGCGCGCTGGCAAGCCTGGTGGTCAGTCGCCGAGAATATGTTTCTGAACGAAAAGGACCAACGGCTGATTGCATTCCTCAAGTCCCATCTCGAACGTCACCCCGACTTGTACGGTTCCCCACCCGCCGTTACAGCTCCTGAATAGTCGTTCTAGTCTGCCAATGCCTCGCAGATGGCCACATTATCCAATGCGATACGTTCAATGGGAATTTGCCCGGTGACCCCGGCAGAAAGGATGTCGTAACTCACCATTGCAGCGTTGCAGTCGGCGAAATCCACATCAATAGTGCCATCGGCCTGTGCGCTAACTGCAGGAATTGCTGAATCAAACACGCCGCCACTGGTCAATTCGATTTCGAGTTCTGCGATGTTGCCCGAATACGGACCAAACGCAGTCAGCCAGCGGTGTCCAGGTTCGCCAAGGTTTACCTGAACGCTGCCCGCAGGACGCTCGGTGTCATATGTAAACCAGGCGAGGAACATCATTTCGATATCTTCGAATACGGTAATGAAGAAACCCTGGCCAGGCGTTTCAGGATTGAACCAGGCATCATTGAGCCCCGCATTTATTGAAAAACCCTCCACTTCGATGTTTGGCAGGAGCGTGGCTAGCGTGTCAAAAGTCCTGCTGGCCAGAAACATTTCTCCCTGACGATTTGAGTGATTGAAGGTGAAATCGAACATGGATTGAATGTCGTACCCGGTGTAATGATCTGCCAGCAAAACCCGTGATTGCGGGCTGTCCATGGCCATCGCGACATCAGCAATCGCCTGGTTGAAGTCCGGAATGATTTCGCGCGCATTCGGTTCACAGTTGGTGACCCAATCATAGGAAGTTGCCAGTACAAAATGCAGATTGGGGTCTTCGGCCCGCATGGCCTCAATCATCTCAGGCAGGCGGACCCGCAAAATGCTCGGTGCGCCATTACCAGCGAAGCATATATCCAGAGAGCTTTTCCAAAGCACCACATGAGGGCGGTTATGGCGGATTAATGTGTCTGCATTTAAAACCATGCCACCAATATCCAGAGTTCGATTTCCTTCGTGGTCGGGGTCCATTTCCCCGAAGCGCGGATACAGGCCGGCATCGAATCCACTCGTCGTCTGATTCCTGCCAACGAAGTCGACATTGAACCCCGCGTCTACCAGCAGAAACCAAAGGTCATACCGATAAGAGATATACGGGGCGGAGCCTCCGGTATCGCTGTCTCCGAGCGGCATGATCCTGATGCTGTTGGCTGGAGAATTTTGCGCCACCAGCATAAGTGCCATCACAAAGACCAGCCTCACAACCCAATTCCGACCCATGTTGTACTCCCGCACCAAGCGAAATCACATCAGGCTTGAGGGTAGAAAAAGACCTGTCAGCAAAAACGAATTGAAGACGAAATCTTCACTAAATCAACACGAAGAGCGCTTCGAGCTGGTGATAAAATGAAACGGAGGTCCAATTTTGGATAGATGGAGTCCAACATGTTTAGAAACTCAGCTTTTGTATTCGCATTCATATTGCTCCTGACCTCAAACACCCTTGCAGATCAGACTGACCCCGAATTCGCCATGCAGGATGTCAGAGAATTCGTCGAGGCAATGGGCTTTGTCGAGAGCCGCGGCCTGGATATTTCGAAAGGCATCGAGTCCAGTAGCGGGCTGTGGAGAATAGTGATCGAGGAAGGTGAGGGCCCAAAGCCCAGGTCGAGGAATTCCGTTACAGTCCACACAACCGGCTGGCTGGCAGACGGGACGAAGTTCTGGTCTTCCCATGATGGTGAAGGAGAGGCACTGGTCAACAAAGTCACGGGCTTTGTGCCGGGCTTCACGGAAGGTCTGCGGACGATGAGTGCCGGGGGCACGTCATTGTTTGTTTTGCCAGGCAGCCTGGGCTATGGCCCCGGCGGGAATCCAGGCGCAGGTATTCCGCCAAATGCAACATTGATTTTTGAGATCGAACTCATCGCCATCGAAGAATAGACTTCGCTGCCGGCCCGTGTAACCGCTGCTGTTCAATGGAGATTTCTGTTTGAATCAGGTTGGCTGCAAGATTGTCAAAAACCGGGTTCCGCCACCACTCTGGATGGTCCTGACTGGTGCGCTGATGTGGCTGGTCGACAGAGTTACCCCTGCCTTCCACTTTTCCGTTCCTTATCTTGTTGAGACACGAACCCTGGTTACCCTGGTCGGTGTTGCCTTCGTTGTGGTTGCCATCATTCAGTTTGCAAAACTCAAGACCACGGTGAATCCACTGGAACCGCATAAGTCGACCAGCCTGTCCACTGATGGTGTTTACCGGATTACCCGAAATCCCATGTACCTGGGACTGGCCATCATGCTACTCGGCTGGGGCATTCACCTGGGCAATCCACTGAACCTGCTTTGTATTACCGGATTCATGGTCCTGATCACGAAATGGCAGATCAAACCCGAAGAGGCCGCATTACGCGACCTCTTTGGAAAAGAATTTGACGATTATTGTAGGCGGGTGCGACGCTGGATCTAGCGACCTATTCCAGGTCGAGGAAGCTCCGCAGCTGCTCCGATCTTGTTGGATGACGCAGCTTTCGAAGCGCCTTGGCTTCAATCTGACGAATACGCTCACGGGTCACGTCAAACTGTTTGCCCACTTCTTCAAGCGTATGGTCGGTGTTCATGTCGATGCCAAACCGCATCCGCAGAACCTTGGCTTCGCGTGGCGTAAGACCGCCCAGCACGCCCTGAACGGTTCCCGTCAGGCCGGTGCCAGTGGCTGATTCAACCGGAGATGCAATGTTGGCATCCTCGATGAAGTCGCCCAGGTGCGAATCCTCGTCATCGCCAATTGGTGTTTCCATGGAAATGGGTTCCTTGGCGATTTTGAGCACCTTGCGAACCTTGTCTTCCGGCATTTCCATGCGCTCTGACAATTCTTCCGGCGTCGGTTCGCGGCCCATCTCCTGGAGCATCTGCCGCGAAATGCGGTTGAGCTTGTTGATGGTCTCGATCATGTGAACCGGAATACGAATGGTCCTGGCCTGGTCAGCAATTGAGCGGGTGATGGCCTGGCGAATCCACCAGGTGGCGTAAGTTGAGAACTTGTAGCCGCGACGGTATTCAAACTTGTCCACCGCTTTCATCAGGCCGATGTTGCCTTCCTGGATCAAATCCAGGAACTGCAGACCACGGTTGGTGTATTTTTTGGCGATCGAAATCACCAGGCGCAGGTTAGCCTCAACCATTTCTTTCTTGGCACGGCGAGCCTTGGCCTCACCAATGGACATGGCACGATTGATGTCCTTGAGTTCGGCAATGGTAATCATCGCGTTCTCTTCAATTTGTCCCAGTTTTTTCTGGATCGCACGTATTTCAGGTGCACGTTCTTTCAGAGCCGCCACCCATTTCTGTTTGCCCTTGAGAATCGGCGTCAACCAGCGGGTATCGGCTTCGTTTTCAGAGAAGCTCTTGATGAAGATGGTTTTTGGCATCTTCGCTTCGAAAACTGCCAGCCTGAGAATCAGTCGCTCCAGGTCACGGGTACGGGAAATCGTATAACGCAGGCGATCAACAAGATGGTCAACCATGCGCGCCGGGTACTTGATGCGCAGGAAGATATAGGACATATCCTCGCGCACCTGCTCAATGCTCTTGTGTTCAGGGCCGTGCTTTTCGTGAAGCTGAAGGAATTTCTGGAACAGCTTTGCCAGTTCTTCGAATTTGGCCTGCACCTCTTCCAGGTCAGGACCGGTGGGTCCTGTATCTTCTTCTTTTTCCGCGGCCTTCGCCTTGGGGTCAGCCTTGCCACCTGCCTTGGCAGGTTTTGGCGGTGTCGGGATTTCCTGCTTTGCCAGTTCGACAGGATCGATGAAATCAATCATGACCTCGGTCAGCCTCTGATTGCCGTCAGCGTAAAGGTCGTATTCCGAAAGCAAAGTGGCGTATGTGCCAGGGAACCTGGAAAGTGCTGCATGTACCTGCAACAAGCCTTCTTCGATGCGCTTGGCAATCGAGATTTCACCTTCGCGGGTCAGCAGTTCAACCGTACCCATCTCGCGCATGTACATGCGAACCGGGTCCGTGGTGCGGCCAATTTCAGTCTCGACTGCAGCAAGCGCCGCCGCAGCTTCTTCGGCCGCGGTTTCATCATCATCAGATGCTGCGTCTTCGTCATTCAGGATCAGGGAATCTGTTTCCGGTGCAACTTCATGCACCTTGATCCCCATATCGTTGATCATGTTGATGATGTCTTCGATCTGTTCCGGATCGACAATGTCATCGGGCAAATGATCATTAACCTGGGCGTAGGTCAGGAAGCCCTGTTCCTTGCCTTTGGTGATGAGATCCTTGAGTTGGGATTGCTGGGTTTCGTTCATAATTATTTATCAACTATAGTCGAAGACGTTTATTTCGGCGATGCGTTACAGATTGATCGCCCCTTTTATTGCTCAATTCCGGCTTAACGACCACCGAGAATGGCTTTCAGTTTTTCACGTTTTTTTTGCAGCGAGATAAATTCGGCACGCTGCGTTTCATTTTGTTCCGAAATACGGGGCATTGAACCCAGGTTGTCATCCAGCCACGCTAACTCCAATGCAGTCAGCGAATCTGTAAATTCCCTGGCGTTCCTGTCCTCCGTTCCAGGCATTGCCCAGGTTGCCAAAGTCTGCAAATGGGCATGTGCCTCGTGCTCACGCCAGAGTTCTAGCAGCTGAGCCGTTGTCATATGGGGCCGTTTCCCACAAAACTCAACGAGTTCGAGCAGGATATCCATCCCCGGAAGCCGATTATCACCCAGACGCTCGATGTCCACCGAACCTGCAAGAGAAGGCTGCTGGACCAGGTGTGCCAGCGCCAATCGCATTGGCGTGCGCTTCTGGTTTGCCCTGGAAGGCTGAATTCGCTTGTCCCGGGTTGTCCTGACGCGGCCGTCACCAGGGGACAAACGATGCCCGGCAAGGCTTTCCAGCCGTTCAACCATCATTTCGCGGAACACACCTTCCGGAATTTTTTCAAGTTCCGGCCTGGCAAGTTCGATCAGTCGCGCGCGACCATCAAGGGCGTTCATGTCTACCTGGCTGGTGAAATGGTCGAAAAAGAACTCTGACAAAGGCTGCGCCTGGTCGATTAAAGCACTGAAAGCTTCCACACCAGCGCTTCGCACCAGGCTATCCGGATCTTCGCCGTCAGGGAGAAACAGGAAGCGAGCCTGACGGCCCTCACGCAAACGTGGCAAAGAACCTTCCAGGGCACGCCAGGCCGCCTTTTGTCCGGCCCTGTCCCCGTCAAAGCAGAAAACAACTTCAGTCGACGCACGAAACAACGTTTCTGTTTGATCTGTGGTCGTTGCAGTGCCAAGCGTGGCAACAGCATATCGAATACCAAACTGGGCCAGGGCAACCACATCGGTGTAGCCCTCGGTCACCAGGATTCTGTCCAGTCGACCCTGCTTGCGCCTGGCCAGGTACAGGCCATAAAGTTCACGGCCCTTATGGAACAATTCTGTTTCGGGCGAATTCAGATACTTGGGGCCATCATCATCGAGCGCGCGGCCGCCAAAAGCGATCACCCGCCCACGTCGGTCATGTATCGGAAACATAATCCGATTCCGGAATTTATCGTAAACGCCCCGGTTTCCCTCGCTCAGCATTCCTGCTTTCTTTAACTGAGCACGTTTTTCATCGTCCGTGCCAAGCGCTTTGAGCAATCCATCCCAGCCATCAGGCGCGTAGCCAATGCCAAATTCGTGGGCGATTTCACCGGATAAACCCCTGTTTTTCAGGTACTCAATCGCTGGTGGATGTTCCTTGAGCCTTGCCACGTAATATTTCGCAGCAGCATCAAGAATTTCATAGAGCCCCGGTGAACGTGGCCTGGTGCGACCGGCCTCGCGCGGGACTTTCATGCCCGCCTGGCGGGCCAGTTCTTCTATTGCATCCGGAAATTCCAGACCTTCGTAGTTCATCATGAAACCGATGGCAGAGCCATGCGCTCCGCATCCGAAACAGTGATAGAACTGTTTCTGGGGACTCACGGTAAAGGATGGTGTTTTTTCGTCGTGGAAAGGACAACAGGCCTGGAATTCGCGACCGGCCCGCTTTAGGGGAACATGCTTTTCGACAACCTCAACTATGTCGACCCTGCCGAGCAGATCTTCGATAAAAGATTCGGGGATCAGCCCACTCAAGCGCTGAGTTTTTCTCTCACGGTCCGGCTGACCGCTTTCATGTCTGCCCGACCCTGTACCTTGTCTTTCAGAATGCCCATCACCGAGCCCATATCGCGCATGCTTTGGGCATCAACTTCGCTGATGGCCTCTTCGATCAGGCCGGAAAGCTCGTCAGCATCCAGTGGCTCAGGCATGTAGGCCTGCAAGACGCCCAGCTCGTAGGCTTCCTTTTTAGCCAGGTCATGCCTGCCCGCAGCTTCAAACTGTTCCAGGGACTCGCGGCGCTGTTTGCACATCTTGTCAATCACGCCCAAAACCTGAGTGTCATCAAGTTCAATACGCTCATCCACTTCACGCTGCTTGATTGCAGCAGTCAACATACGCAGGGCGCCAAGCTGCTCACGTTCCTGAGCGCGCATGGCGGTCTTAACGTCCTCGGAAATGCGTTCTTTTAATGACATGGTCACAACACAACCGTGATGAGCCACGGTATAAGCCTTGGTTTACGTCGGCCTGGGTTTAAGCCAGAAATTTCGTCAGGATTTGGACCCATGATTGATGAAAATCAGGGTTAACAGCAAATCTCAGCTGCTAGTACATCCTTTGACGACGCGTGACTTCACGTGACAGGCGGCGCGAATTACGCTTCACGGCAGCAGCCGCTTTGCGCTTGCGTTCCTGGGTCGGCTTTTCGTAATACTCACGGCGACGGGTCTCAGCTAGAATCCCGGCTTTTTCACAGGACCGCTTGAACCGGCGCAGCGCGTACTCAAAGGGCTCGTTTTCGCGAACTTTTACACTCGGCATTCGTTTTCACTCTTTCAAAATCAGTTCCATTCCTATCCTGGCTACCTCAATAGCCAAATAGGAGACGTAGCCGACTATTTTACCCCGCTTTCTGGTCCTGTTGCAAAGCCTTCAGATATATCCTGGGAGGATCATGTTTCATGCGAAGGCGACGTGACCACTTCGACGTGCATCGCCATACCCCGAAAGCGTTCTGTCAGGCGACCAGCGGACTGCATGAACACCGCCAAAAAACAGATTCTGGCCTCCCCAGGGTTCAACTTCATCAACCACAGACTCCAGCGCGGTCACGACCTCTTCTGAAAACCCTGACTCCATGCTCAACCGGGCTTTCTCCAGGTGCATGCGCGGTGCCTGGATGGCATCAGACAAGGACATCTGAAAGTCCACGAGATTGATCAGGACCTGGGTTACTGCACTGCGAATGCGATTCGACCCACCAGAACCGAGCGCCACGTAGCTGCCATCAGGCAGGTGAGCAACCACAGGGGACATCATCGAGGCCATTCGCATCCCCGGTTTCCAGTTGTAAAAACCCTGCGGATTGAGGTCTTCCTCGCCCAACATGTTGTTGAGCATGATATCGGTGCCCGGCAGGACGTAACCGCAACCCTCGCCATTGGATGTTGTCATGCTGGCCAGATCACCCTCGCGATCAGCAACACTGATATGGGTGGTTCCGCGGCTGAACAACTGTCCAACCGGTATGGCACGCCATCTCGCAATGACTTCAGGGTCGAGAAACTCCTCCATTCTTTGATCAGTACACCCTTTGTCGAGGCTGAATTCCCGCCGAATGCTGTTTGCACCATGCATGGCACGCAGCAAATCCGAAAGGTGGGTTTCAGAACCCCAATCTACCGTTGATTCTCTGAAGCGGCTGTTTTCAAGAAGATTCAAAGCGAAAGCAATCAGCCCGCCCCCCAATGAGGGTGGCGAATTGATGGCAATCTGCGCGCCGTGATAGCTGAAATCAACCGGGCGCCGTCGCTCCACGCGGTATGAATCAAGGTCTTTCAACGTTAGCTGGCCACCCAGTTCCGCGCAGTCTCGCACCAGTTGCTGCGCCAGGTCCCCGCGGTAAAAAACAACCTCCCCGTCTTCAGCAAGCCACTCAAGCGTGTCGGCAAGTTTCGCAAACTTCTGAATCTCTCCAGCCTTTAGCAGGGCAGATTCATCATCCGGAGAGGCATAAAGCTGATGCGCCTCCCTGGTGGCATCGTAAATTGGGCGAAGCACGTGCAGGACCTCGGCCTGGAATTCGTTGACCCTGACACCCTCGCGAGCCAGCTCAACCGCGGGTCTCACGATTTCTTTGATCGGCAGGCGACCCAGGTCACGGTGAACCGCAAACAGACCGGCCACCACGCCAGGCACCGCAATCGCGCCCATACCGATGTGAAATTCCTGCTGGGTCCAGCCAAAATCAGCAATAAACGGGTAGAAATCGATTTCGTCCTCGGGCCTGGGTTCCAGGGGGGTCTGGCAGAAGAAATCGTAGACCCGGGGCGTTTCTGTTTTTGGCTTGGCCACCAGGAATCCCCCGCCACCTAGGCTGACCAGCATCGGCTCAGCAACAGTCGCAGCGCACATGCCGGCCATGACCGCGTCAAACGCATTTCCGCCTTCCTCGAGTATTCGGGCGGCTGCATTGGATGTTTCCTTATGACCGGACGCAACCACACCCTTCTTGCCTGAAGCAGTTATAAGCCCCAAATCAGTCTCCCTGGATTGATTTTGTTTGCCGGGTGAAATCCCCGAATCACATCATCATATAAAATTTCACCAACCATAATTGGAAGGGATTGCTGGCATGCGGGTTTTGGGCATTGAAACATCCTGTGATGAAACCGGGGTCGCCATCTACGATCAGCATCGTGGACTGCTTGCTCATGCGTTGTATTCACAGGCTGAAATCCATGCTGAATACGGCGGTGTGGTACCCGAAATTGCCTCCCGGGACCACGTACGTAAGCTTCTGCCTCTGCTGGATGCCTGTCTCGAGGAAGCGCAATGCGGTCGCGAAGAAATCGATGGTGTGGCCTACACCTCGGGCCCTGGCCTGATTGGCGCACTTCTGGTTGGCGCATCGGCAGGCCGCAGCCTGGCGTTCGCTCTGGATGTGCCCGCTGTTGGTGTACACCACATGGAAGGTCACCTGTTGGCGCCGTTGCTTGAGGAAGATCCTCCGGCCTTTCCGTTTGTGGCCCTGCTTGTGTCCGGCGGTCATACCATGCTGGTTGAGGTTGAAGAAGTAGGCCGGTATCGCCTGCTGGGTGAAACGCTTGATGATGCTGCAGGTGAAGCTTTTGACAAGACGGCCAAGTTGCTCAACCTGGGCTACCCGGGCGGACCAAAGCTTGCCAGGGCAGCGCTTGATGGCAACCCTGGTCGATTTCACTTTCCCCGACCCATGACTGACAGGCCAGGACTGGATTTCAGTTTCAGTGGCCTGAAGACGCACACCCGAACGCTTTGGGAAAAACATCCGGACGATACCCGGGATCAAGAGCTGGTTCAGGATATTGCCGCCGGTTTTCAGCAGTCAGTGGTTGATACACTCGCAATCAAATGTCGCAGGGCAATGAAACAGACAGGGCACAAAGCCCTGATCATCTCTGGTGGCGTGGGCGCAAACCTCGAGCTTCGAAAGAAACTCAGGCTGGATGGCGAAAAGCACGGCTGGGCGGTGTCTTATCCGCGAATCGAATTTTGTACCGACAACGGCGCCATGATCGCTTTCGCCGGGCACTTCAGACTGGCAGCCGGGCAAACCGAACCCGCCACCATTTCTGCGCGACCACGCTGGCCGCTGGAAGAGCTTTGTACACCAAGAGACATGGGGAGTAACAAATGACCAGTTCCGGGATAACCGGCCAGGGTGATATCGTGTTTATCGAAGATCTGAAAGTCCAGACAGTGATCGGGATTTTCGATTGGGAACGTGAAATAAGGCAGACAGTCAGCCTCGACCTGGAAATGGCCTTTGACATCAGCAAGGCTGCAGTCAGTGACAGTATTGACGACACGCTTGATTACAAAGCGGTGTCAAAGAGGCTGATTCACTTCATCGAAGCCAGCGAGTTTCAGCTGGTTGAAACCCTGGCAGATCGCTGTGCTGCCATTGTCCTTGAGGAATTTCCGGTCGAATGGTTGCGGCTCAAACTGAGCAAACCCGGGGCGGTTCGCGGAAGCAGCGCCGTTGGCGTGATCATTGAACGTCGTCTCAATGGACATTCAGAATGAGTCCGAAAACCCACTGCGTCTACCTGGGACTCGGCAGTAATGTCCACGCCAGGGAAAATATCGCCAGCGGCATAGATGCTTTGGACAAAGCGCTTTCAAACCTGGAGCTGTCACCTGCATATCGCACCAGGGCGATCGGTTTTGATGGGGATGATTTCATCAACCTGGTGGCTCGGGGCAACACATCCATGCAGCCTTTGGAACTAAAATCATGGCTCAATGATCTTGAGAACCGTCATGGCCGTACACGGGATGTTCCAAAGTTCTCGGACCGTACCCTGGACATCGACATCCTGCTTTTTGATGATCTTTGGACACGCCTGCCAGGCCTTGAAATTCCAAGGCCGGAAATCGAGGAATTTGCTCACGTCTTAAAGCCGCTTGCAGATCTTGCGCCCAACCTGATCCATCCCGCCACCGGAATTACGCTGAACGAAATCTGGCAGGGCTTTAAAAATCCACCTGCCATGGAGGAGATCATTCCCTCTTCCTGATCCACCCCTGAAGTTCATGACTTTAGCCAGTATGATTTCGCTCCTGTTTTGACACTAAATCGTGACCAATTGCACATGACCTGGACCTGCCAGTTTGGGATAGTTAGATCGTGGCGATGCCCGACTCCTGCATTCTCACAATGTGTTTTTCCTGCGCTTTGGTGGCTGGTGGGTCATACATCCCAGGTGACCCCCGCCGCCGGCGCGGCTTGTTTGTTTTATGAGCAAGATGGGTCGTCCTGACCCACTTGCATCTC
>DATFLY010000084.1:0-26143 GCA_035267185.1 Lysobacterales bacterium | reverse complement strand
CTGGGCTGCTAGGCCATCGCAGACTGAAGGTAGTTTTCGACACCCACTTTTTCGATCAGGCCGATCTGGGTTTCCAGCCAGTCGACGTGTTCTTCCTCTGACTCAAGAATGCGCTGCATCAGGTCGCGGCTGACGTAGTCTCTGCAGGACTCACAATACTCAACGCCGTCGCGAAGCAGTGGAATGGCATCCAGCTCTAATTTCAGATCACACTCCAACATTTCCGGAACAGTCTCACCGATCATGAGTTTGCCCAGATCCTGCAGGTTGGGAAGCCCTTCCAGGAACAGGATTCTTTCCACGAGCTCGTCTGCGTGCTTCATCTCATCCACGGATTCTTCGTACTCTTTTTGCGCCAGATCGAGGAAACCCTGATCTTTCATCATCCGGGAATGGAGGAAATACTGGTTGATCGCCGTCAACTCGTTTTTCAGGGCGCTGTTGAGAAAGGAAAGGACTTTTGGATCGGTCTTCATGCAATTCAACTCCGTAATTTCCAGCAGCACAAACGCTGCTATTCAGATCGCGATAGTGTACCTAAGCAGGATATTGATTACCGAAATGCTAATGATTTCCAATTGCATTTAAAAAAACGCCCGGCACCTTTTCGGCCCGGGCGTCATCAATGACGTTGTGAGATCTGGTCAGGTGATGAAAGCAGGGTTATTAATTACCGGTAAAGAAATCTGGCGTTTTTCCGATACTGCTTCCTTGAGAACTTTCCGGGCCACACTTGCGCAGGTACCACATTGAGTAGCGACACCCGTGTCTAATGTCAATTCACTGAGCGTACGCACACCCCGATCTACTGCTTCATAGATCGCCCGGTCGGTAACACCACTGCAAATACATACGTACATAGCTAAAAAGTTCGTTCCTGATTGATCTAAATCATAAATGCAAATGAGAATGATTGTCAATAACAACTACAGGTGCTAGTATCGGATCATGTTAATAAGAATCATTCTCATTTAGTACAACTATGTATCAACAAAGTTCACTCGCCACCCGAATCAGCATCCTGTTTGCCCTCGCAACGACAGGCTCATCGACATTCGCTGATTCGCAGTGTCTGCCGGAAACAGAAAACAACGGATCGATCTCACCACCTTATTGCATGAAGATGGAGACCGTTTCGGTTTTTGGTGCCACTGGTGATGCAGAAAGTGTTGCCGGAGGTGCTAATTACATCTCCGCCCAGGACCTGGAGAAATTCGAGATCACAGATGTAGCCCGGGCACTTCGGCAGGTTCCCGGTGTTTCAATCCAGGTGGAAGATGGCTGGGCGCTGCGCCCGAATATCAGTATTCGGGGAACAGCAACAGAAAGGAGCAGCCGAATCACGCTGCTCGAAGACAACGTGTTGATTGCTCCTGCTCCCTATGCAGCATCGTCTGCCTACTATTTTCCAACTTTCGGACGCATTAACGGTGTGGAGGTGCTAAAGGGGCCGTCATCCATTACCCAGGGTCCATACACCATTGGAGGCGCGCTCAATCTGATTTCCACGCCAATACCCTCAGAAAGAAGTGGCATGCTCCAGGGCGAAGCAGGATCCGACAGCACCTGGCGCGTTCATGCCTGGTACGGAGATCAGCAGGAGCGGTTTGGTTACGTCCTGGAAACTCACCAATGGCAATCAGATGGCTACCAGTCTGTCGATCGCAGTTCAACCGGGACCGGTCTCGACAAAGAGGACTACCTTGCCAAGCTGGCCTGGTACTCGAAACCCGGCTTGCGTATATCTCAGACGCTGGAACTCAAATTGCAGACATCCAGCGAAACATCTGGGCAGAGCTATCTTGGACTGACTGACCGGGATTTCGATCTTGACGCGCTGCGCAGGTACGGCGTTTCGGTATTCGATGAGATGGACAACGATCATGACCAGGTGGTTGTGAACTGGCGACTGGAGAGTGATAGCGGGCTGGGTGCAACGGTGACCGCATACCATAACGACACCTCCCGGGCCTGGTACAAGACCGAAGGCATAGATCTCGATGGCAGTGAATCTCCCGAGGTTTATTCGCACACCAGTTGGGCCAGCGTTGTCAGCGCCATCAACCAGGGCAACACCCTGGGTGGGTTTGACGCTAACGAGTTGCAGGCCATCCTGGACGGAGCGGATACTCAGCCGGGCTCTATCCAGGTCAGGAACAACTCCCGCGATTACTATTCGCAGGGGGTACAACTGACTTTTGACTGGGAGCGGGACTCAGGGGAAATCAATCACCTGTTCCAGGCCGGTATTCGCTATCACGAAGATGAGGAAGATCGCCTGCAGCGCAACGATACCTACCAGCAACTCAATGGTCAGCTGATGCTCAGCCAGGTTGGCCTTGAAGGCAATGCGGGTAACCGCATCCAGTCTGCGGATGCATGGGCACTTTACGCTTACGACAGAATTGACTGGGGCGACTGGACCTTTACGCCCGGTCTGCGTTATGAGTCGATTGACCTGGAACGGATTCGCTACCAGACCAGCAGTGATAATCCCGCCAGCCGGGACCCGGAAAACTTCCGTGATTCACGATCAAACGAAGTCGATATCTGGCTGCCGGGCATGGGCGTGATCTACCGAATGCCGGGCGACTGGAGCCTGGTTGGAGGAATCCACAAGGGCTTCGCGGTTCCGGGCAACCAGCCTGGGGTTGATCCGGAAGAAAGCATCAACTACGAATATGGCGTGCGCTTTGACGGAGATCTTGGCAGCTTCGAAGCCATGGGCTTTTTCAATGATTACAGCAACCTGGTTGGTGTGTGCACCAACTCGTCAGGCACTGATTGCGACGTTGGCGATTCCTTTAATGGCGATGCCGTGGAAATTCCGGGCCTGGAGCTGACCTGGCGCTCCTCAATCCCCCTGGATAATGGCTGGAGCGTTCCTTTGCAACTGAGCTATACCTGGATGAATGCCGAATTCCAGACTGATTTTAATTCTGACTTTTTTGGCGAAGTGCAGGCCGGTGACCCGGTTCCCTATGTGCCGGAAAACCAGTTATGGGTCTCCACCGGAATTGAAAACGGCCAGTGGGCATTCGATGTCAGCCTTAATTATGTTGACAGCGTCTGTACCACGGCTCGTTGCGGAGAATTCGAGGGAACTGAGCCAGCGATGATGGTTGACCTGGCAGCTCACTACTACCTCAACGAAAAACTTGAACTGTATGGTCTGGTCGAAAACGTTGCGGACGACCTGTACATCGCCGGACGGCAGCCGTACGGCGCACGACCAAACAAGGCCCGTACATTTATCTTTGGAGCGCGCCTTTCCTTCTGATGGCGTTTTGACTGCCGTCAGATAACTGTGAGTTTTCGATGGCCACCGGCTCAAGCAGGGCCAGTGCTTTTCGATAAACACTGCGTTTGAAACGAATCACGTTTTTCGCCGGATACCAGAAATCCACCCAGCGATAATCACAGAACTCAGGCTTTCGACATAAACCAAGATCAAACTGGGAGTCATCCGCGAGGAAACGCAAAAGGAACCAGACCTGTTTCTGCCCGACACACAGGGGTTTGCTGAATTTTCTCTGGTATCGCTTTGGCAGACGATAGCGCAACCAGCCAGGTGTGGCGCCCAGAAGATCGACATGCTCAGGGCTGAGACCGGTTTCTTCTTTCAATTCCCGATACATGGCTTCTTTGGGTGTTTCATCGGTATTCATTCCACCCTGGGGAAACTGCCAGCCATCATTATTCGAGCGCTGAGCCCAGAACACGCGCTGCTCCTGATTCATCAGGATAATCCCGACGTTAGGGCGGTAACCATCAGGGTCGATCATAGCCTAAACTTTCCCCGCTTTGAAATGCCGTATGATTGGAATCTGTGTATCCATTTTTCTAAGAATACTAACACTTGAATTTGTTGTCCGCGCACCCCCGCCTCCTGATTATTGCATTAGCGATCCTGTCTGTCTTCAGCCTGGTGTTTTCCAGTGCAGTCGGATCGGTTGCATTGAGCCCGTCAGAATGGCTGGAGGCGATAAAACACCCCGATTCTGCCACCGGCGAGGTGGTCTGGCGACTCCGCCTGCCCAGAGCCTGGGCTGCCTGGCTCGTTGGTGCGCTGCTTGCCATGTCAGGCTGCCTGATGCAGGTGCTGCTGCGCAACCCGCTGGCCGACCCTTATATCCTGGGTGTATCCGGCGGAGCCGCTTTCGCAACCTTGCTGGGTATGACAATCGGAATCTCGGCCGGGTTCCTGCCCATCCTGACAATTGGGGGCGCCTTTCTGGCCATCCTGCTGGTTTTCAGCCTGGCGCGTGGTGAAGGCCCCTGGAGTGGAACCCGCCTGTTACTGACAGGTGTTGTCACCGCATCCGGCTGGGCAGCGCTGATCAGCCTGATTCTTGCGCTTGGACCAGACAACAGTCTGAGGGGAATGCTGTTCTGGTTGCTGGGTGATGTGTCTCATGCCACACCAGGCCTCGCACCCCTTGCCGTTTTGCTGGTCGTGCTGGGCGTGGTCATTCTGATGGCACGCAGCCTGAATGTACTGGCGATGGGCGAGACAACCGCCCGACTGCTTGGTGAGAACACCGAGCGCCTGCTGTGGCTGATTTACCTGCTGGCCTCCCTGCTGACCGCAACCGCCGTGTCCCTGGCCGGCCCGGTCGGTTTTGTGGGGCTGATCGTTCCGCACCTGACAAGAATGCTGCTGGGGGCTGACCATCGAGTCCTGGTGCCTGCTGCCGTCATGTTTGGTGGCTTGTTCCTGGTCGTTTCAGACACTTTGGCCCGGACAATCCTGGCCCCACGCCAGTTACCGGTAGGCGTGGTGACTGCCGTGCTGGGTGTGCCATTGTTCCTGCTCTTGCTGAACCGGGCGAAATTGAAGTCATGAGCCTGCTTAGCTGCCACGACCTTGATGTCAGTGTTGCCGATATTCCGGTTGCACGAGAATTGAATCTCCAATTGCGTGAAGGTGAGTTCTGGGGTTTGCTCGGGTCCAATGGCATCGGCAAGACAACCCTCTTGAAGTGCATGGCCGGGCTGCTTGCACCGGATGCAGGCACTATCGGGATTGAATCCCGGTCTATGCATGAAATGTCACGAAAGGAAATCGCCCAACGTCTCGGCATGCTGCAGCAACACACGGTCTACCTGTTCGATTCAAGCGCGCTCCAGATTGCGCTGACTGGCCGACATCCACATCTCAAACGCTGGAGCCGGGAAGGCAATCAGGACATTATTCTTGCTCAGGCGGCGCTTGATGCAGTCGGGTTGGGTGATTTTTCAAACCGGGAAGTGACCACGCTTTCAGGCGGTGAAGCGCGCAGACTGGCATTTGCATCCCTGGTGGTACAGGATCCTGAAATCATGCTGCTGGACGAACCCACAAACCACCTGGACCTGCGCCATCAGCTACGGATAATGGATATAGCAACACAACTGGTCTCCGGCAGGAACAAGGTGGTTGTCAGTGCACTGCATGACGTTAACCTGGCAGCAAGGTATTGCAGTCACATATTGATGTTGTTCGGCAATGGTCAGTGGCAGGCCGGCGCCTGCAGCGAAATGCTAAACGGCCCATCGTTGGAAAGACTCTATGGCTGCAAAGTCGAAGCCGTTGAGACCAGCCACGGACCAAGGTTTCATCCGGTCGGTCGGGGCTCCGAAGAGGTTTCATCCGGCTCATCCTGAGCATTTCGCAAGCCCTGGTAGGTCTTGCCCAGACGCCAGGCACCCCATGCCCATAATCCCATGAAAGGCAGATAAAGCCAGGTCATCTGACCAACCGACATTCCCGTGGTGGTCAGTCCTTTGAATATCCAGCTGGCAGTGACATCGCTGCCACGATAGACCACCGTATCGATAAAATTTTTGCTCTTGTAACGCAGTTCACGGTCCACCACGGTGAACAGCATTTCCTTGGCCGGACCGAGCACGCCGTAATTCATCGAGCGCTGAGCGACCTGGACGGCGGCAAAAAGCACAAGGCCCATGGCGCTGCCGAGAATCATGAATCCGCCCGCAAGAAGCGCAGGAATCAGCACAAGTGTCCCGCTCATACCAAGTTTGGCGATCAGGCGCGAGGTGATGAAAAACTGGAATGTAAATGCCAAAACCTGGACACCGAGGTCAAGGAAACTGAAAAACCGGGTGCGCTCATCAAAGCCCGCGATATGGTCGTTGACCAAAACCGCCATGCCATTGAACAGGAAGGTGGAGACCAGGTTATGCAGCAACATCAGGAGACAGGCGTATAGCAGATATTTGGACTGGAAAACCCGGATCGCACCCTGCCACACACCACCACCGATCACTTCCGGTTCCTGATGACGCGTGGTTGTGTCATAGCGCCCGAGAAAGATTGCCAGGCCTGTGGCAACAAGCAAACAACCACCTGCCGTGATCATGACCACTCGCGAGCCACCAGTGGTCACCAGGCTGGATGTCAGTAGTGGCCCCACAATCGAACCAAGACTGCCACCTGCCATGATCACACCGAACAATCGCTGTGCCTGGCCTGGACGGAACACATCCGTCATGAAACTCCAGAACACCGACACCACGAACAGGTTGAAAACACTCAGCCAGATGTAGAAAGACCGCTGAATCCACTGCGGGGTCGATTCATCCCTGAAGCCGATGATAAACAGCGTCAGGCAGCCAACGAAGAACAGGTAGCTGGCCGGAATAAACTGACCTCGCTTGAATCGTGATACCAGGAAACCGAACACCGGCACGATGGCCAGCATGGTGATAAACGTGCCTGTGTAAAGGAGGTGGAGTATTTCTGAGTTATTGGAAGCAACCGTACCGCGAATGGGTCGCAGCATGAAATAACCACCGAGAAGGAAAAAGAAATAGGTGAACGCGATCAGCAGCCGCGGCCATTCACCATGCTCCACACGAACCAGTCTTTCCAGGAAATTTTCGCCCGGCCGGGCAGCAGCTTCAGCCATTTAAAGGCCAGTTGTGAGTGAGGTCAGGTATCTATGATGCTCACAGACTGCCCCGGCTGCAAACGTTCATTGCCACGAATGATGACCTGGTCGCCTGCCGAGATATCTCCGAAGATCTCGATATGATCCCCGGAGCCCACGCCGGTTGTGACTGCAACCTGTTTCGCTGCATTGCTCTCATCCACCACGAACACACTTTGCCCATCCGGCCTGAGAACCAGCGCATCGCGTGGCACAGCAAGCACTTCGCGCTGCTCATCGTTGGGAATGGAAACACGCAAAGTCTGCCCAACGGGGAACACTTCACTATCAATATCCAAACGAACTTCAAACTGGTGTGTATTTGCATCGCCAGTCGCAACGACAGTCCGAACGGTTCCGGTCGCTATCTGTTTGCCAGCGCGCAGTTCCAGCACCTGGCCAGGCTTCGTGTAGCGATAAAACTCAAGCGGCGCACGCGCCACAACTTCAAGGTGGTCCTGGTCCACGAGCCGGACCACATTATCACCTTCAGAAACCCGTTCCCCCGGTTGCTTGACTCTCTCCACCACGACTCCGGCGAATGGGGCAAGAATTTTTGTTCTCGCCAGTGAATCTGCATTTTGTGCATAACGGGCGTTGGCAACCGCAAGGTCGCCAATGGCTACATCCCGATCAGATCGGGTAGAGTCCAGTTGCGTGGTTGCAGCGAGGTTCTTTTCCGCCAGCTTCGCAAAACGTTTTTCTTCACCTTCCAGAAACCGAACACGTGCTTCTGCCCGGGTAATTTGTGCAGCCAGTTCCTGCTGAAGCAGTTTCAGGCGTGTATCGTCAATGAGTGCGACTGCTTCTCCTGCCTCGAACAGATCGCCGACCTCGGCAACCTGTATCAACCGTCCCTCGACCTCGGCAGCCAGGTGTGCATCGTCACGACTGATGACTGTCCCCGGAATCAGGGACACAGGCGCAAGGTTTTTGATTTCCGCAGGTGCAACCCTGACCAGGGCACCAGGCGAACCACCCTGCCCCCAGGCTGTTCCCATGAGGAAAGCCAATAAAATGATTGCCCTGACTAGCCAGTTAATGATCATCTTGGATTTTGTATCCTTTATGCCTGCGCTGGCAGACCTTCCTGATTGCTGACTTCTGAAACCCGCTCTTCGTTCATTCTCAGAAGGCTGGGTAACAGCAACAATGTGAACAGTGCGCTGATCAGCATTCCGCCAACAATGACGGTGGCAAGTCCGCGATACAGCTCTGTTCCGGCGCCCGGCATCAGCATCAGTGGCAACATTCCGAATATACTCGTCATGGTACTCATCAGGATTGGCCTGAGACGCAGGCGAACGGCATTCTCAACCGCATCCCGGCGCGACATGCCTTCCCGTTCGGCATCACGTGCCCGATAGACCAACAAGATGGCGTTGTTTACCACCAAACCCAAGAGTATGACGAATCCAATCATGGTCAGAAGGTCCATTTGCTGTCCGCCGGAACCAGCCAGCGTAAGATCCATGGCCCGCAGGGCCAGCACCCCACCAACGGTCGCCATCGGGATCGTGAGGATGACCAGCAGTGAGTCCCTGAATGACTTGAACAGGGCTGAAATCAGAAGGTAAAGAATAACAACCGCAAGCGCGAAACTGCCGGAAAGGCTGGTCAATGCCTCCGACAAGGCTTCGGCAGTGCCACGATAGGTAATTGAACCGTCTTCAGGCAGATTGGCCAGAATCGCCGGAGCAACCTGTTCTTCAATGATGGTCAGCGCTTCTTCCAACGGCATCGTCGGCGGCGGAGTCACCTGCAGCGAAAGAGTCCGTTGCCGGTCGATCCGCTGAATCCTGGAAGGACCTGCCGTTCTTTCAAGCCTGGCCAGTTCACTGATCGCGAGAACTTCTCCGCTGACAGTTGCCACGGGCAGCGCAGTCAACTCTTCCGGTGAATACCAGTCTTCAGCACGAAGGACGATGTCATAGCGTCGCCTGCCGTCAAAATACTCGCCAATAAAAGCGCCATCGCCCATGGCCCGAACAACGGTCGCAACCCTGGAGCGGTTCCAGCCCACCTCCGCAATACGCCGATCATCGGGAATAAAGCGCAGCTCGGGTTCGGCAAGATCCAGACCTGGAGACGGTTGAATTCGCGCCCCCGGTATCGCCTGCATGGTTGCACCAAAGCCGGCTCTGCCCGCAGCCAGCAATGAGTGAAAATCATCAGCCGAAAGGTCAATGCTGACCTGCCTGCCACCGCGACTACCAGAGAAAATGGGATCGCGCCCGGCAAACGCAAAGCTGTCAGGAAAGCCGTTTAGAATCTCCTGGTTGATGATGGGGATCAGCTGATCCATTTCCTTGGGATTTTCTGCAAATGCCCCGAAAAAAGTGCCCCAGGCGCGTGCAGCACCCAGGAAGTAGTTCCTGACCTGCGGTTGCTTCTCACCAGTCAGGTAAGGCGCCATGCGACGGTTAATTTCGTCAATGAACTCTTCTTCAATGGTTTCCATCCCCATACCAGGTGGTGTCAGGACAAAACCGAATACCATGTTCTTTTTGCCTTCAGGCAAATAGTCCATCGGAGGCAACAGAAAAATTGCCAACGCAATCGGTACGACGGTCAAACCGCCAATCCAGCTCCAGCGTTTTCGTGGCGAGTCAGTCCAGTTCATCACATGATCCGTGACCCATCGCCACCACCCGCTGTGCTGGTCTTCAATACCCTCACGCCGGATCCAGTTGGATGCCGCAGTTGGCAGCACAGTGACCGCAACCAGCAACGATGCAACCACACCAGCCGAAATCGTGATAGCGAGGTCTCCGAAAAGCTGTCCAACCTCGTCCTGCAGGAAGATCACGGGCATGAAAATAGCGACCGTGGTCGCTGTGGACGCCAGCAATGCACCCCAGACCTGGCTGGTCCCCTTCATGGAAGCCTCGTCGCCGCGTAAACCTTGTTCTCGTTGTCGGAAGATATTCTCAAGCACAACAATGGCAGCATCCAGCACCATACCCACTGCAAACGCCAGTCCCGCCAGCGAAATGATATTCAGCGTCCGACCGGTGGCATTCAGGACCATGAATGCACATAACAGGCACAGTGGAATGGAAAACGCAACGATCAGGGTCGCCCGAAAACGCCTGAGGAACCACCACAAAACGACGATGGCGAGTGTCACACCCAGCAGCAGGTTATTTCTTACCATGTTGATGGACGAGTTGATGTAGACCGTCTCGTCATAGCTTTGCATCATCACGAGACCGGCACGTTTGAGCTCATTTTCCTGCAATTCGGCAACGGTTCGCTTTATTTCATCCATCACTTGCAGAACGTTAACGCCTGGTTCCGGCGCAACGTTAAGCGCCAGGGATCGGCTTCCCGACTGATGGAGAATCGAGGAAACGTCCTGCATCACCAGGTCGACAGTGGCTACATCCCCCAGTAAAACCGGGCGACCTTCACGCCAGTCGAGCACCAGTTCGCCCAGGTTTTCTATGCTGTACTTGCCACTGAATCGAAGCGTGTACTGTCGTTTTCCAACCTCACTCAAACCTGCTGAAATATCAGCATTGGCGCCAAATTCCGCGGCGATCTGGGTCAGATCCAGGCCAATGTTCGCTGCTTTGAACGGATCAAAGGTGATTCGAACCTCGTGTTTTCGACCGCCGAATGAACCGGTTTCCGATACCCCGGGTATCCGATCAAACCTGGTAACGATCTCATCCTCGACAAAGTCCTGGTAGCTCTCGATCGGGCGTGTATTGCCCTCCGCCGGCCTGATCGAGAACCAGGCAATCACCGCATCGAAGCGATTCCCGCCAACGCTGATAACGGGTTCCAGAGCGTCAACCGGGTACCGTGGAACCTGGTTCAGCGCATTCAGGACTTCGATCAGCGCACGGTCAAGGTCCGTGCCAATATCGAACTCCAGGGTGATACTGCCGCGGCCATAGCTGGCCACGGCGGTCATTCGTTCCATGCCGGGAATACTTCTCAGCACGTCTTCCTGCGGCTCCAGGATTTCAGACTCGATTTCATTGGGTGCGGAAGCGCGCCAGCCTGTGGAAACAGAAATAATGGGTCTCTCCAGGTCTGGCGTCATCTGGATGGGCAGGCGACTAAGGCTGATGAACCCGAAGATTGCGATCAGGATGCAGCCAACGGCCACGGCCACCGGATTGGATAAGGAAATTCGAGTCAGTGTCATTGGGCTATTTTACCCGCCATTGCCGCTATTGGTCATGGTCAATCGCAAATTTGAATCCTTGCATCACAAAAGAGACCGCCAACTTGCCAAAAAACCTGCACATTGCTCCAGGGCGAACCTGGCAATGAAAAATACCTGGGAATCCACTCATGATGCAGGCCAATCACTTGCACTATCATTCGCAAGCCCCAAATACGGAAGCGTATGGATTACGACATCATCATCATTGGCGCTGGCTCAGCCGGCTGTGTCCTTGCCGCCCGGCTTTCCGAGGACCCGGGCCGTAAAGTGCTGCTTATTGAAGCCGGCGGAAAGGACAAAAGCCCCTTTATCCACATGCCAGCGGGATTCACGCGCCTGGTCAGGCACCCTCATCTGAACTGGGGATATGAAACCGAACCACAGGAACACCTGAACAACAGGAAGCTCTATTGGCCAAGAGGCAGAGTGCTTGGCGGTTCCAGCGCAATTAATGCGATGTGCTATTGCCGTGGCCACCAGATCGACTACGATGAATGGGCAGCCAATGGCGCCGGCGGATGGGACTGGCAATCGGTTTTTCCCTATTTCCTAAAATCTGAGGATCATTTTTTGGGGGCGTCTGAGTTTCACGGCGCAGATGGCCCCTTGACCGTCTCACAGCTGCGTTATACCAATCCATTGAGCGCAGTCTTCCTGGAAGCCGCCGAGCAGGCCGGTATCCCACGCACTGATGATTTCAACGGCCCACATCAGCGCGGTGTGGACTACTACCAGGTCACCCAGCGGGCCGGACGTCGGGCAAGTACCGCCTCAGCATTCCTGAAACCAGCCCTGTCGCGCCCAAACCTTGAAGTGTGGACAGGCACCATGGCCACAAAAGTGTTGTTGTCAGATGGCAGGGCGCAAGGCATCAGGGTAATTCGGAAAGGCAAACAAATTGATGTTAACGCCGATCAATTGATTCTGAGCGGCGGTGCAATCAATTCACCGCAGTTACTGATGTTGTCCGGAATTGGCCCTGCCGGTCACCTCGAAAGCGTCGGGTTGCCGGTCAAAGCGGACCTGGCAGGTGTCGGCGCGAACCTCCAGGATCATCTTGACGTGTGTACGCTGGTTGGCAGTCGCGAGGCAATCACTTACGACACGCTCAACGACCTGACTGTCGGGTTGCGTTACCTGTTCACGAAAAATGGTCCGGCATCTTCAAATGCAGCAGAGGCGGGCGGATTCGTGGTTAGCCCGATGGCCACTGATAACCGACCGGATATCCAACTGCACTTTGTTCCTGCCCTCCTTGATGATCATGGACGCGGAAACGTCAAGGGCCATGGCATGACGATTCACGCCTGTCCATTGAGGCCAGAGAGCAAAGGTGAGATTCGTTTGAAGAATACCGACCCAGGCACTCCGCCTCTTATTCAGCCTCACTACCTCAGCGAGGAATATGATCGGAAAATGATGCTTGAATGCGTCCGTGTCGCCCGCTCCATATTCGACCAGGAAGCATTCAGCATCCATCGAAACGAGGAAATTCTACCCGGGCCGGAAGCAAGCTCAGACGAGCAAGTGATGGCATTTGTACGTCGCAAGGCAGAAACCATCTATCACCCCGTGGGTACATGCAAAATGGGCGAAGATGATATGGCCGTGGTTGGTCCCGACCTCCGGGTTCGGGGTGTTGAGGGGCTGAGCGTGGTTGATGCGTCAGTGATGCCCGCCCTGGTCTCGGGCAATACCAATGCACCCACCATCATGATTGCTGAGAAATACGCTGCCGAGATGGGGGCAACCTAAAGCGACAGGGTCTTGATCCATCTCCGTTTTTTCCTCACCTCGTCCGTCACGCTGAAGCCTGGTGCAAATCAGTTCCGCCCCGAAACCCGAGTTGGTCTATCCGATTCGCCATGCGATTAACGTCATCCCGGAAAACCGGGTAGATTTATCCGATTCGCCATGCGATTAACGTCATCCCGGAAAGCCGAGTAGGCTTGTCCGATTCGCCATGCGATTAACGTCATCCCGGAAAACCGAGTAGGTTTATCCGGGACCCACTTTCTTGCAAGGCGGTTGCGGCGATGAGCCACTCCTACAAAAACCGTCATCCGGGACCCTCTTTCTAGCTGGGCGTGCCATATCACCGACCCTCCCCTGAGTCCGCGGTCCACCAAAAAGACGGTGGACTGCCCTCACGTGTTGCCGCTAGATGGACCCGCGTATACAGGCCGTCCATGGCCTGAATACGCTAATTCTGCATCCCTGCAGAATTGTCCAGTCGCGTCTGCCACGAGAGGCGCTGCCAAGGGGACGGTCGGTGATATGCCCCGCCAGTAGCGGGAAGGCCGAGGTAGCCTGTTCGAATCGCCAAGGCGCTTAACGTCATCCCGGAAAACCGAGTAGGTTTATCCGGGACCCACGCTCTTGCAAGGCGGTCAGTTTTTGGAAAAGTCTGTTCAGATTGATCAGCACCTGGTCTCGATGCTCATAGATTGATGATGCCAAATGGGCGCGATTGATTACTGCCCAGCCGAAAGAATGGGGAGCGGCACGTGGATGAGTTCGCACACCACCCTTAGCAATTCAAGTTCTGTTGGCTGTAATTGTTCATCGTGCAACACCACCGCCAGCATTGCCTCGACGAGCACCTTCTTGTCCTTTGCCTTGAGTTTGTCCAGCCTGGGCAGAGCCTTGTCTAGCACAGCCGCCCAGTCTCCGGGTACGGTCCTTTCCAGTTCACCGGACTCTCCACCGATCACACTGACGCCAGCCTGGTATGCAGACCGAACGGTTTCAGCATTTTCGGTGCCATGCCGTGCAAGTATTGCAAGCACAGACAGCGCATCATCACGCAGGGCAGCCAGGGACTTGTTGCCGGCAATCCTTGCAGCATGCGGATTGGCTGACTCCCAGAGGTCGCGGGCAATGACCCGTGCCAGTAAAAACTCGAAGACGTCAATCTGCTCATCGGCCCGGCTCAGCGCCTCGACCGTGGTTAATACTTTGGCGAGGAAATCGGGCGGTCTCCTCTTGAGCGCAGGAAATGCCAGCTCCGCAACCGGTAGCCGCTGCTCCGGTTTTGCAGGCCCGGACGAGGACAACAATGCTCGCACCTGGGATTCGCTTTCTGAACCCATGTTCTGCGCGATCGCGAGTAGCTGGCGTTCGCGGATCTCTGCGTCATCGTGGAGCAATGTGTAAAACATGACTTCAGGCGCCCATTCCGGGGAATGCGCCGCCTCGCGAACCGGTACCGGCAGACCTGCAGCCAGGGTGGCTGCCATCAGGATCCTTTCAAAATCGGGATGGCCAATTCCTTCCATGATATTCCTGAGATCAAAACCAGCCGGCTTCTTCTTTTCCTCTGAATTGCTTTTTCTTTCTTTCTCTTCGCGGACCTGGTCTCTCATGATACGAGCAGCAATGGTTTCAAGTTCTTCCTCCTGAAAACCGGGTTCGATCCTTTTAATTCTTTCGGTTAGTGGCGGATGAGTTGAAAACATCATCATTTTCGAGCCATTTCCAAACAGCATATGACTGATTTCTTCCGAATCCTCTCTCAGGTAGGAGCCATCGCTGTACACCGCTATTTTCTTCAATGCTCCGCCAATGCCATTGGGGTCGCGAGTGAACTGGACTGCAGAAGCATCAGCCAGGTATTCACGCTGACGCGAAACTGCGGCCTTGATCCAGCGTCCAAAAAACAGGCCGATGTAGCCGACAGCGGTGACGGCGAGCGCAATCAGGATCAATGGAGCACCATCCTTGCTGCGACCGGCACTGGCGAATCGGGAATGGATCAGTACCCGGCGCCCGATCAATGCCAGCACCAGGATTCCGAATAGTGCGCCCATCAATCGAATGTTGATGCGCATATCGCCATTGAGAATGTGACTGAATTCATGCGCAATTACACCCTGAAGCTCATCACGTTTCAGCTTTTCGAGGGCGCCACGAGTGACTGCAACTGCAGCATCCGCCGGTGTATAGCCAGCCGCAAAGGCGTTTATTCCGGACTCTTCTTCAAGGACATAGATTTCCGGAACAGGAACACCCGAAGCAAGCGCTATTTCCTCGACCACGTTTCGAAGCTGGCGACGACGCCTGTCGCTGGTATCGGCGCTGACCAGGGTTCCACCCAGGTCCCGTGCCACTTTCCCGCCGCCCCCGCGCAAAGCCATGGTTTTGAACAGGCTGGCAAGCCCGATGACTGTCGTGGTGGCGATTGCGCCACCGGCGAGGAGAGGAATGTTTTCAGAGGCGGATATGGCGGAAAACCAGGACCCGTCCTGTTGCAGCTCAACACTGGCAAATCCGAACGCAGCCAGAATTGCAAGATCGATTACGGCAACGATCGCCAGCACCGCCAGGATGAAAACAATCACCAGCCAGCGTGTTGAGCGCCGCGCCTGATCCTGGTTTTCAAAAAAATTCATCCGTTCCCTCTACGTCTGAGATTTATCGGCACATGGCGCGCAGGCTAACGAGGCCGTTACCGCTTTCATCA
The DNA here is from genome assembly GCA_035267185.1 of Lysobacterales bacterium. Lineage (GTDB taxonomy): Bacteria > Pseudomonadota > Gammaproteobacteria > Xanthomonadales > SZUA-36 > JAUIBE01. Next base: position 10,569 of record DATFLY010000084.1, on the reverse strand, counting down.
CTCATAAATGCTCATCAACGAAAGAAGTGACTGCATCGTGCCGCTGCGTGTGTCATCCCAACGCAATCCAGCTGATACTTACACTCTGCGAAATTTACTCGCAACCTCCTCACGCAGGTGCTATTTGGCACATGGAGCGCAGGCTAACGAGGCAGTTACGGTTTTCGTCACTCGTAAAACCTCATTGACGAAAGAAGTGACTGCGTCGTGCCGTTGCGCGTGCCAGCGCGAAGCGCGAAACCTTGAAAACCACGCTTTTCAAGGTTTCGATGCAAGTTGGGCAGGACGCCCAATCTTGCTCATCTTAGAATGCCACTTCAGGAACTTCGCGCTTGGCTTCGTCTTCGATTTCAAGCAATTCTGCCGGGCCAAAGCTGAACCATCCTGCAAAAAAGTTGTTGGGGAACGATTCGCGCAAGGTGTTGTAATCCATGACCGCATCGTTGAAAGCCTGTCGTGAGAACGCAACCTTGTTTTCGGTCGTGGTCAGTTCTTCTGACAACTGCATCATGTTCTCGTTGGCCTTGAGGTCAGGATAGGCTTCTGCCAGGGCGAAAAGGCGACCCAGAGCGCCTGACAAGCCCTGTTCGGCTTCAGCAAGCTTCTTCATGGCCGCAGGGTCAGTTGGATCAGCAGCAGCATCCTTAAGGCCATTGACAGCGATGTTCCGGGCGTTAATGACTGCCTCCAGCGTCTCACGTTCATGGGCCATATAACCCTTGGCTGTTTCGACAAGATTGGGAATCAGATCGTGACGACGTGTCAGCTGAACATCGATCTGGGCAAACGCGTTCTTGTAACGATTGCGGCCGGCAACCAACCGGTTGTAGATGGAAATGGCAAAAACGACCATTGCCGCCAGAATGCCCAAAATGATCCAACCACCCATGTTGTTTCTCCCATTATCAGATAATCATCCTGAAGTTTATCAAATCCGCCGAACCTCAGGCCGTGTACTTAATCATGCCTGCTTTTTTACGGGCCGTGCTAACATTTTGATTCGACTGTCCAGTGAGAGTCAAAAACGAATGTTAGACACCTATGACAAGGAGCGATTGGCCACGGCGGGCACAGATGATCTGTCTGATTCCCTGGAAAGAGGCTCTATTGTTTATTTTCCTGAATCCCCCGTTCCGTTGCCTGCTGATGAGGATCTAAGGTTCATTCGTGAGGATCTTCCTGGGCTTTTGAAGTTAAAGAACATCAGCTACCACCCGGAAGCAGGGAAAATCAGGGGACTGGATACCGAGGATGCCGAAATATCCGAGAGAATTGAAAAAATTCTTGTCAGGGTCAGCAATGACATTGCCGGGTTTCTTGACCAACGCGCCCCAAGACTCACAAAAAACTGGACCATTGGAACCTGCAGCATTCGCCCCATCGAGGAGAAAGGTCGCAACCTGAGCGCCCACGCAAGCAATGAACTGGTGCATTTTGATGCCGGCGCCTACGGCGCGACCAATGGCGACCGGATCCTGCGATTTTTCATCAACGTCAATCCCCGAATCGACAGGGTCTGGGCCACCAAGGGCAATTTCCAGGATGTTTTCGCAATTCACGGGCACAAGGCCGGTCTCGATTTTGACAAGGCGAAACCCGGCTACCTGACAAAAAGCAGCGTGGATCACGCGCGTACGGGCATCATCAATATGATTTCCGGCATGGGACTTCCCATGGCCAGGGTTCTCGATTCATCCCCTTATGATCGTGAGATGCGCAAGTTTCACAACTATATGAAAGACACTCCGGCGTTCCAGGAAGACATGCGCGGCCACCAGGAATTTCGATTCCCACCATATTCTGCATGGATGGTGTTTACCGATTCAGTCAGTCATGCCTGCCTTTCGGGACAGTACTGCTTTGTGAACACGAGCATCGTGCGACAGGAGAATCTCAGGCAGCCTGAACTGGCACCGATCAACATTCTTCGCGAGGCTGCCGGACAGCAGCCTCAATCCGATCAATAACTTCCGACACTTTGATCAGGTCCATCACGCCTTGTTCCTCGATCCTGGTGCCCCAGCGTAATTCCTCCGGTTCCCTGTCCCGGAACTTTCGGGCTGCCTCCGCAAACTTGTCAACACACAAATGAAGAGAGTGATAAGGACCGCTGCGTCGGGACCAGGTGCTGGCATGAAGTCCAACAACCGGTGTGCCCATCGCATTCGCCAGGTGTGCTGGCCCTGAATCCGGCGTAAGCACCACGTCCGCGCGCTGCACCATGGCCAGTAGTTGCGGAAGCGTATCCTTGCCGATCATGTTGACAACCGGTGTTGCCATGGCCTGTTCAATGGTTTTTCCGATGGCCTGCTCAGCTTCTGATGGACCTCCCGAAAGCACGATGGTCATTCCGAGTGACTGGGCTGCATGGTCGGCGACAGTAGCGTACCGTTCCGCACGCCAGTTGCGAGCAGGGTGACTTGAGCTTGGAGAAATGATGAGGGTTCGTTGACCTTCCGGCATCACTTCAGCAGCAAATGCCAACTCAGCCTCACCAACAGGAAAGTCCCACACGGGTTCATCTGCATCCAAACCGATGGTTCGTGCAAACGAGAGATGGCCCTGCACCTGGTGCTCAAAAGGCACTGCAGGAATGGCGTGGGTCATAAATTTCTGGTGAAACTCGCGGGCGCGATCCTCATCCCACCCCAGTTTGATATCAGCCTTCACACAGGCACCGGTGAGATTGGCCCGCGTCGAAGTCTGCATCTGCAACATCACATCAAAACGCTTTCCTGCCAGGTCCCGTTTTAGCTGACGGTATCCACGCAGGCCGGATTTTTTATCCAGAACGTGGAACGTGACACCGTCCAGAATGGACAGCAGACGATGTTCAAGTGTCGCGCAGATCCAGGTTACGTTGGTTTGTGGCCACTGATTCTGAATCGCCCGCAGGACAGGGACAGCATGGCTGACGTCACCCAATGCAGAAAGACGGACGATACAAATTTCCGCAGGTGCTTTCTCCAGGGGTAACATCAGGCCTTCAGCGCAGGCCCAATTGCTTTTCCAGCCTTGCCCAGGTGTCGCGCAGGGTAACAGCGCGGTTCAGGACCGGCGCACCTGGCTTTGAGTCTTCACTGTCATGAATGAAGTAACCAGTCCGTTCAAACTGGTAAAAATCCCCTGGTTTGCCTTCCGCAACACCAGGCTCAACCACGGCGTTTTCGATCACCGTCAATGCTTCCGGGTTGATGAACTCCAGGAAGTCCCGTGACTTGTCGGAAAGCGGATTGGGGACGTTAAACAGCCGATCATACAAACGCACTTGAGCTTTCACACCGTGATCTGCTGAAACCCAGTGAATCGTTCCCTTCACCTTGCGCGAAGCGCCCGGCATACCACTGCGGGTATCAGGGTCAAAACTGCAACGAAGCTCAGTCACCTGGCCCGATTCATCCTTGATGACTTCATCGCACTGGATGATAAAAGCATTTCGCAAGCGCACTTCTCCACCAGGCCGTAAACGAAAGAACTTGCGTGGTGGCTCTTCCATGAAGTCACCCTCCTCCACCCAGATCTCCCGGCTCAATGGAACCTTGCGTGTTCCCAGTTCAGGTTTCTGTGGGTGGACTGCAGCCTCGATCCACTCCGTTTCACCCTCGGGAAAATTGGTGAGCACAACTCTGAGTGGATTGAGGACCGCCATGGTGCGAGGTGCGCGTTCATTGAGGTCGTCGCGCAATGAATTCTCCAGTACTCCCATCGGCAGAATGCTTTCAGCCTTGGCTATACCCGCCTCATTCCAGAAGCTGCGAATTGACTCAGGGGTATACCCACGACGACGCATCCCGGCAATGGTCGGCATACGAGGGTCGTCCCAGCCATTGACATGGCCATCTTCGACCAGCTGCAGCAGGCGCCTTTTACTCATCACCGTGTAGTCAAGGTTGCCGCGCGCAAATTCGATTTGCCGGGGATTACTGGGTGACGGAATGTTTTCCAGGAACCATTCGTAAAGCGGACGATGATCCTCGAATTCGAGGGTGCAAAGGGAATGCGTGATACCTTCGATGGCATCCGAGATTCCGTGAGCCCAGTCATACATCGGATAGATGTGCCACTCATCACCGGTCCGGTGATGGGCCGCATTTCGGATGCGATAAATCACAGGATCGCGCATGTTGATATTGGGTGATGACATATCAATGCGGGCGCGAAGCACCATCGCCCCGTCCTCGAACTCACCTGCCTTCATTCGCTCAAACAGGTCGAGACTCTCTTCAACCGGGCGACTGCGGTTAGGGCTGTCTGTTCCGGGTTCGGTCAGAGTCCCCCGGTATTCCCGCATCTTCTCGGCATCGAGATCGTCCACATAGGCTTTTTGGTTACGAATCAGGTGGGTCGCGTATTCGTATAGCTGCTGAAAATAGTCAGAAGCATGACGCAGTTCCTGCCATTCAAAACCCAGCCAGCGAACATCCTCCATGATGGCCTGCGCGTAATCCTCGCTTTCTTTCAACGGGTTGGTGTCATCGAAACGGAGGTTTGTGGTTCCCTCAAATTCGTCTGCCAGCCCAAAGTTCAGGCAAATTGATTTTGCATGGCCAATATGCAGGTGCCCATTGGGCTCCGGCGGGAATCGTGTACATATTGATTGATGCTTGCCGGACTCCAGGTCCGCCATCACGATGTTACGAATGAAGTTGCTTCTTTTTGTCTCTTCAGTCATTCCGGTTTGCCAAGTCCTGCGCGAAAGCGTTAAATTCTAACCTACTCCACCGTTGGGTGAGACAGGCAAATTTGTCTGTCAGCCCTATCCAGAGCATCAACAGCCCTGTTCCCGAGGATAAAAAATGAGCGAAAGCAAAGGCATGAGTTTGAGCGCAAGAATTTTCCTTGGGATGATCCTGGGTGCAATCGTCGGCCTGGTGCTCAATTATCTGGAAACACCCCAGTGGTCAGAAGTCTGGCTGCTTGACGGTATATTCCTGGTTGTGGGTTCGATCTTTATTTCCCTGCTCAAGATGCTGGTGGTACCGCTGGTCTTTGTGTCAATCGTCTGCGGCTCCAGTGCACTCTCTGACCCCAAAGCGCTTGGGCGCGTCGGTGGCAAGGCCATTGGCTTGTACCTTTTGACGACGGGTATTGCAGTAGCGCTGGCACTGTCGGCAGCCGCGATTTTCAAACCCGGAGTGGGCGCAAACCCAACTGCCACAGTCGATGCCACGATCAGCGAAGGCAAACCATTCGCCCAGGTTCTGATCGATATGGTACCTACAAACCCCGTCGCGGCCATGTCAGATGCCAACATGCTGCCCATCATTATTTTCTCGATTCTCCTCGGCGTCGCGATCACGCTGAGCGGAAAAACAGGCAATCGCGTCTCAGCCTGGTTCAATGACATCAACGCCGTGATCATGAAGCTGGTTACCATCGTGATGAAAATTGCCCCATATGGTGTTTTTGCCCTGATTGCGAACCTGGCTGCAACCAGTAATACATCTGATTTTCTTGCTGTAGGTCGTTATATCCTGTTGGTATTTGCAGTGCTGTTTCTGCATGCGCTGGTGGTTTATCCCACACTACTGGCAACGCTGGGAAGGCTCAATCCAAAAATCTTCCTCTGGAAAATGAGAGCCGCAATGATGTTTGCATTCTCGACTGCATCAAGCAATGCCACCATTCCCGTGACCATGGAGTCTGTTCAGGAGCGCCTTGGCGTCAGCAATAAAGTTTCGTCATTCACCATCCCGCTTGGCGCAACCATCAATATGGATGGCACCGCCATCATGCAGGGAATTGCCACCGGCTTCATTGCGCAGTTTTATGGCATTGACCTGAGCCTGACCCAGTACCTGATGGTGGTTCTGATGGTGATCATGGCGTCAATTGGTACAGCGGGCGTTCCATCAGTGGGGCTGGTTGTACTGGCCGGTGTGCTCACACAGGTTGGTTTGCCGGCGGAAGGTATTGCCCTGATTCTTGGCGTCGACAGAATTCTCGACATGACGCGGACCGCGGTGAATGTCACGGGAGACGCCACTGTAACGTCCATTGTTGCGGTCAGCGAAAACGCCATCGACATGGATGTGTTTAATGACCCGGAAGCGGGCCTGGTCTTTGAGAGCTCGGAGAAGGACAACGCACCGGCGGCAATCGAGCATGCCTGATACGACAATCAGGCCCAGGTCATGTTGCCGATCCAGCGTAGTTTGCGTCGCTCAAGACGAGCATCAGTGGATTCGTCGTCAAAACAGGAATCACTCAGGTCCAGGGCGATCTGGTCGATGCAATCATCGTCAAATGTATGGACATTAACCACACCATAATCCTGTCCTTCCAGTTCACAAGTGACCAGTGGTGTAATGCCACAACGGCTGCAGAAGAGGAAGTCAGCCGTTTCAGTGCCAAACCGGTAACGGCTGGGAGATTGTTCAGGGCTTTCAGCAATATGCAGGCTCGCCTGTGGGTGTGATGTCCACACGCCATCAAGGCGTTTGCAAAAAGAACAGGAACAGCGCCGGGCCGGAACAGATGGCAATTCTCCGTCTGTGAGACTGGTGATGGGCCACTGTAAAACGTAACGAAGGGACCGGCAGTGGCAACCTCCTTTGATCTCCAGGTGCACACTCACTGACAGGCGTCCTCCATTGAGACGTATCCAGGCTGAGCTTCAAATCCTGAAAGCCACTTGCGGATGTTTTCATAGGGTTGCAAATCGAAACCACCGTCGTGTGCAGTGTGGGTATAAGCATACAATGCAATATCAGCAATGGTGAGTTGTTCACCCACCATGAAGCCAGCCTGACCCAGATGATCATTCATGATCTTCAAAGCAGCATTTCCGTTTTTCCACAGGTGTTGCATTTGCTTCTTTTTGGAGTCTCCCATTTTGGCCAGGTGGACAATAAAGCGTGCGACAGCAATATACGGCTCGTGGCTGTATTGCTCGAAAAACAGCCATTGGTAGACCTGGGCTCGTTGGTAAGCACCAGCAGGAAGCCATGACGTGTTTTCCGCCAGGTGAATCAGTATCGCGTTTGACTCACTTAGAATCCGACCATCCGGCAGCACCAAAACGGGAACCCGGCCATTCGGATTAAGTGCGAGAAACGTGTCGGTGCGGGTTTCGCGTGCCAGGACATCGGTCGGCACCCATTCAAAAGGCCGATCTGTCATTCGCAGTATCAACGCGACCTTGTAGCAATTGCCCGACCGGTTATCGCCATGCAATCTGTATCGCGCCGGTGATTGATTCATTGCATTCTCCAATCCATCGTTCAACTACCCTAACGAAAAATTACCGGGCGCAGTCTATACTGATCATAAGGCTCGGGTTATGACCTCTGAACAGGTGATCCCCGGGCTTTTGTTTCACATTTGAGGGAGAAATTATGAATAAGCATTTTTCAGTCTGGCTGGTTGCCATCCTGGCACCTCTTGCCTGGATGTTGCCAATACAGGCGCAGGACGAAGAAAACGATGGTGCAGCAGATGTTGTCATGATCACAGCTAATCCTGGTGAGGGTGCTGCGCTTGAGGCTGCAATCCGCGATTATCACTTGTGGGTTGCTGACAAGCCTGGTCATTTTCAATATAACTGGTATGCCATTGAAACCGGTCCGGATACCGGCAAATATGCAGCACGCTCCGGCGGTCACAACTGGGAAGACTTTGATGCCGAGTACGACTGGCAGGAGGAAGCAGGCGAGAAATTCCAGGCGGAAGTGGCACCTCATGTTGCGCATATGGAACGCATGGTGACAGTAGAAATGAAGGAATACGCCCACTGGCCGGAGAACTGGGATGGCTATACCCATTTCCAGCTCGAAGACTGGTACATCATGCAGGGCCAGGGCCGCGCATTCCGGGAAGGACTGGCAACCATCCATGCGGCTCTGACAGAAGCCGGGTACTCAAACCATTACGGCTTCCATAGCGTGGTTTCCGGTGGCAAAGGCAACCAGATTAACCTCGTGTTACCAATGAAGGGCTATGCCGACTTTGCTGATGACGCCGATCCTTCATTCATGGATATCGTTTCAGAGACACTGGGTGGCGAGGATGCATTCCAGGCGTTTATGTCCGAATGGAGCACCACCTTCAAGGTCGGCGATTCCTGGCTGGTTCGCAGACTTCCTGAGGCCAGTGACTACGGCGACAGCGAATAACATCAAAATCACAAAGTAGTATCTCGTGACACCAGGGGTCGGTTCTCATTTTGATGATTTGAGATCCGGCCCCTTTTTCTCTGGCAACCAGACCAATTCACGACGGCTCTTCCTGATCGAATGACTTAAAAAGTGGTGTCGCATAAAAAAACCCCGGACAAAAGGTCCGGGGTCTGAAAGCGTGTCGAGATAGGCAATATGAAGTGTGGGGACTGCCTGTCTTGATGTGTCGACACGCTAGGCACAGTCAACTTACATGCCTAGCATACAAATTGGTCGTTAAGAATCTGTAAATCAAGCGTTGGCAATTCGTGATACGCGCCAAACGGTGTTTTTATTTCCACAAACGGTTTCAGGCAGCTTCCTGGGAACGGGTCTTTTTCAGGTGCACCATCAGCAGAGACACCGCCGCTGGTGTCATGCCGGGAATTCTCGATGCCTGACCCACAGTGGCCGGACGGATTTTGGTCAGTTTTTCCTGCACTTCTGCAGACAATCCGCGGATTTCACCGAAATCAGTATCCTCGGGAATCTCCAGATTCTCATTGTTGCGACGACGCTCAATCTCCATGGTCTGGCGCTGCAGATAGCCTGAATATCGAATCTGAATTTCCAACTGGTTCGCCCAGGAGTCCTCGTCGAGCCGCGATCCGATCACCTCCACTTCCGCCAGCCGCGCATATGTCATACCGGGACGCTTGAGCAGGTCAATGGCCCGGGTTTCCTTGCTGATCGGTTCACCCAGAAGATCCTGGGCCTGCTGGCCTGCGCTATTTCCGGGCGCCAGCCAGATGCCTGAAAGTCTCTCGCGCTCTGCTTCGATGGCTTTACGCTTGCTGTTAAAAATGTTCCAACGACCATTCTCCACCAAACCAAGTTCGCGACCTTTCCCGGTCAATCGTAAATCAGCATTGTCTTCCCGCAGTTGTAGCCGATACTCCGCCCGGCTGGTAAACATCCGGTAGGGCTCAAGCGTGCCCTGGGTGGTGAGATCATCAATCAACACGCCCATGTACGCTTCATCGCGCCGGGGCACCCAAAGCTTCTGTCCCCGGGTCTGCCGTGCGGCATTGACTCCGGCGACCAACCCCTGGGCCGCGGCTTCTTCGTAACCTGTGGTTCCGTTGATCTGTCCGGCAAAAAACAGGCCCGCCACGTGTTGCGTCTCCAGGTGTGGGTGTAATTCTCTGGGATCAAAGAAATCGTATTCAATTGCGTAACCGGGACGGGTAATGGCAGCTTTTTCAAAGCCCCGAATCGAACGAACAAATTCAACCTGCACGTCAAAAGGCAGGCTGGTTGAAATACCATTCGGATAGAGCTCCTGCGTTTGCAGGCCTTCCGGCTCAACAAAAACCTGGTGTTTGTCTCGCTCAGCAAAGCGAACCACCTTATCTTCAATGCTGGGACAATAACGTGGCCCCACGCCCTCGATCACGCCTGAATACATGGGCGAGCGGTGCAACGCAGCCCGAATGATTTCGTGGGTCTTTTCAGACGTATGCGTGATCCAGCAACAACGTTGCTCCGGATGGTCATCACGACTGCCGATAAAAGAAAAAACAGGACGCGGCTGATCGCCCGGCTGTTCCTGCAGAATTGAAAAATCAACCGTTTTACCATCAATTCGGGGTGGCGTACCGGTTTTAAGGCGCGAAACGCTGAATGGCAGTTCCCGAAGTCGTGCAGCAAGGGTATCTGACGGTGCATCTCCGGCTCTTCCGCCAGCATGCTGCTTCTCACCCACGTGGATCTTTCCACCCAGAAACGTTCCGGTGGTCAGCACCACTGCTGATGCGTAAAACTCAAGACCTGTGGCTGTCCTGCAGCCAATCACGCGGTCGTGTTCAAGAATCAGGTCATCCACCGCCCCCTGAAACATTGAAAGCTGAGACTGGTTTTCAACGCTCTTGCGGATGAAAGCCCTGTAAAGGTTCCTGTCGCACTGTGCGCGCGTAGCCCTGACTGCCGGACCCTTGCTGGCATTCAGTGTGCGTAACTGGATAGCGGCAGCGTCTGCCGCCCTGGCCATGACACCACCAAGGGCATCTATCTCCCTGACAAGGTGTCCCTTGCCAATGCCCCCAATCGCGGGATTGCAGCTCATGGCGCCAATGGTTTCGATGCTGTGAGTCAGCAAGAGTGTGCTGGCACCGCTGCGGGCTGCCGCAAGTGCAGCCTCGGTGCCGGCATGGCCACCACCAATCACGATGACATCAAAGTTTTCGGGATACTTCATAGGTCCAGCGACAATAGAGATTCAGGGCGCGTATTGTACTGAAATTACAGCTGATTCGCTCGTACTCAGGGCCTTGGCGAACTTCAGTTCTTCTTGCGCTTTCCGGTTTTATGGGCAGGACCTGCGGAAGTACCTGCGCCTGATCGCGTGGTCGCTGATGGACGCCTGGAAGCTGATGGGCGTGTTGAAACTGTTGCCGGGGGGTTGTAGCGGGGC